>NZ_CP012678.1:1868236-2179608 GCF_001298525.1 Psychrobacter urativorans
ACAGGCATGGGAAGCGTGGCTTGATGTGATACATAAATGATTGGGTTATGTGGTTACTCACTCGAGCGAAGCTTGTTAGGTATTGGAAATTTTAAAAAATTACTTTTCTAAAAATCCTAAGCAATAGTGAGAAGGGCATGAGTGGACTCCGTATCAATTGAGCTCATTCATGCCCTTCATTTATCATCAATATTAGCCAAAGCGTTGTTCTAAATAAGCAATAATATCATTGGATTCATACATCCACTGCACGTCACCGTTTTCTTCAATACGCAAACAAGGTACTTTGATACGCCCACCTTTCTCAGCAAGCTCACTGCGAAACTGCGGGTTGTTTTTTGCATCTCGAAGCTCAATAGGTGAATTTAATTGATGCATACGACGACGTACTTTGACGCAAAAAGGACAAGATTGAAATTGATAGAGTGATAAATTTTTACATGCTGCATTGACGTCGGCTTGCTGTTCCTCAGTGCGTACCATTGCCTTACCTTGAGTTAATACACTCATAGCAGCAATGATGCGTCCTAAACCTTCTCTTATTAAACTAACTAACATATAGACCTCTATGGATGGCATTTTGAATGATGACATCTTAAATTATGGTGTTTTGTATTTACTGAGTACTATCAGATAGTTTGTCAGTCTCTTTTGCATCAGCTGCGTTTTTAGCAATCCAATTTTGCATCAACTCAATCTCAGGCTGCTGCGCATCGATAATCTGTTGTGCTAATTTACGCATTTCCTCATTTTTGCCATATTTCAGCTCAACTTTTGCCATATCCACCGCGCCCACATGATGCGCTAACATACCGCGAGCAAACGCCATATCCGCTACAGGGTCAGCGATACCTGCCATCATCTCGCCATGCATGGCGTCCATACCATTAGCGTATGCCATTTGCATGTCTGCGGTTTCGGGCTTAGGCTTGACCGCGTCAGGGTGGCTGGCAAGCCATTTATTCATCACATCAATTTCAAGCTGCTGCGCGTCGATAACGTCTTGCGCTAACTTTTTCATGACTTCATCAGTGCCATATTTTAGCTCAATTTTTGCCATATCAACCGCGCCGCGATGGTGTCCGAGCATGCTTTTAGCAAAGGCGGTATCTGGGTCGTTATATGCCATACCTACCATCATTTCATCATGCATAGCAGTCATCGACTTGGTGTAGTCCTTTAACATATCAGACATTGGCGCTGCAGCTGTCATATCATGACCCGCATGCGCGTCCATCTCTGTAACGGCTTCAGCGTGTTCTACGTGTGCATCTTCAACCGCTGGCGCAACGTCTTCCGTAGGGGTTGCTTCAGTATTCTCATTAGCAGGTTGACAGCCAGTCAGTGCAAGCGCTACAGATATACTGGACGCTAAAAACGCAAAACGATAGGTAGAAATGGTCATGTGATATCCTTCACTTAAATGGGCTAGATGATGAGATGACGCGCTAGAAAAATCTAGTACATATATAATAAGGTATTGAATCTTAACAGATAAAACGCCCTCATTCAAAACCCAGTCTACTACAGCTTGTAACTGTACTGAGCGTGCTTGGCGTAATAATGAAACATGTTAATCATAGAGTATCTAAGCCTTAAATACCTAAGACTTTAAACAGACAAGCTCTAAATAACTGCTAACCAAAACCGTCTAATTATAAATCCCTAATTGCTCACAGCGCTCCGCATTTAAATGAATGCGTACAAACTCACCAACGCCTAATTCGCCAAGCTCAAACCCAGCTACCGACCAGCGAATGAGGCGCAAACAAGGCAATCCCACATGCGCCGTCATCCGGCGTACTTGGCGGTTTTTACCTTCGTAAATCGTTAACATCAGCCACGAAGTTGGAACATTTTTGCGTTCACGGATAGGCGGATTTCGTTGCCATAAGGTAATTGGTAAATCCGCTTCCTCGACTATTTTTGCGATGGCGGGTAAGGTTTTGCCATCTTTTAGCGTCACACCATTGGTAAGTTCTGCTAATTGTGCCGCTGTGATGATGCCTTCAACTTGCACTAGATAGGTTTTACCTTGCTTGGCGTTATTTTCAAAATTAGTCGCACGGGGTGGCTGCGTGATGGCTTTATTCACCCGCCCATCATTGGTAAGAATTAATAGCCCTTCAGAAGTAGCATCCAATCGACCCGCAACGCGTAGTGACTTATCGGTAAAATAAGGGGCAAGGGTGGTATGTGCATTGCCACCATCATCGCGAAATTGGCTTTGTACCCCATAAGGCTTGTTAAAAAGAATCAGGCTAGAGGTCGACATAAAATGGATATTCCTAAAACATAAATGAACTGCAATGAACTGAAACTATCAAACATTGGCAGAATAGCGAGTGGTGACCATTATAGCGGTTATCTACGCAAAATTATGATAGTTTCCAAGACAAAAAAACACCCCAATAGTATTAAACTGTTGAGGTGTTTTTTGCATTATCTTAAAGATATAAGCTTAAAAAGCCTTAAGGTGCAAAGCTATTTAAGTGCAATTACAATTATAATGACGCTAACGCCTCATTGAATAACTTACTTGGACGCATTGCTTGCTCAGCAAGTTTCTCATCAGCAAGGTAGTAGCCTTTGATATCGACAGGATGACCTTGAACGTCATTCAATTCTTTAACAATAGCATTTTCATTGCTGGTTAGTTTTTCGGCAAGTGGTGCAAACTGTGCTTGTAGCTCAGTATCTTTATTTTGTGCCGCAAGCTCTTGCGCCCAGTACATGGCAAGATAGAAATGACTGCCACGATTGTCTAATTCGCCCGTTTTACGTGATGGACCTTTGTTATTTAATAGCAGTTTTTCGGTCGCTTTATCTAGCGTATCCGCCAAGATTTGCGCTTTGGCATTGTGGTCGTTGGTTGCCAAATGCTCTAAAGATACCGTCAAGGCTAAAAACTCACCCAGTGAATCCCAACGTAAATGGTTTTCTTCTAACAACTGTTGCACGTGCTTAGGCGCTGAGCCACCGGCACCGGTTTCAAACAATCCACCGCCTTTCATAAGTGGCACAACTGACAACATTTTTGCACTGGTGCCTAATTCTAGGATTGGGAACAAGTCGGTGAGATAGTCTCTGAGGATATTACCGGTCACAGAGATGGTGTCAAGACCGCGAGCGACGCGCTCTAAGGTATAACGCATCGCGCGAACTTGTGACATGATTTCGATGTGTAGACCTTCGGTATTATAGTCTTTTAAGTACGTTCTTACCTTTTTGATCAGCTCATTTTCGTGTGGACGGTAAGAGTCTAACCAAAATACGACAGGTGTATCAGACTCGCGTGCACGGCGTACGGCAAGTTTCACCCAATCTTGAATCGGCTCGTCTTTGACTTGACACATCCGCCAAATATCGCCTTTTTCAACACGCTGCTCAAGCAATACTTCACCAGTATCAACATCAACAATACGTGCGATACCTGCATCGCTGGCTTCAAACGTTTTATCGTGTGAGCCATATTCTTCGGCTTGTTGCGCCATTAAGCCCACGTTAGGTACAGTGCCCATCGTAGTTGGGTCAAAATTACCATGCCATTTGCAGAAATTAATCATTTCTTGGTAGATACGAGCAAAGGTAGACTCAGGCATGACCGCTTTACAGTCATACATTTTGCCATCAGCACCCCACATTTTACCACCCGCGCGAATCATAGCAGGCATAGACGCATCGACAATCACGTCACTGGGTGAATGGAAATTGGTGATACCTTTTGCAGAATCAACCATCGCCAGACGTGGGCGATGCTCTTGACACGCATGCAAGTCACGTTCGATTTCTTCACGTTTACTGGCAGGTAGCTCGGCAATTTTTTCATACAAACTTGCCATGCCGTTATTGACGTTAACGCCTAATTCGTCAAATAATGCACCATGTTTTTTGAAGGCATCTTTATAGTAGATTTTAACCGCATGCCCAAATACGATAGGGTGCGACACCTTCATCATGGTGGCTTTTACGTGTAAGGAAAATAAAATGCCGGCTTCACGACAATCTTCCATTTCACGCTCATAAAATTCACACAGCGCTTGTTTGCTCATAAACATCAAGTCGATGATTTCTTTATCAAGCAACGCAATTTCTGGTTTTAAGACTTTGATAGTGCCATCGTCAGCCAAGCGTTCCATACGTATGGTACGCGCTTTGTCTAAAGTAAGTGACTGCTCACCGGCATAAAAGTCGCCACTGTGCATGTGCGATACATGCGTCTGCGACCATTGTTTCCATTCACCCATAGAATGTGGATGTTGACGGGCAAAGTTTTTAACCGCTTTCGGTGCGCGGCGGTCTGAGTTACCCTCACGTAGTACCGGATTCACAGAACTGCCTAAACTTTTACCATATCGCTGACGAATTGATTTTTCTTCATCCGTTTTTGGATCATCTGGAAAGTCAGGAATCGCAAAGCCTTTACCTTGTAATTCTTTAATACAGGCTTTTAATTGAGGAATAGAGGCACTCACGTTAGGTAGTTTAATAATATTGGTATCAGGGTCTTGGGTCAGTTTACCAAGCTCCGCTAGATTATCAGGAACGCGTTGTTCTTCGGTTAGGTAATCAGGGAATTCAGCCAATACACGCGCGGCAACAGAGATATCACTGGTTTCAACAGCAATGCCTGCGGTATGGGTAAATGCTTTAACAATAGGCAAGAATGATAGCGTGGCTAACGCTGGTGCTTCGTCAGTTTTGGTATAAATAATTTTTGACATGGTGGTATGACATTCCTTTAGTTATCGTTAATAATAAGGCTGAAATCTAAATGAATAGTTCTCAATACCCTTATGCAATAATAAACTGTGCGGTTACATCAAATAACTTAACGCTAATTTTTTGTCGCTTTTGTCGTATGTATCTGTATATGTACGTCTATAGGCTTGTATATCTGAATGATATTAAGCGTATCAAACGCCTTATTCTACCAGTCATCGGCATAAATTTCATCTTTTCCATACCAACAGTGTTGTTTAAGTTAATATCATGTATTTCAAATACTAGGCACGGTTAATGATTATTTATTTTAATCATAAATCTTGGCAATAAGAAGCACCCCAACCATCTAAGACGGTTGGGGTGCTGTGTTGTATAAGCTTAAGTTATATAAACTTAAACAGCTTTAAAGTATAAAGCTATTTAGGTTATAACGTTATTTCAATTATAAAGAGTCAATCGTGTCATTCAATAACTGACTTGGACGCATGACTTTAGTTGCTAAAGCTTCATCAAAGAAGTAGTAGCCATCGATATTAGCCGGCTGACCTTGAACGTCATTTAATTCTTTAACAATAGCGTCTTCGTTGCTGGCAAGTTTTTCAGCAAGTGGTGCAAACTGTGCTGCCAATTCTTTATCTTCAGTCTGTGCAGCAAGCTCTTGAGCCCAGTACATAGCCAGATAGAAATGACTGCCACGGTTGTCCAATTCACCGGTTTTACGTGATGGTGATTTGTTGTTTAACAACAGTTTTTCAGTCGCTTTATCTAGCGTATCGGCTAAAATTTGTGCTTTAGCATTGTCATTTTTGACTGCCAAGTGCTCTAAAGATACCGCCAACGCTAAGAACTCACCGAGTGAATCCCAACGTAAATGGTTTTCTTCAACTAACTGCTGTACATGCTTAGGAGCTGAACCGCCTGCACCTGTTTCAAACAAGCCGCCGCCATTCATCAATGGTACGATAGATAGCATTTTAGCACTGGTGCCTAACTCTAAGATTGGGAACAAGTCAGTTAGGTAATCGCGCAAGACGTTACCAGTGACAGAGATGGTATCTTTGCCTTCTTTTAGACGCTCTAGAGTGAAACGAGTCGCTTCACGTACTGGCATGATGCGAATGTCTAAACCAGTGGTGTCATAATCTTTAAGGTATTTTTCAACTTTTTTGATCAGTTCTGCATGGTGTGGACGTTTGTGGTTTAACCAAAATACCGTTGGAATACCGCTGGCACGGGCACGTGTCACGGCTAATTTTACCCAATCTTGAATCGGTGCATCTTTCACCTGGTTCATGCGCCAGATGTCTTCCGCTTCTACTTGATGCTCGGTCAATACATTGCCTTCGCTATCAAGCACTTGTACTTTACCAGCAGAAGGAATTAGGAAGGTTTTGTCGTGCGAGCCGTATTCTTCTGCTTTTTGCGCCATCAAACCGACGTTTGGTACTGAACCCATGGTAGTTGGATCAAATGCGCCATGTTCTTTAGAGAATTTGATGGTTTCATCATAGATACACGCATAGCTGCTATCAGGGATAACGGCTTTAGTGTCATGCAACTCATTGTCCGCGCCCCACATTTTACCTGAGCTACGAATCATAGCTGGCATAGATGCATCAACGATGACGTCACTTGGTACGTGTAGGTTAGTAATGCCTTTGGCTGAATCTACCATCGCAAGATCAGGGTTGTTTTTATAAATGGTCTGAATGTCAGCTTCGATTTCTTTGCGTTTTGCTTCAGGCAATTCTTGGATTTTAGCCAATAAGTTGCTAAAACCATTATTGACGTTAACGTCAAGTTCTTTGAACGTATCGCCATGTTTAGCAAACAATTCTTTAAAGAAGATTTTGACCGCTTCACCAAAGATAATCGGGTCAGAAACTTTCATCATGGTGGCTTTTAGATGCAATGAGAACAACACATCTTCTGCTTTAGCGTCTTCAACTTGCTCTTCTAAAAACTCTACTAATGCGGTATGGCTTAAGATTGCCGCATCAATTAATTCACCAGCTAGTAATGGTGCAGGTGCTTTTAGCTCAGTCACTGTACCATCTTCAGCGGTAAATTCGATACGGTAGTCAGTCGCTTTATCAAGAGTTACTGATTGTTCGGTATCGGCAAAATCGCCATGTTGCATAGTGGCTACGTGCGACTTAGAATCGGCACTCCATGCGCCCATTGAATGTGGGTGGTTTCTTGCAAACGCTTTTACCGCTTTTGGTGCACGGCGATCAGAGTTACCTTCGCGCAATACTGGGTTAATGGCGCTGCCTTTAATTTTGTCATAGCGCTCGCGCGCGTCTTTTTCTTTATCTGTTTCTGGATGATCTGGGTAATCAGGTAAATCATAGCCTTTATCTTGTAGCTCTTTAATCGCCGCTTTTAACTGCGGGATAGAGGCGCTGATGTTGGGCAATTTAATAATATTGGCACCAGGTTGTTTTACCAATTCACTTAACGCCACAAAGGCGCTAGGAATACGTTGTTCTTCTGGTAAAAACTCTGAAAATAAAGCAATAATTCGACCCGCTAAAGAGATATCAGCGGTTTCAATTTCAATTCCTGCTGTTTTTGTAAAGGCTTGCACGATAGGCAAGAAAGACAGGGTCGCTAGCGCTGGGGCTTCGTCAGTTTTTGTATAAATAATTTTTGTCATTGTAGTAGTGCATTCCTTTGGGTGGTTGTGAATAATAACGCTTACATATCATGAATCGTTCTATACAGCCCCTATGCAATCATGGACTATGTGCTTAGAACGAGTACATTATATGTAGGCTCTTGGAAAATACAGACTCTTAGAGAGTTTTGAGTTTGCTTAGCTGCTTTCGCTGAATGGTCTTTCGTTAACTGTCGTTAAGTTAAAAAGGCACGGTAGCTAGATTATTTGACTTGTCTGAAAGAGATTATTTGACTTGTCTGAAAGTGAATTATCGAGGGCTATATTATAGCGAACTCACTATAAATCCGATGCGATGTCAATCTCGCATAATGAACTCAGGATACTGTTTTGACTCGTATCCCATGTATCTGGATTATATTAAACTATTAATAGCGTTATTCTACCAGTCATCCGCATAAATTTCATCTTTTCTGTGCAAGCACTGCTGCTGAACCTAGTCAAAAGGGTTATGAGCAACCTTCAACCAACATTATAGCGTCTGGAATACCCAGCTCAATGGTTTCAACCTGCCCTTGTAGCTGTGCTCGTTGCGCTGCTGACCATTTATCAACTGGCTGCGTCATGCTATTGGCGTTTGCAATTTTTTTACCGCCCCGCATGGTGTATTTAATCTGTAAAGACAAGGTATTTGCTTTAGCAGGAATATCATAAATAAAATGGTAGTAATCACCTGTTTCATCGTATTTATCCATGCTATAACGTAAGTTATTCGGATGAGCGCTGATAATTTTATCGACTTTATCACCGCTACGGATGCCCGTATAAAAATTAATATCAGGCGCATTAAGTCCAATGAGTGCTAATTTTCCATCAATCACCTGATAGTATATTGGTTCAAAGTCAGTGTCGTCTCTCTTCACGCTGGCTTTAGTAGGGTCTTCGAGATAGTAGCATTCATCATAGCCATGCTCGCCTTTAATCAATCCTAAACGGCTAAGAACTTCAGGCGTGATGGTTTGTCCAAAGTGCAGACCTTTATAACCCGAAGGACTAAGCGTCTGTGTATTAAAAGGTGCGTCAGAAGTTTCAGCTTGCATGCTGTTTCTATTGATAATTTCAGGAGTAGTCTGCGCGATATTATTACTACCTACCGTTGATGCGCTGGTGATTTTTTGAGCATCACAGGCGCTTAGTATGCACAAACAACTGCTCATTAAGGTTGCTGCGACTATGTGTTTTAGAGTGGTCTTGACCGTGGTCTTAAATGGCGTAGTCAGTAAAGTAGACATATTGGTCTCCTAAGTATGACAGCGATATCATTAACTCCAATTTGCCTATTTTCAGCTTAAATATCCACAGTATTTTTGCAAATTGTGACAGCATAAGCGTAAAAATTTGCTACGCTAGATTCATCTAAAAATAAGTAGTGAGCATTATGAGTTTACAGTACGCGCTCGTGGGCGATATGAGTTGGCAGCAGCAAACCCAGTGGCAGACACCTGATACGCCATTTATGTCGTTTGCCTTTTGGCAGGCGCTGATTGATACGGGCGCGATTGGTGAGGATGCGGGTTGGTTGCCTATTTTTATATTGGTATATCGTGATAAAGATATCAATAACGCTGCAAGTTTAACCGATGAGAGTTTACCAACTACAGATATAACTGAACCGGTAGCGGTAATGCCGGTATTTGTAAAAGGTCACCATCGCGGTGAGTTTGTCTTTGACCATGCATGGGCAGAAGCGTATGCGCGTTATGGAATTGATTATTATCCACGTTTGGTGACCAGTGTGCCTTATACACCGATTACAGGTGAGCGGTTATGGTTGGCACAAGGCGAGAGTCTCAGCGCTGATATTATAAAAATGGCAATGGCGGGGGTTGATGATCTTGCACAGCAAGTTGGCGCGTCAAGTTGGCATGGCTTGTTTGTAAATTCTGAACTTGCAACGCTTGCTGCATCAACAGATATTGAAATAGATAGTGCCATAGAAACGCTGTATTCACAGTCAGCGAGCGCCACTTTATCTGCAACGATTCCTATCCTTGAGCGTCAAGGCTGTCAGTTCTTATGGCAAAATAAAGATCTCGTCAATAATGCACAGCCTTTTACCAGTTTTGATGACTTCTTAATGACACTGACCGCCAAAAAGCGCAAAAATATTCGCGCTGAACGCCGTAAAGTATCGGAACAAGGGATTTCTTGTGTACGAAAATGCGGGGATGCTATCAGCGCTGACGATTGGAAAATCTTTTATCATTGTTATGTGATGACTTATGCCGTCCGTGGGCAGCAACCTTATTTAACCACTGATTTTTTTATGGCATTGGCACAGACCATGCCAGAGCATATTATGCTGGCGCAAGCTTATGACAGCGAAGGCGAGATTATCGCCAGTAGCTTATTTTTATATGATGTTGCTCATGATACATGTGATACAAAAAATACGCACAAGCGCACGTTATATGGGCGCTATTGGGGCGCACTGGGTGAGTATGACAGTCTACATTTTGAGCTGTGTTATTATCAAGGGATTGAATTTGCTATTGAGCAAGGATTGTCGAATTTTGATCCCGGCACCCAAGGTGAGCATAAGCTGATTCGCGGTTTTATTCCGACGACGACCCATTCCTTACATCGTATTTATGATCCGCGTTTTGTCCCAACGATTAGCGACTTTTGTAAGCAAGACCGTGCTCATATGGCGCAGTATCGTCAGCAGGCACATGAGGCGTTGCCATTTAATAATGACAATATGCCTGATTTTGATAGCAGTCTTTAATTCCAGTATTTAGTGTTTTACTTATTTAACTTGATAATCAGTCATTAACTATGCGCCCTAATCGCTTTAATACGTCAACAAAAATATCGCCACCGCCAGCATTACTGCCATGGCTCGATACCAATGGTTCATTGACCGCGATGCTAGAGGCAAAAGCAGGGCAGCCTTTACGGGTGGTTCGAAGTTTTGAAGGTTATCGCTTGTTATCGCTTCGACAAAAGCAGCAGCTTGGATTACAAGGTGCGGTGCTAAATCGACCACTGCTCGCATGGGTGCGTGAGGCACAATTATATGGTAACGACGAATTGCCATGGGTGACGGCACAAAGTATCTTTCCTCTAATCAGCTTGCAAGGGCAGGCGCGACGGTTGCAACAGCTCAAAGGCACACCGATTGGCTATGTATTATTTAAGCGTTGCCGAACCTTGCCTAATCAGCGTTTTATTGAGTATACAAATGAGGGTTGGCGTCGGCAAACGCGCTACGATTGGTATGGGCGTACCTTGCTCATAAGTGAGACTTTTTTACCGCATTTTTGCCAACAAATACTAAAGTTTTAAATTTAAATGTTTCAATTTAAAACATCATCTATAAACTAAAAAAGCTGACCAATTAGTCAGCTTTTTATCTCTATATGCCTTTATTATCAAGGTATGCAGGCAATATATTAAATAAATCGCTTATGATGAATCATGCTTTATATTTATAGGTTACTGCCAGTTAGACACTTATATTTATACGATTATTAATACAATAGACACATGTCCTTTAATCACGCTAGGATGAGGTTTTTTCGCGCTCAGAAGCTAAAGTTTCATGCTACACTGAGTTACGGCGATATTAAAGGTGCCCAAGCGCATCAACACTATTGCTAAGCATGATAAGCGGATTCCGAGCTTCTATCTTTTAGTAGCTTCCTTTTCATAAAAGAAATTATATAGGGTATAAATATGTTTCAAGATATCTCGATTAAGGAATTTGACCCAGTACTTGCTGAAGCATTAGCAGCTGAAAGTGTTCGCCAAGAAAATCACATTGAGCTGATTGCTTCAGAAAACTACTGCTCACAAGCGGTGATGGAAGCACAAGGTACCGATTTAACCAATAAATACGCTGAAGGTTATCCCGGCAAGCGTTATTACGGTGGTTGTGAGCACGTTGACGTGGTTGAGCAATTGGCGATTGATCGTGCAAAAGAATTGTTTGGTGCAGAATATGTGAACGTCCAACCACATTCTGGTAGCCAAGCCAACTCAGCAGTATTCTTAGCACTTTTAAAAGCTAATGACACTATTCTTGGTATGAGCCTTGATGCGGGTGGTCACTTGACTCACGGCGCACACATTAACTTTTCAGGCATCAACTACCATGCGGTGCAGTACGGTTTAATCGAAGGCTCTGGTCTGATTGATTATGACCAAGTTGACGCCCTCGCTCGTGAACATAAACCTAAAATGATTATTGCTGGTTTCTCAGCGTATTCACAAGTGGTCGATTGGCAGCGTTTCCGCGATATCGCGGACGAAGTTGGCGCTTATCTATTGGTTGATATGGCTCACGTTGCTGGTCTGGTTGCCGCAGGTGTTTACCCAAGCCCAGTACCATTTGCTGACGTGGTTACTACCACTACGCACAAAACCTTACGCGGTCCACGTTCAGGTATGATTCTAGCTCGTGATGAGAAGCTAGCGAAAAAGCTAAATTCAGCCGTTTTCCCAGGTAATCAGGGCGGTCCATTAATGCATGTTATCGCTGCCAAAGCGGTATCATTCAAAGAAGCATTAGAAGACAATTTCAAAACCTATCAGCAACAAGTGGTTAAAAACGCGCAAGCAATGGCGAAAGTAATCATCGACCGTGGCTATGAAATCATCTCTGGCGGCACTGAAAATCATCTCATGCTGATCAGCCTAGTTAAGCAAGAAATGACGGGTAAAGAAGCGGATAAATGGTTGGGTGATGCGCACATTACGGTCAATAAAAATGCCGTACCAAACGATCCAAAATCTCCATTCGTGACCTCTGGTATCCGTATCGGTACACCAGCCATTACCACTCGCGGCTTCAATGAAGCGCAAGCAGGTGAGTTGGCAGGTTGGATTTGTGACGTGTTAGACAGCCGTGGCGATGAAGCCGTGACTGCTGAAGTCCGTGGCAAAGTAGAAGCTATCTGTAAAGAGCTTCCAGTTTATGCTAAAAATCAATAAGCTTTAATTACTGTTTTTAAGCGCTCTTATTAAGAGTGATATTAAAAAAACCGCTTAGCTTATGCTAGGCGGTTTTTTTATTCTTCGGACATTAATTTAACAGGTTAAAACGGCAATTTCGTAAATATCTGCAATACCGTCGCGTTAACGATATCAACAAAGAAAGCACCAACCATCGGTACAATTAAAAACGCCTTAGGTGATGGCAAATAGCGATCGGTAACCGCCTGCATATTAGCAATCGCAGTTGGCGTTGCGCCCATACCAAAACCACAGTGTCCGGCTGCTAATACCGCCGCATCATAATCTTTGCCCATGATTCTAAAGGTGATGAAGTAAGCATAAGCAATCATAACCGCAGTTTGCACCAGTAAAATAATTAAAACTGGACCGGCTAAATCTGTCAATTCCCATAGCTTTAGCGACAACAGCGCCATGGCTAGAAACAGGCTTAACGAGGCGTTACCAATCACATCAATCGCGCGGTCAAACATATCAAAGTTAAAGACCATAGTCAGTGCATTACGAATAATCACGCCACCTGCTAATGCCCAAACGAAGGTAGGCAACTCAAATGCCGTGCCCTGTGCAACGATGGTCATCAAGTCGGCAAACGCCAAAGCACCTGCAAATAACGCCAAACTTTCAATGGTAGAAGAGGCGGTAATCAGACGAATATTATCCGGCTTCTCAAACATCTCTTCATGTCTATTATCACCATCTTCGTTATGTTTGGTGCTATATAATGACTGCTTACCGGCAAGCTTTTCAACGTCACTTTGATTTGCATTGACTGGAGCTGGTTTAAGCCCCATTTTGTTGATCAATCGGCGCGCAACAGGACCACCAACTAGACCACCTGCAACCAAACCATAAGTCGCAGCAGCAATACCAAGGGTCGTGGCACCAACCACGCCGTATTGTTCTTCTAATACAATACCCCATGCCCCAGCCGTACCGTGTCCACCGGTTAAGGCGATAGAACCTGTTACCAAACCGAGCAGCGGATCAAGCCCAAGTACGCTTGCCATGGCTACCCCAACCACATCCTGCAAGATAATAAAAACGGATACGACAATGGTAAAAATGAGTAACGGTGAGCCACCCGCTTTAAGACGCCCAAAGTCGGCACTCAGACCAATTGAGGCAAAAAACATCAGCATGGTCGCCGTCTGTAATGCTTGATTGAAGGTAAAACTATAACCCCATACTAAGTTAAGAGCATATACAATCGCGGCAGCAACCAGACCGCCTGCGACAGGCTCTGGAATATTAAAGTCCTCTAAGAACTTAATTTTCTTGACCAAGAAGCGCCCAAGTAGTAATACCAACGTCGCTAAAATGAGCGTGTAATATCCATTTAAAGTAACTTCCATGAGTGTGTCCTTTTATAAATATAAATGAACCTGAATTCGGGATAAGTCTGGCAGTATCTCGAATTTAGGTTTGAAGCATTAGGTTTAAAACATAAGTCACTGCAATAAACAACTTACCAGCATTTGATACCACCATTCATCACAGCGACTGACTCAAATTTTTATAAGCATTTTCAGCTAACAGGCTAAAATTAGGTACAAAGCTGTAACTTAAATGCTGCATATCAGTTAAATAGCGTTGTAAATAGGTTATATTACTATCAGTTAAACATTCTCAAACTATATTTTATGTATATAAAAAGTAGTTTAGGAAATAAATATTGTAAAACTCATCAGTAAAATCAGATGAGATAGACGCATGATTGAATATCAAAAATAACCTGCCCGCCAATCATGACGCCCAATTTAAAACTAAAAAAACGCCAGCACTGATGCTGACGTTTATTATAAGAGATACATTTTATATCAAATTAACACAATTTTGAATGATTATTACGTTCTAGTTTCGCCATGACCATAGACAATCCACTTTTGTGAGGTTAAGCCTTGTAGTCCAACTGGACCACGCGCATGGATTTTATCGGTTGAGATACCAATCTCCGCGCCAAGTCCGTACTCAAAACCATCAGCAAAGCGGCTAGAGGCGTTAATCATGACGCTTGCCGAATCGACTTCACGGATAAAGCGCTGTGACTTGCTGTAATTATCCGTGATAATGACATCGGTATGATGACTGCCGTGGGTATTAATGTGCTCAATGGCTTCGTCCAAACCGCTGACAATTTTAATGGCTAAAATGGGCGCTAAATATTCGGTATCCCAATCGGCATCGGTAGCCGCTGATAAATGCCCACTAAGTTTGGTATTATTATTTAAAATGGCTTGCGACTTCTCATCAAGACGCAGCTGCATGGCCTCATCGGCTGCAACAATGGCTTCGGCAATTTGTGGTAATAACGTCTCAGCAATGGCTTCATCGACCAATAACGTCTCCATGGTATTACACGTACCATAGCGATGGGTTTTGGCATTGACGCTAACATCAATCGCAATTTTTGCCTCAGCGTCACGGTCAATAAAGGTATGACAATTACCATCTAAATGCTTAATCACTGGTACTTTGGCATCCCGGCTAATACGCTCAATCAAGCCTTTACCACCACGTGGCACAATCACGTCGACATAGTCAGTCATCGTAATCAGCTCGCCAACCGCCGCGCGATCAGTGGTTTGCAATACTTGCACGCTATGCTCAGGCAGTTTTGCGTTTTTAAGACCTTGATGAATACACTTGGCAATCGCTTGATTGGATTCAAACGCTTCAGAGCCACCACGCAAAATAATCGCATTGCCTGATTTGAGTGCTAATGATGCTGCCTCTAATGTGACATTCGGACGCGACTCATAAATCATGCCGACAACACCAAGTGGTACGCGCATTTTACCCAAATGTATTCCTGACGGCTGATAGGTCATATCCGTCACTTCGCCAATAGGGTCGGGCAAGGTTGATACGTCTTTTAAGCCCTGCAACATTCCATCAAAGCGTGCATTATTTAGCTCTAAGCGGTCAAGTAAGGCGGCATCAAGATTATTTTTCGTGCCATTATCCATATCAATTTTATTCGCCGACAAAATGTCTTGTTTGGACTTGACCAATTCATCATAAATTGCCATTAGCGCAGCATTTTTGATACTCGTATTGGCAGCAGCAAGGGCTCGCGAGGAGACGCGCGCTTGTTTGCCAACGGTGTTCATATAGGTTTTGATATCTGATGTGGTCGATTGACTCATTAATTAATTTCCTTATATATATAGGCAATAAAAGTGTGCCTGAAATTCTTGTAACTGAATTTTAATAAAAAATATCAAGCAGTTTACTAAATAAAGCAAATGCGCATCAGCAGGCGAAGACTATG
The DNA here is from genome assembly GCF_001298525.1 of Psychrobacter urativorans. Classification (NCBI taxonomy): domain Bacteria; kingdom Pseudomonadati; phylum Pseudomonadota; class Gammaproteobacteria; order Moraxellales; family Moraxellaceae; genus Psychrobacter; species Psychrobacter urativorans. The sequence goes on from NZ_CP012678.1 coordinate 1,883,872, forward strand.
CTAAATATCGGCAGTGATGAATAAAAATGGGCGTTTTAACGCATCTATAGCGTTATGCCATTTAAAATAGATTAGATTAGACCGATAGTAAAGACGAATTTTTGAATAGGATTTTTTATGAACGGTGGTTTTAGTAGCGAAGCTGTATATTTTGAATTGTTTTTATAATGTACTAAAAAATGGCTGATCTTAATCTACATTGTGCTTATATTGTTCCACTGCTTTTCTATTTTACAGTTACGTGTTGTCAACACAATACTGCTGCAACTACTAAGGTGGCTACATTTTTTTATTAGTATAGTTAAACAGTAAATAATTTTAGTATTGCCTAACGTTTAAAATTTTAGCAACCTCAATCAGATACGAGAGAAAACGATGATGTCACAGACAAGCACAGATAAAAAGACAGCACTGACGATCCATAAAAAACTGATATTTGTTACCTTAGCAGCAGCGGCATTAACGCTAAGTGCTTGCGGTAAAAAAGATGCGCCTGTGGTACAAGCTGACCCAGCAGTCGATAACCAAGCTTCAGTAGAGAAACACGAATCAGCGGTGGCTCATGATGAGGTCGCAGTTGCAAGCGCCAATGAGGGCATGGCAACGACAGATATGCCAAACGATGATGTCGCTGTAGCGACTGCCGACGACTCTAAATAATAGACGGTAGAAAATGAACGGTAGAATCAGGCGAGAACGTCTCGACTTACTACCCCAAATATTCTAGAATGCACCTGAATACAAATGAGTAGAGCAATCTATTAGCTCAATCGTATAAAACAGCATAGCAGTCATTAAAATGATAAAATAAGCTCAGAGTTGCAATGGCAGTCTGGGCTATTTTTTATGGTGCTTATTGTCATTGCTGTTTATTGGTCATTATTTGCTGATAACTATTTTATTAGTCATGATATCACTGATAATTAGTTCACTAATAATGATTCATTCATCACTATTATTTATTCATCACTATTATTTATTCATCACTATTGGAAGTCTGCTAAACCATGCCTGATATTGCCAAAGATTCGACTCGTCCTATCGCCCTTGAGGTACAAGACCTCCATAAAAGCTATGGCTCTCTAGCTGTACTTAAAGGTGTTTCCCTGACCGCTTATGATGGCGATGTCATCTCTATTCTGGGGTCGTCAGGCTCTGGAAAGTCAACCCTTTTGCGCTGCATTAATTTGCTGGAAAAACCAACACAAGGTCGCATTATCATTGGTAATGAAGAGCTGATATTAAAGCCAACCAAAACGGGCGAAATGCAAGCGGCAAATATCAAGCAATTAGAAAGCTTACGCGCGCGTGTGGGTTTTGTGTTCCAGAACTTTAACTTGTGGCCGCATAAAACGATTTTGCAAAACATTATCGAAGGACCGACGCAGGTTCTAAAAATTAAAAAAGACCAAGCTATTAGTGATGCGGAAAAACTGCTCGATAAAGTCGGTTTACTCGATAAAAAAGATGCGTATCCGGCAAATTTGTCTGGTGGTCAGCGTCAGCGTGTGGCGATTGCGCGCGCCCTTGCCATGCAGCCACAGGTGTTATTATTCGATGAGCCAACTTCCGCGCTTGACCCTGAACTGGTCAATGAGGTGCTCGCGGTCATGCGTGAGCTTGCCGAAGAAGGGCGTACCATGCTGATTGTCACCCATGAAATGCGTTTTGCTCGTGAAGTCTCTAGTAAAGTGGTGTTCTTGCATCAAGGCGTTATTGAAGAGATGGGCACACCCGAACAGGTCTTTGATCATCCAAAATCAGAGCGCGTGCGCGACTTTATGGCATCGCATCGCTAGGCACGTTTTAGGTTGATTTTAGGTTAAATAGTAATTAACGAACTCGTCCTCATAAACGGTGTATATATAGACCGTTTATGACATCATAATGACAGTCAATATCTAAAACGTTTGTTTTTGATTTTTGAGTCAGGTATCATCAACAATTTTATAACTTGTCAATATTGTTACTGTTTTTGTTATCTGGCATGGATGTCAGAGGGTAAAAATATCAGCAACACATATCAGCAACCAAGGAATGTATGATGTCGACTTCTCGCCTATTGTGGTCATCGCTGACCCTCACTGCCGCGCTAGCGCTTAGTGCCTGTAGCCCATCGCAAGATGCCAAAGATACCAATGCTGATGCCCAAGCTGCCGGTACAGCTGGCAAGACTTTACGTATTGCGACTGAAGGCGCATATCCTCCTTTTAACTATACCAATGCCGATGGTAGTTTAGCGGGCTATGATATTGACGTTGTCAATGCCTTGTGTAAGCAAATGCAAGCCAAGTGTGAGATTGTCGCGCAAGATTGGGATGGCATTATTCCTGGCTTATTGGCTAAGAAATACGATGCGGTGATTGCCGGCATGTCTATTACTCCTGAACGTCAAGAAAAAGTTGATTTTACCGAGCCTTATTTTGCCAATACGATGGTATGGCTGACTGATACCAAAGGTAAGTTTAATCCCAAATCTATCAAAAACTTAACCCTTGGCGGTCAACGCTCAACGACACCAGGCGCGTATTTACAAGACAATTATGACGGTAAAGACGGCAACACCGTACAGTTATATGATAACTACGACAATGCCTATTTAGACCTAAAGTCTGGTCGTAGCGATGCGGTGTTGGCTGAAAAAGTCTCTGCTAAATCTTGGCTAAAAGACAATCCTGCTGGCTTTGGTATCGTTGGTGATGAGATTGACAATAATGACAATATCGCCATTGCTGTGCGTAAAGGTGACCCACTCAAAGAAGACTTTAACAAAGCACTCAGCGAGATTCGTAGTAACGGCACGCTGGCACGCCTTGAGCAAGCAAACTTCGGTCAATAAACTAGCGGTCACTATCTATACTGCGGGTCAACTCATAAAGGAAGCGTAAAAATGTCAATTTCAATTACTCATAAAGCATTGTGGCTTGCCCCGCTTAGTGCTGCAATGCTCATGCTAGCTGGCTGTAGTAATAGCTCAACGCCAGAAGAGGGCGCGGCGACCGATACGGCAACTGATAGCGCGCCGATGACTATAAAAATCGCGACCGAATCAAGCTATAAACCGTTTAGCTATACCGACGCGGATGGCAAACTTATTGGCTATGAGATTGAGTTGGTTGATGCTCTTTGTGCGCAAATGAAGGCGAATTGTGAAGTTATCTCACAAGACTGGGATGGTTTAATCCCAGGATTAAATGCAAAGAAATTCGATGCCATTATGGCAGGTATTTCCATCACCCCTGAACGTCAAGAAGTGGTCGACTTCTCAGATCCCTACTTTTATACCAGTATTATTTTAATCGGTAAAAAAGGCGATGATGTCCGTATCGATGCCCTCAAAGGTCAACCTGTTGCCTCACAGCGTGCCACCGTTGCTTCGCAGTACTTGCAAGATAAACATGCAGAAGCCGATATTAAACTTTATGACACCCAAGATAATGCCTATTTAGACCTAACGTCAGGTCGTGTACGCGCCATGATGTCAGATAAAGTCACGGGTATGGATTGGTTAAAAACCCCTGCTGGCAAGGACTATGAAGTCAAAGGGCAAGAAATCACTACTGATAAAGATGCCATGGGTATTGGCTTCCGTAAAGGGGATCCGTTAGTGGCTAAATTCAATAAAGCATTAGCTGAGATAAAAGCTAATGGTACTTATGATCAAATCTCTGGCAGCTACTTTGGCACTAGCTCGACGGCTGCTGCGCAAAAAGTGGTAGCGATTAATGACGTAAATAATGACGTAAAAGGCGTCGCAATAGCTAAAGATGCAAATGCTGACGCTAGCAATTCTACTACTGCGAAATAATGCGACGTAAACGTGGTAATAAACTGATTATAGTCAGCTGTCTTTTTATTGAATAAGTAAGTCAAGGATAAGCATGAGCAAAATTTTAATCCCAATGCTAGCAAGCGTGGCTGTCTTAACATTAGCAGGTTGTAGTAATAGTCAAGACAGCGCTACGCCAAGTAATACAGAGGCTACTGAAACGAGCGCTGCCACAACGGGCGAGGTGCTACGCATTGGCACAGAAGGCGCTTATGCCCCTTTTAACTATACCAATGCCGATGGTACGCTCGGTGGCTTTGATGTCGATATTGCCAAGGCGTTATGTGCGGACATGAAAGTCACTTGTGAAATTACCGCCCAAGACTGGGATGGCATTATTCCTGGGCTAAAAGCGGGCAAGTATGATGCGATTGTAGCCGCAATGTCGGCAACGCCTGAGCGCGCGCAGCAAGTTGCCTTTACCGACCCGTATTTTAGCAATACTTTGGTATTTTTGGCGAAGAAAGACAGCGCATTTGATCCCAGTAAAGACAGCGATATTAATGCCCATTCGATTGCCGCTCAACGCGCTACTATCTCCTCACAGTGGTTTGAAAAAGCGTATCCAAAAGCCGATATGAAGCTATATGACACCTTGAGCAATGCGTTTTTGGACTTAGGTTCAGGTCGTGTTGACGCCATGATATCTGACAAACTACCCGCCTTGCAGTGGCTTGGTTCACCATCGGGTAGCAATTATGCCCTTAAAGGGAATGAGATTGATATCAATGACAATTTTGCGATTGCGGTGCGTCCGGGTGATGCGTTGCAAGCCAAAATTAATCAATCTTTAGCCAATATAAAAGCCAATGGCATTTACGATAAAATCAATCAACAGTATTTTTCAGTTCCATCAGCCGCCAATACTGCTGCCAACACGGCTCAAACTGAGCCTACAACAGACAACAGTAATGACAAAGACGTCAGCACTGAAACCAATACTAAAAAATAGTTGGCAAATGTAAAACAACTATTAAGTATAAAATAGATGTCGAACAATCATGTATAAGGATATCGCTACGTCAGCTATATCCTTTTTGTCTTTTTAATGAAAAATGCCTTTTTGTATAAAAAAACGGCTTTTTAAAAAATTTACTGCTCAGTATTGTTAAATATACCTTATTTATACGGGTTTTAAACTAATAAGTGTCTATTTGAGCACCGTTTTTGCGTGCCAGTAGTAACATGACGTGGCGTGAATATGATAAAATCACCAGTCATTTTTACCCTGTCAATCGACCATACCTTGATATCGGTCTCATACGTGAGCCTAACCTGTTGCTCTGTTATAGATAGCAAAAGGCTGTATTTACCGATTTGGGTACCGATTCTTTTCATCAATATTTTGCTAACTGGCTAATATAAAGAGACTAAGTGGACAATTGTGTTTGATTTACAAGGATTTGGCGCGCTATTACTAAGCGGCGCAACCGTCACCATCAAGCTTGCTGCGACCAGTGTCGTGATAGGTCTGATTTTGGGGCTAATGGGTGCCACTGCCAAGCTGTCTAATGTCTGGCTGTTGCGTAAACTTGCGACCCTTTATACGGCGACGATGCGCGGTATTCCTGAGCTACTATTAGTACTGTTCATTTACTACGGCGGCTCCATGCTGCTCATGAGCATTCTCAAAAACTTCGGTTACAATGATTATATTGAGATTAGTGCGTTTTGGGGCGGGGTCATGGCGTTATCAATCGCCTTTGGTGCCTATGCGACTGAAATCTTCCGGATGTCCATTCAAGAGATTCCGATAGGACAAAATGAAGCGGCGCAAGCGATTGGCATGCGTCCTTTGCAAACTTTTTATCGTATTACGTTGCCACAAATATGGCAAATTGCGCTACCGGGTTTGGGTAATTTATTTTTGGTGCTCCTAAAAGATACCGCATTGGTGTCAGTAGTGGGTCTAAAAGACATTATGTATCAGTCATCGCGCGCGGCGCAATCGACGCAGCAGCCGTTTACCTTTTATATGGCAGCCGCAATTATTTATTTAGGGCTGACTATGCTGATTACTGGCTTTATGATGTGGCTTGAATGGCGCGCCAATCCAGCGGCGCGTTATGCTAAAAAAATTAGCCGTCAATCAACCAACCGTCAATCGACCATAGGGTAGAGGAGAGTTACTCATGGATTGGAATTGGCAGGTTATTTTTGATCATATCCCAGATTTATTAGGTGGTGCGGTGCTAACCGTACAGCTGGTGGTTATCTCCGGCATTATTGGGCTATTTTTTGGCTTGATTTTAGCGCAGCTGCGCTTGTCTAAAAGCTGGGCAGTACAGGTATTACCATTTTCTTATATTTTCTTTTTTCGTGGCACCCCGCTACTGGTACAGATATTCCTAATTTACTACGGTCTGGGGCAGTTTGAAGCCGTCCGTAATTCGTTCTTATGGGAACCGGTGCTCAGCCAAGCGTATTGGTGCGCCATCATTGCCTTTACCCTGAATACCAGTGCTTATTTGGCTGAGATTATTCGCGGTGCTATTCAGGCTATTCCGATTGGTGAGCTTGAGGCTGCGGATGCTATTGGCATGTCAAAATGGCAAAAGCTGACGCGTATTACCTTACCGCGTGCCTTTGGTATTGTGATTCCTGCTTATAGTAATGAAGTTATCTTTATGCTTAAGGGCAGTGCTTTGGCATCAACCATTGCGTTGATGGACATCACTGGCGTTGCCCGTACCATTAGTGCGCGCACGTATACTTTGATGGAACTGTTCTTTGCCGCAGGTATCGTTTACCTGCTGTTGTCTTGGGTTATCTTATTTAGCTTTAGACTGTTTGAAAAGAAAATGAATCGTTATACGACCTATGTACCGCCCGATGTGACGACGCATACTATTCCTTAACTTTGTCATTAGTTTTTTACAATGGCTATCTTTATTCTTATTATATAAAATATGTTAATAGCATATTCATGCTAACACAAGGTCGTGGGTGTATATTTCTGCACGTTTTTTTATTGGCAGCTCGTAATGATGGGTGATTGCCAATATTGTTTTTATTGAAAAAGTAGGTGAATTTTGAGCGATGTTTCAAACAAAAATTTATATAAATATGTGAATGAAGATTTAGATAGCGCGTCCAATGATAATGTAAACGAAAATTTAGATGAGAATTTGAATAAGCGTTTACATGATCAGGTAGATAAAGGATTGCATAGCACAGTAAGTGAAGACTTAAAAAGTGAAAATTTAAACGACACTGAAAGCTTGACTCCAGATTTGAGTGAAAAAAAGAAAAAGAAGAAAAAGGCTAAGTTAGAACTTCCTGCCGAATCTAGCGTAGAAAACGCAGTCGATGGTGAGGTTAAAGCACCACTTGGCACGTCAAAAGCGGTCGAAACGATGTTTCGTAATGCGTTGCGTACCGAACTTGATTTAATCGCATTGGCAGCGACCAAAGCCAATATTATGATTTCGATGAATGGCATCATCATTTCGGCATTGATGATTTCAGGCGCATTTATTTTTGTCTCGTCAGTCGCATTCTTAATTCCAGCCGGCATGTTTATGTTCACTGCTGCTGCCTCTATCTTTTTCGCTATTCTCGCCGCATCTCCCGAAAAAGCACATTATTTCACTGGTTTTTCAAAATGGCTTAAAGCACTTATTAAGCGTGAAGCGCATTTTCGTGATTTGCATGGTTTCCTTGCGCGTGCCAATCGGTCGTCAGATGGGGAAGTTAACCTGCTGATTAATAAAGATCGTATGCAATTGACGCGTGAAGAATATTGGGAACGTATGCAGGCGATGATGCGTGACCGCGATGAGACTTATCATGCGATGAGTGATCAGTTGTATTGGCTCGGTCAAATTGCAGCGCGCAATGGTAAAATGCTCAATATTTCTTATTCTATCTTCCGCTGGGGCATGCTGTTCTCTGTTTTAGCATCTATTTTCTTAAAAGCATTATTGTTCTTTTATCCTGCGGCAGCCTCAGACGTTCCACCACAATTGGATGCGTCTGGAATGGGCACGTTAGTCGGTGTGTATGAGCCGTCAGCCGTTCAGCAACTTCCTGACGGTCGGGTGTTAGTAGTTGAGGATGAAGAGCAACGGGCGATGAATATCATGACGGTCGCTCCTGATGGCAGCTTGAGTGAAAATGCCGTAGCAAGCTTACAGCTGACGCGTAGCTTTGGGCGTAAGCTGAATGACTTAGAAGGCTTGACTGCTGATGATAAAGGTTTTATCTATGCAGTGACGTCGCACTCGTCGGATACCAGTGGCAAACGTGATCCCAATCGCGAGCAACTGATACGCTTTCGCGTCAATGGCAACATCGCTGGGGACATCTCAGACATGAGTACCTTGCGCGAAGAGATTGCCAAGTCACCTGTGATTAACGCCGCGTTTCAGGCGCGCTTGAATACTGGTATTAACATTGATGAGCTTGATATCGAGGGTTTAGCTTATGATAATAGCACGCACTCGTTGATGCTTGGTTTGCGTGGACCGATGGCAGGAAAGTCGTCCGTCATTATTCCTATCATAAACTCGGATGACATATTTACTAATAAAGCAGCCCCTGTATTTGGTCAACCAATCTTCCTTGATCTAAACGGTGGCGGTATCCGCTCGTTGTACTTTGATCCTGTTTTAGGTATGTTCGTGATTGCCAACGAGATTAATGATCCGGCGGGCAATAAGGAAGCGCAAATTTGGACATGGACGGGTGATCCGAAAGATAAACCTGCAAAAGTAGAAACGCCTGAATTAGCAGCCCTAAAAAATATAGAAGCCGTTGATTCAATCACCGCTAATGGCACTATTAAAATGATATTTATGGCGGATGAAGGCGATGCGAAAAAAGGCATTCATGCCCGCTATGTGTTGTTAGATTATAAGAAATTTACGCAATAGCATTCATCAGTCAGAGCCTTGAAACGTTACCAAAACATCGCTATAAACAGGCGTTTTGTCAGCTCAATAGAGTGTGTGGTTACGTTAAATCACACAATCTATTTAATGACCTACATCATCTCGTTTTATAATAAATCTTATCCATAATATTTAGCATGAGACGCTTTATGAGCCAACCACAGGCACCGATTATTTCTTCTTCAGTTTTCCGTTGGGCGATACTTGCTTCGATTTTAGCAGCCGTAGTTATCAGTTTATGTTTGTTTTTCTATCCTAGTACCTCGGTAAAAGCTGCTGCAGCCACTGCTGCACCGCAGTTGACTGAAGATGGCATGGGGACTTTTAATAAAATTTATGAGCCGTCTGCCGTATTGCAGCTTCCAGATGGTCGGGTACTTATCGTTGAAGATGAAGAGCATCGGGCGCTAAATATTTTAAAGATTTCGGACAATGGTAGTTTGATTGAGGATGCCGCTGCTAATCTTCAGTTTAACCAAGGGTTTGAGCATAAGCTGGATGATTTAGAAGGCTTAACTGCCGATCATCATGGTTTTATCTATATCACTACCTCACATTCTTCAATGAAAAATGGTAAGCGCAGACATAATCGTGAACAACTGGTACGGTTTCGCGTAGACGGTGATACCGTTCAGGATGTCAGAACGGTTAAAACGTTACGTGATGAAATATCCGGATCAAAATCGATTGCCGCGGCGATTAAAGCAAAAACGGGTAAAAATCCTGATTTTGACACGTTGAATATTGAAGGCTTAACGTATGCCCATAAAACCGAAGATTTGCTGCTTGGCTTACGTGCTCCGATGGCAGGAAAATACTCTATTATCCTTGCTATTGAAAACCCCGCTGAAGTGTTCGAGAAAAATGCCGCGCCCATATTTGGTAAGCCTATTTTTCTCAATTTAGAGGGTGGTGGTATTCGTTCCTTGCATTTTAGTACTATCTTAAATAAATATGTGATTGCCAATGAAGTGCTAGATGCAAAAGGTAAGCATTATTCAAAAATATGGACGTGGAGCGGGAATCCTAAAGAAGCGCCTGTATTTATTGATATACCTGAGCTTTCAGATTTAAAGAACATCGAAGGTATTGATTCAGTGAACGTTAATGGTGTTGCCAAGCTGTTATTTACCGCCGATGAAGGCGATGAGAAAAAGGAAATCCCTGCTAAATATCGCTTTGTAGATGAAACTAGATTTAAATAGTAATGGTTTGCCCAGTTCCTCGCACTTAATAACTGATGCATAATAACCAATAACCAATAACCAATAACCAATGCCTAATAATCTATGCCCAAAACATGAGCATAATAAATAGTAGCCAAATTAATTATTTTAAGAAGAGTCTATTATGAGTCAATCTTCCCAGCTTACCTCTACCGCACATTTAATTGTCGATAGCGTCCATATTAGTGATGAAAAATCGTTACATGCGGAGGCGAATCGTAGCGCGCGTAGTACTATCGGTAAAGTGGTATGTGTGGGTCGGAATTATGCGGCTCATGCGCGTGAATTGGGTAATGAAGTACCAAGTTCGCCGCTATTGTTTATGAAGCCGGCATCGTCTATCGTTACAGTGCGCAATCCGCTGGTTTGCCCAAATTCAGCTGTTTTTGGTGAAACCCATTACGAGGCAGAGCTTTGTATTCAGTTAGCGGCTGATTTGAGTAACGCGACTACTGAACAGGCACAGCAAGCAATTGGTGGTGTCACTTTGGGGCTTGATTTAACCTTACGTGATTTGCAAACCAAGCTAAAAGATAAAGGTCAGCCGTGGGAGCGTGCCAAGTGTTTTGATGGTGCTTGCGTGCTTGCTGATTGGATTGACCCGCACGCGTTTGGCGATTTTACTCAGGTGCATTATCAGCTTTATATCAATAATGAGCTTAAGCAAGATGGCGATAGCGCGTTGATGTTGTTTCCGGTTTATGAATTGCTTGCTGAAATCAGTCATGCTTTTAGCTTGCAAGCAGGCGATGTGATTATGACGGGAACGCCAAGCGGTGTTGGCGTATTGCAAGCGGGTGATGAGCTGAGATTAGTCTTAGGTGCACATGAATGGCGAACGCGCGTGCAATAATTTTTGCATAAAAAATCTTACTATAAATAAAAATCCTAAGTTACGGCTTGGGATTTTTTTTGGTTTTAATTAAAGGGTTTTAATTAAAGGTTTTTTAATTTAGAAAGGATCAATCAGACATCGTCATATTATTGAAAAGTCACCAAACCGTCATCAATGCAAAGTAGGATGAAGCGTAATTTATATTGATAAGCACATTTATATATACAACGCCGCTCTTAACTTTGCATGACAATCTAGCCTAAAAGCCAAGGTGACTGAACATGACATTATTAAATAATATAAATAGTAAGCGCAATCTTGCCCACGAAGAAATCGAAGACTCGAATCCGAGCAATAATATTGATTTTCAGACCATCATTAGTCGCCGTTTAAACCGTCGCAGCCTATTAAAAGGCGGCACAGGATTAACAGCAGCGGCATTTTTTGGCACCTTGCCGTTAGTCGGCTGTAATAGCGAGGACAGTAAGCCCAATGGACGTCCGCTGATTAAGAATGATAATACTGCCGCTATACCAGCAACGGGAGAATTAAAACGCCCTGAAACGTTAAAGTTCGAAGCAGTTGCCCATTCTAAAGCGGCGGAGATGAGTGTGGCGGCAGGCTATAATGCCGAGATGATATTGCCGCTTGGTATGCCACTTATTGCAGGTATTGATGACTGGAAAGACAACCGCGAACAGTCTGCTGAGTCCTTTGAATGGCGTATGGGCGATAACCATGATGGCATGTGGTTCTTTGGCAAGAACGGTGGCGCTTATGACCCAAAAGCTTCGGATAATGGGCTGCTCGTTATGAATCATGAGTATGTGAATAGCGCTGAGCTAAGCCCATTTGGCTATCATTTAATCAAAGATAACAATGCTGCGCCTATTTTCCAGAATCGTAGGCTTGCCAGCGATGTACGCCGTGAGGTCAATTGTCATGGCGTTGCGGTGGTTGAAATGAAGCGCCGTGCTGACGGCAAGGGTTATGAGATGGTGCGCAACTCAAAATATCATCGCCGTATTACCAGTAGCACGGTGGCGCAATTGACAGGTCCGGTTGCTGGCTCTGATTGGGTCAAAACCAAATTTGATCCGACTGGCTTGCAGACTCGCGGTATTAATAATAACTGCGGTGCAGGGCTGTCACCTTGGGGCACTTATTTGACCACAGAGGAGAACTTCTTAGGCGTATTTGCTCGTGGTCAGGATGCTAGCCAACTGACAGCGGGGCATCATTATGGGCGGGAGCGTTATGGGGCAAAAGAGGATTTCCCCGGTTGGGAGTATTTATGGCATACGCCCGAAGCTAAAGACGCCAAAATAGCGGATGAATTTTCCCGTTGGGACATGACTGCGGTTGGGGTCACGGCAGCGGATGACTATCGCAATGGCTTTAATACCTTTGGCTATATCACCGAGATTGACCCGTTTGACCCGCAGTCTATCCCACAAAAGCGCACTGCATTGGGGCGTTTTGCTCATGAAAACTGCGCCTATGCGCCCGTTGAACAGGGCAAGCCGATTGTTTTTTACATGGGTGATGATGCGAGGGGTGAGTATATTTATAAATTTGTCTCCAAAGCCACGTGGTCAAATAATGATATTGGTGGCGGTCTAAAAGCCGGTAGCAAATATATGGACGACGGCACCTTATACGTTGCGGTATTTAATGACGATGGTCGCGGTGAATGGAAAGCTCTGATACATGGGCAAAGCGGACTGGATACTTCTAATAGCGAATTGCCTTTTCATGGACAAGATGAAGTCTTAATCTTTGCTCGTGCAGCGGCTGATGTATTGGGTGCAACCAAAATGGATCGCCCTGAATGGGTGTCCGTTAGCCCGATTACTGGCGAGGTTTATGTAACATTGACCAATAATAAATATCGTGGTGTCAGTGCTGACCAACCAGTATCGGCAACCAACCCGCGCAGCTATAACGTACGCGGCAAAGCAGGCGGCAATGACAACGGTCATATTATTCGCTGGGCAGAAACGGGCGGCGACCATACAGCCACAAGCTTTGAATGGGATGTCTATCTGTTTGCTGCGCCTTATGATTTAGCCACTGAAAACCTCTCAAAACTGAATAACAATAATGACTTTTCGTCCCCAGACGGCTTATATTTTGACCCACGCGGCGTGCTATGGATACAAACCGATGATGGCGCGTATACTGATACCAGCAGCTGTATGTTGCTTGCTGCGCTACCGGGTAAGGTGAGTGACGGGGCGCTGACCATCACCACTGCAGGGCAACAAACTCGCGTCGGTATGCCGGCTAATAATGACAATATTAAGCGCTTCTTTGTTGGTCCTGAGGGCTGTGAGGTGACAGGCATCACCCTTACCCCCGACTTTAAGACGCTGTTTATTAATATTCAACATCCGGGTAATCAATGGGGCGCGGTTGCAGGCGGTAAAATCCCACGTTCAGCCACGGTGATGATTACTAAAGAAGATGGTGATGTGATATTGGCGGAATCCTTTGCACCATCAAATAGCGGCTAAAAGGAACAAAGTAAAAATTTAGAAATCAATCACGTCTCATATCTATGAGCGCCTTATTCATATCGTTATTAATAACGTCTATGTGTATCAAAAATCCTAAGTTACGACTTGGGATTTTGTGCTTTAGTATTTAACTTTTTAGTATTTAACGCTATCATTCTCTTCTGTTTATCCTATTTACAGGATAGTATATGAAGCTATCCTTATCGTTGAAACTATCAAAACTATGCCCAATCAAAAGCCAATCGATACTATTCATGATCTCTTCGCCCATATTCAGGACGAACCTGATGCTTATCCTACTCCTGAATCTAACCAAGATTTTCAGGATAATGTCTATGAGCAGCTCGCTGATCTTGATTATATTTATGTGGATAAGCAAACGGCATTGAGTGTGGATGACAGCAATATTGATATTGACCGTGAGCCTGTCACTTTGGTTGATTTTTTTGAAGGATTGGCGCAACTGGTGACGATGGGTGTGGTTGAAGTCACTGATATTGCAGAAGCCATCCACCGTGAGATTGTTTTACGCCCATTAGGACGTTTTAACGATCGCAATCAAAGTAAATGGCAACGCGGTATCGTCGGACGCGTCTATGGAACGGTACGTCAAGCCACGCAACTGATAGGTGATAATGTCGCATCAGGCGTGAGACTGTATGACAATATGTTCAATAAAAAAAATGCCCAACCGCTGCCTGAAAAGATGAAACGCCTCGTCAATGTTCTAAATGGCGTCATGGGTGATCATTTGGTCACGCACCATAACCCACTTGCCATTCCAATGGTGCTATACGATAGACACGGGCATTTGCAACATAAGGAAGTGTCAGGACGTATTGTGATTCTCTGTCATGGTTTGTGTATGAGTCATTTAAGCTGGTATCCCTTCCAAAATGACAGTTTAGGTGAACGCATTATTCAAAGTCAGCCGACACTCACCGTTCTATATCTGGATTACAATACAGGGCGACACATCTCAAGTAACGGACGCAACTTCTCTAAAGTCATTCAAAACTTAGCAGATAAGAATCCAAATATCACGCAAATTGATTTGATTGGTCATAGCATGGGTGGATTGGTCGCGCGTAGTGCCCTGTTTTATGGTCAACAACAAGGCTTTAACTGGGTAAAACGGGTGGGTAATCTCATCACTCTTGGTTCACCGCATCATGGGGCAAGCCTTGAGCGTATTGGTAATTTTGTTCAAGATAGGATTGCTAAGCTTCCTTTTGCAGGGTCATTAGCCAAACTAGGCGATTTGCGTAGCTCAGGTATCATCGATTTACGTCATGGCAGTATTCGTGATGAAGATTGGAAATTTCTACAAGGTCGCAGTGTGCTTTCCCATGAATTTCGCCATCCTGCTCACCTGCCTTTTCATGTGAATACTTATTTTATTGCGGGTACGTTAGCCGAAGCGCTTTACGATTCTAAAGCAACTAGCTTGTTGGGCGATGGTTTGGTCACGGTAGACTCTGCGCTAGGCGAACATGATAGCGAACATGCTTTGTCTGTACCAGAAGGGCGGAAGGCGGTCTTTTATGGCGTCAGTCATTATGACTTACTTTATAACGATAGAGTGCATCAACAAGTCGTCGCGTGGTTATTAGACAATGGGTGGAGCGATAATGAGCCTAGCACTTGCATACACTCTTATCCTGATGAGTTGCGGGTGGTGGTTTAAGGGATTTACAAGTGTGCTTTTGAGTGATAGTAGGGTAGACTAATATAGTAAGCTATAATCTCAACCGAGCCTTCTATATTAGCTAGGCAGTATGACTGGCTTGCTATTACTTACATCAGTTTTTCTAAAGCAAAAACTTCGTTGTCAACTTTTAACTGATATAAGTCAGATGATGAGGTGTCGGCATATTGATATTGAAAATTCAAAATTATATCCGAAAAAGTGTTTTCTGAAAATGTGATAAAATCTTTTGGAGATAATGTCTGGAAATTATTTCTTAAAGTTAAAACTATTGAGTAGGCAATGAAGCCTTGTTTGATATTCCTATTTAAAGTCCAGTGCGCTTTAATTTTTTTATTTATCGTTGTTGGTGTAACAGTAACTTCGATATCAATTAATTCAAATACTCCACCAATATTTTTTATCGTAAGATAACATTTAGCAGAAATATTGCTCCATTCGGATGTGTTAATTTGAGAGACAGTAGTAATATCTAGCGTATTTCCATTCCCGATAGGCTTTTCTATTTTTAACTTGTTATAACCATCGTCTAATAAAATAAAGAAGGGTTTTCTACCTTCGTATTCCTTTAAATAAGCACTAAATTGCTGTTCAGTAATTGCCAACTGTGCTTTTAAAGCTGCTTCTGAACCTTTTTGAGCCATTACAGATTGTTCTAATGCCTTACGTTGTAGAGTCAGCTCTTCACGCTGTAACTCTAATTCTTGACGTTGTAATCCTAATTCATTGGTTTGAACTCTATAGCTTTTATAAAACCAAAAAAGTGCTAGTGGCGCAAAAATACCGGATAAAAATGCTCCTAATCCACCAAAGCCTTCATTACTATCAAAACCCTTCATAAAGAAAGATACCCAAAATATAATCCATAAAGCAGTACAAATAACTGCCCAATCTATTTTTTTATTAATCATTCTACTTATTTCCATGAGATAAAATTAATTATAATTGTGTAAGTTATTGGATTCGAAGTTTAATGGAGTCTACCCCTATGAAAAAACCCTCAAGCATGACGCTTAAGGGTTTTAGATAACAAGTCAGGTTTAATTAAGCCAATTAGCAATAATTACTCAGCAAATATCTCAGCAACCGCTTCTTTATTAAAACGATAAATCTCACCACAGAAACCGCAATCCATTTCAAGTTTACCGCCTTGTTCTGCGCAAATCTCTAATGCTTCGCTTTCACCAATCTGCTCAATGGCTTGCTCACATTTTTCTTTTGAACACGTACAGCCAAAGGTTAACGCCACCGGTTCAGGCAATACCACGTCTTCTTCATTGTACAGACGATATAACAATTCAGTGGTTGGTAATGTGGTCAACTCTTCAGGCTTAATCGTACGCGTCAATACCGACAGGCGCGGCCACAAATCATTATCGACGTGCTCTTGCTCTTCATCATCACGACGCGGCAATAACTGCACCAAGATACCGCCGGCTTGCAAGCCGTCCGATGCCAAGTTAATTAGCGTTGGAATTTGCGCTGATTGCTTTTGATAATGTGCTAAGCAGTCCGCTAGATTATCATGACTGCGCTCGACAATACCTTGATACGGCTCGCCACCTTCAGGCTGAATATTAATAAATAATACCCCTTGCCCAAATGTGCCTAGCTCAGCAAACGCGTCATTGGCACTGGTCATATTCTCCCACGCTTGCACTTGCTCGTCAGTTTCTGCTTTCCAGCTGGCAAGGGCGCGGATAACACCGGCTTGGTCACATTCTGCCATTGCCCAATTAAGCAAGCTATCTTTATCCGACGATTGCAATTGAATGGAGAGATGACCATCAATTTTAACCGTACCAATCAGCAAGCTTGCCGCGGTGAGCATTTCACCCAATAAGCGTTTGATGGCTTCAGGATAAGGCTTTTGGGCAATAGTAGAAGCATAACTGCGGGAGAGGCGCACCACATCACCACGCACGGGTGATTCTTGAATAAAAAACCGTTGACGCACATCGTTATCGATAGCGTTGCTTTGAGGTTGATTGCTTTGAGGCTGATTATCATTAGGCTGATTGTTTTCAGGGTTCGATGCTTGAGTATCTTGGGTCATAAGTCGTTTTTTATGGTTGAGAAGTTGTTAACTTTATGGGGATTATTCATTATTTATCAATATTTATCACTAATGATACGCCATCGCGTTGTCAGTAGCGTTGTCAGTAGCGTTCGATAAGTTAATAATATTAAGGCATACATAATTGTTTAAGTTGGGTTACATTTTAAAAAACTTTACTAACGTCGGGAAAATTGTTGTACAGTAACATTAAGTTGCATGACTATAGTTTGTAGTAACATCAGAGACGTATTGCGTTTATAGTGATGACAACAATGATGTAATGACGACGATAATAGTGAAAATCCCATTCCAAATTTGTAATGATGTGATAAAAGGATATATCTCATGGCTTACTCACTCTCAAAACCTTTAACATTCGCCGCATTTATGGCATTAGGTCTGGTTGGCTGTAATAACGGCAGCCAAACTGCCAATGAAAAAGTGCCAGCAGATGGCGCAAGTACCGAAGCTGCCACAAATGTGAATGGCACGCTACAAAAAATCAAAGACTCAGGTACGATTGTGGTCGGTTATCGTGACTCTTCGATTCCATTTTCTTATATTGCCGATGATCCGAATCAGCCGATGGGTTACGCGCATGATCTAGAGATGAAAGTGGTGGATGCGGTAAAAGAAAAGCTGAATATGCCTGATCTTAAAGTGCGTTACAACCTCATCACCTCACAAACGCGTATTCCGTTGGTACAAAACGGCACGGTAGACTTTGAGTGTGGTTCAACGACCAATAACGAAGAGCGCCAAAAACAAGTCGCTTTTTCCAATGGTTTCTTTGAGATTGGCACACGTTTGCTCACCAAAGCAAACTCGGGTATCAAAGACTTTGCAGACCTCAAAGGCAAAACTTTGGTCACGACTGCCGGCACGACTTCAGAGCGTTTTATCCGTCAGTATAATGATGAGAAAAAGCTGGGTATGAACATTATCTCAGCAAAAGACCATGGTGAAGCCTTCTTGATGCTTGAAAGTGGGCGTGCTGATGCTTTCATGATGGATGACGTATTGCTCGCAGGCGAAAAAGCCAAAGCGAAAAATCCTGATGACTGGGTTATTGTCGGTACGCCACAATCGTTTGAGATTTATGGCTGTATGATGCGTAAAGACGATCGTGAATTTAAAGCCGTGGTTGATGAAGCCTTAGCCAATGTCTACAAATCAGGCGAGATTAACAGCATTTATGACAAGTGGTTCTTAAATCCGATTCCACCTAAAAATGTTAACTTAAAATTTGAGATGTCAGACAACTTAAAAGCGCTTATTGCCAATCCTCATGACGGCGCTCAGCCTAAAGTAGCGACTGCCCAGTAATGAATTTTTGTCCCTGAATATGGTTCGCTCATGCGTCTAGGTGATGGTTTAAATTTTGCCTAGCGTATGAGCCTATTAATCGCTACTCGGAGAGACAATAATGAATTATAGCTGGAACTGGGGTGTGCTCTTTGAGCAGACTGGCATCGGTAATGAGCTGTATATCCACTGGATGATTACTGGTCTTGGCTGGCTGTTATTGATTGGTAGTATCGCGTGGGCAATCGCGATGGTGATTGGTACTATCTTCGGTATCATGCGCACGTTACCCAATAAAACTGCCCGTAGTATCGGCACAGCCTATGTGACGTTTTTCCGTAATATTCCTTTGCTTGTGCAGTTATTCTTTTGGTTTTATATAGCACCCGGTTGGCTGACACCAGCCTTACAAGAGTGGTGGTATAAGGACTTATCACCAAATACGTCCGCCATGCTCTCAGCGAGTATTGGTTTAGGGCTATTTACAGCAGCGCGTATTGTTGAGCAGGTGCGTACCGGTATTGATTCCTTGCCAAAAGGTCAAATCAATGCGGCTTATGCGCTCGGTCTGACCGTTCCGCAAGCTTATAAAGAAGTGCTGTTACCACAAGCGTTTCGCGTCATTTTGCCACCACTTAGCTCGGAGCTGACCAACTGTTTTAAAAATGCGTCGGTCGCCTCACTTGTTGGCGTCATGGAGCTGATTAGCCAAACCAAAACCATCAGTGAATATACTCAAAATAGCCTTGAGATTTATACCTATGCGACGATTATTTATTTGGTATTTAACCTGTCATTGATTGCCATTATGGGCTTCATTGAGCGCAAACTGCGTGTACCTGGGCTTATCGCGGGAGGTCAAAAATGAGTATGATGACTGAACTTGCCACCGCCTATCCCGGTTTGATGGGTGGAATGCTCACCACTTTAAAAGTACTTTTTTTAGCGATTATTGGTGGTATTGGTTTAGGCACGGTGTTAGCGTTAATGCGTCTATCTGGCATTAAGGCACTTGAGATTCCTGCCAAGTTATACGTCAATTATTTTCGCTCAGTACCGCTGTTATTGGTATTACTGTGGTTTTACTTTGCTGTACCGATGATTTATTTTTGGATAGCGGGTAAGTATCTACAACTCGATACTGCGTTTACCTCGTGTGTCGTGGCGTTTATGATGTTTGAGGCGGCGTACTTCTCGGAAGTGGTACGTGCCGGTATTCAGTCCATTGGTAGTGGTCAGGTCAATGCGGCAAAAGCCATGGGTATGACTTATAGCCAAACGATGCGTTTGATTATTTTGCCGCAAGCTTTTCGTAAAATGCTACCGTTGATTTTGCAACAATGTATTATTTTATTCCAAGACACTACCCTAGTATTTGCTATTGGCGTCACTGACTTTTTCCGTGCCGCTTACGTTCGCGGTGAGTTGATGGGCTTATTAACGCCTTATATTTTAGGCGCTGGTGCGGTTTATTTTATCATCAGTGTCAGCGCGTCTATTGGCGTACAGCAGATACAAAAGCGTTTAAGATTTTGATGACTGCTTCTATTTGATGGCTATTTCTGATAGAAGTTCTGATAGAAATGTTGAAGATAAAGCTTTTGATATGAATGTTTATTGATATATTTTGAGATAAATAGTGCTATTGGTTAATGATCGTTATCCAAGAAAGCGACGGCTAGGAGCCAGTAATGAGTAAACCTGATACGTATATGAATGACTTTGGCGGGCTGGTTACGGATAACGGTCATGCCAGTGATGAGATTGTCATCAAGATGACCGACGTTAGTAAATGGTATGGCGACTTTCAAGTGCTGACCGACTGTACCGCGCATGTGCATAAAGGTGATGTGGTGGTGGTTTGCGGTCCATCGGGCAGTGGTAAATCCACCTTAATCAAAACGGTTAATGGGCTTGAGCCGTTTCAAAAAGGTGAGATATTAGTTAACGGTATTTCCGTCGGTGCGCCCAAAACCAATTTGCCAAAGCTGCGTAGTCAAGTGGGCATGGTGTTTCAACATTTTGAGTTGTTTCCGCATCTCACGATTATGGATAACTTGACTGTCGCACAGATTAAAGTATTGGGTCGTAAAGAAGATGACGCCAAGAAAAAGGCAATGGCGTATCTTGATCGAGTAGGATTGACCGTACAGGCGAAAAAGTATCCGGCAGAGTTATCAGGAGGTCAGCAACAACGGGTGGCGATTGCGAGGGCATTAGCAATGGATCCGATAGCGATGTTGTTTGATGAACCGACGTCCGCGCTTGATCCTGAGATGATTCAAGAAGTGCTCGATGTCATGATAGAGCTGACTCGTGATGGTATGACCATGATGTGTGTGACGCACGAGATGGGCTTTGCGCAACAAGTTGCCAATCGGGTTATTTTTATGGATGAAGGGCATATTGTTGAAAACTGTAGCAAGGATGAATTCTTTGAAGGCGCTCGCAGTGAACGCGCCCAGAAGTTTTTGTCTAAAATTTTGAATCATTAACATGCCAGTTCATTAGATTGTATGAAAGGCGCCTATTGGGCGCTTTTTTTATGACTAGGGATATTTGCCTTTAGCTTACTTCAGCTTATTTCGTTGACGCGCTGTGAAGATGAGTCACTTTCTATTTACTGGTATACTCTTGGTCATTATGATGATTTATCCTTTAAAAATATAACTGATAATAAAGAATTCATTTTACATTCATCACTTTGGAGCTTTTATGAGCGCAGAAAATTCTAATACGCAGTCAGGTGTGGTTATCATTGGTGCAGGCTTGGCGGGCTGGCATGTCATTGATGCGATTCGAGCGAAAGATAAAGATATCCCGATAACGTTGGTGACCGCCGATAGTGGCGATCGTTATCATAAGCCGATGCTGACGATGGCAATCAGTCAAAATAAACGTGCCGCAGACTTAGTACGGGCGACGGGTGCGGATGCCGCCACAGCAGCAGGGGTCACTTTACTGGCGAATACCCATGTCACCGATATTGACGCTACTAAAAAACAATTACAGCTTATCTCTGCGCTGCGTTCAGATCCCGCCAATACGCATTACGCCACTATTGGCTATGAGAAGTTGGTATTGGCAATGGGTGCGCATCCTATTTTCCCCAAAAGCTTACCGCAAGACTTGGTTTGGCATGTCAACCATATTGAGCGTTTTAGCGAATTGCAGGAACAATTGGCAACTGGTGCGCAGCGTGTGGCGATTATCGGTGCCGGTATGGTTGGTACGGAAATCGCTGAAGATTTGCTCAAAGCCGGACATGAGGTGACGCTGATTGATTTAAATAATGCGCCATTGTCACAAATGCTGCCAGCGCAAGCCACGGCACGGATTGCCAAAGCTATTGAGTCACAAGGCATTACCTTTTTAGGTGGTTGTCTGGTTTCAGACGTTACTCGTAATGACGATGGTAGCTTGCAGGTCAGTTATGCGCCATTGGAATCAGCGAATTATGATGAGGCGCAAACGACTCAAACCATTACCGTTGACCACGTGGTTGCCAGTACTGGGCTGACGGTTGATGGTAAATTACCGGCTGCTGCTGGCATTGAGTTCGATACTCGCACGGGCATTGTGGTCGATGCGCCGACGTTACGCACTACTACGGCAAATATTTATGCCATTGGCGATTGTATGTCTATCAATGGGGTGGCGTGTCGTTATGTTGCCCCACTGCGTGCGCAGGCAACGACGATAGCTGATGATATCTTAGGTGTTGAGCATAGCGGTTATGATCATAAGCCGCCGATGATTCGCCTAAAAAACAAAGCAATTTCAGTCATGGTAACCGGCGTACCGCGTGCCGAGGGTAATTGGCAAATAAAAGCAGATAGTGCTGATGAGCTAATCATGGAGTTGCTGGATAATGATGACGCGGTGAGCGCGGTGGTAACGATTAAAGCACCTGCAACGCCTTAACCTTACTTTAAGCGCCGCGATTAATCGCTATAATTTAGCCATTATTAATAAAAAAAGCAGTAAGTCTAAGACCTACTGCTTTTTTTTACGTTATTTTTATGGAATATACTATTTAAGAAATACCTGTTTAAGAAACCGCTACTTTTTACTATGGTCAAAATAACGTGCAAGACCATTTAACAATAAATCATCTCGGATACGTACCGAACGATTAACATGTTGGGCAATCATTTGTGCATCGCCGCCGGTCATAATCAGCTCAAAGTTTGGATGACGGTTGCTGATTTCATTCACCGCACCGACGATAGATAACAGAATGCCGCGATGTACCGCGTCTTGTGTGGTCGTGCCTTGAGTGATGCTATCAAACGTGCCGTTCGAAATGGTAATTTGCTTCGTGCCTGAAAATAAGGATTCGCGTTGCAAGTAAATATTAGGAAAAATATAGCCGCCTAAATGCGTTGCATGGTCAATCAAATCAATGGTCACAGCCGTACCACAGCCAATCACGCATTGGCGCTTTGTTTTATCTACCGCACCCAGCATTTGTAGCCAACGGTCACAACCCAATTGGTTGGCGTCGTAGGCACTGCGCATCAAGGGATACTCAGCATCAACATGCACAAATTCAAAGGGAATATTCAATCGACTTAACGTTTTTGACACTTTAGCATTTAACTCGTCGCCGAGCACCGACGAGATACCAATAAAATCGGGCGCGTAACGCTCAAAACGATCGGTCAGACCCATTAGCAGTTCCGCAGGCGCTTGCAAATGCTGGGTCGCATCATGAGAAATAATCTGACCAATATCATCGGTAAGCCAGTATTTAAGACGGGTGTTGCCAAGATCAAGCCAGAGCATAAGTATCCTTATCACAGTGCCCAATGTTATGCCGTTTAAGCATGACCAATAACGTCAATACGACCAGTAAAAAGCGCGGCAAGCTTACCGTTATCTTGACGTAATTGCAAACATCCCTGTGTATCAATCCCGCAGGCGTGACCATTAATTATTTGCGGTTCGCCATTATGGTTTTGCGTCACCCGTAATCGTAATCCGGCAAGGGCATCCATCGCATCAAACTGTTGCAAAAAATTATCCATATAATCAGTCTGCGCCAATTTTTTCTCAGTAGCTATGTGCTCAAAGCACGTCATAGCAGCCATCAATGCCTGACTAATTTGCTGATAAATGGCTTCTAAACTTGGCAATTCGATTAAAGGGCTATTACTCGCTTGCACGGGAATGGTTTGAGCAGTCATTTCGACAATATCTTGTAAGCTTAACGCTTGATAGCTCATGCCCTCGCAGGTTTTGGTAGTCAATACGGGCGTTGCTTTGACATTCAGACCCACGCCCATCACCACACCAACAAGCTTACTAGCACGCCAAACCGGTTCAATTAAAATACCGGCAAGTTTACTGAAATAAATAAGGTTTTCATCAGTCTCCTGAGTGTTTTTGTCAGTTTCTTGAGTATTATAAAAGCCCAAATCATTCGCCCATTTTACCCCGATAGGCGTTAATCCTTGCGCTTGTAGTTGCTTGTTGAGCATTTGAATAACCGGCATTTTTGCCAATTCAACACCGATAATCAGCGATAATAAGCCGCTCACAGGCATTTGCACCGGATGATATAACGATAAATAAACATTACCACGTGGCGACTGCCATGAGCGTTCACGTTGCCCGCGTCCTGCCGTCTGGGTTTCAGCGGTTAATAAATGTACTTTATCTGCGCACAGCGTACTGTCGCGTATGGCGTCAATCAGCTCACTATTAGTCGATGGGCTGCTGACGACGTGGCGATGGTTAAGGACTGATAGTTGAGTTGATAGTTGGGCTGAGAGAGGAACGGATAGTGTCATAAGTGTCGTCGATGTGATTAATGGAGCATGGATAATCTTTGATATACTGAGGCGATTGATAAAAATAAAAGACAGAAAGTGGGCGTCACAGATGAAATACTCAATATCAGTGCCGCGCACTATTATCCTATAAGCATAAGCGCAATAACAGTTAAGTACGACAAAATTTAAGTGTGATAAAAATACGCCCAATAAAAGGTAGGCTAGATGATGTTATATGTATGGTTTGTGATTGCAGGCGCGTTTGCGGGTGTTTGCGCTGGCTTGTTTGGAGTGGGTGGCGGCTTAATTATAGTGCCTGCATTGGTTTGGATTTTTACTGCTTATCATTTTCCGCCTGACGTGGTGACTCATTTAGCGATTGGTACATCACTCGCCACTATTATCATCACCTCTATTAGCTCGATGACCGCGCACAATAAGCGCGGCGGCGTGCGTTGGGATATTTGGCGCAATATGGCAGTTGGTCTGGTCATTGGCAGTTTGGTTGGTGCAGGCGTTGCAGAAATGATTGATGGTAAGTCGCTGCAGGCAATTATCGGCGTTGGTGCGTTATTGGTTGCCATTAATATGTTATTTATGCGTAGTAAAGAACAGTTGGGTAAACCACTACCACCAAAGGGCGTACAGATAGGTGCAGGAACGGGGATTGGCTTAGCATCCGCTATTTTTGGGATTGGCGGTGGTAGTTTAACCGTACCATTTTTAAACTGGGCAGGATTGACGATGAAACAATCGGTCGGTACATCAGCGGCGTGTGGTTTACCGATTGCCATTGCAGGGGCGCTTGGATTTGCATGGTTTGGTAAAAACGTTGAAAATCTACCGCCTGGGACGATAGGGTTTGTGCATATTTCTGCCTTCTTATGTATTTCAGCGGTCAGCTTTGTTATGGCAAAAGTCGGTGCTAAGCTGGCGCATCAATTGCCTGCTGCCACATTAAAGCGTGCTTTCGGTATCTTATTATTATTTGTCGGTGGGCAGTTATTGTTAAATGGACTTGGGGTGTTATAAGGTGATGTGCCTTAGAGGTGGCTCATAGTTTTAGGTATTTATAAATCCAAAAAACTCCTCAAATTTTCAGGTAAAATAGCCGCTCATTTTTTGTCCATTTGCTGACTGTTCATGCGCTTAAAATCTCTAAAATTAGCGGGCTTTAAGTCCTTTGCTAACTCAACCACCTTTACTTTTCCTCGTGGCATTACTGCTATTGTTGGTCCTAACGGTTGTGGCAAATCTAACGTGATTGATGCCATTCGTTGGGTACTCGGCGAAAGCTCGGCAAAGCAGTTGCGCGGCGGGGCGATGAGCGATGTCATCTTTGCCGGTACGCAAGATAAAGCCGCCAAAAGTGTTGCCAGTGTTGAGCTGACCTTTGAACATACTCAAGATGAGCAAACCGGCATTCGCCATGAATTTAATTTATATCAAGAGCTGTCTGTCCGTCGGCAAGTCAATTTAGAGGGGCGCTCTGATTATTTTATTAATGGCACGCGCTGCCGTCGTCGTGATGTCATTGATGTATTTTTGGGCACAGGGCTTGGCGCGCGCAGTTATGCGGTGATTGAGCAGGGCATGATAGGGCGTATTGTTGATTCTAATCCGTTGCAGTTACGTGAATTTATCGAAGAGGCGGCAGGCGTATCACGCTATCAAGCGCGGCGTGAGGAAACCCAAAAGAAATTAGAGAAAACCAAAGATAATCTTGCACGTCTGTATGATATGCAAAGCGAGATGGAACGTCAGCAAAAGACGCTGTCTAAGCAAGCCGCCAGTGCCCAACGCTATAATGAGCTGAACGCCACGCTTGCTGATATCAAGCAACAACTGGCTATTCAGCAGCTATATCAAGCCAAACACACCCAGCAGCAGCATAAAGTCGAGCATGAACGCAGCGTGATGACAGTAGCGGCGCTGCAAACAAATTATGAGCAGCTCAAAGCCAAGCAAGACAAGCTCACGACGCAGATTAACCAAGAGCAGTGGCTCAAAGACGACGCCCAAAGCGCGCATTATCAACAGCAGCTAAGCTATCAACAAGCAGAACATCAATTAAACGATAATCAAGCTCAAATAACTCAAATTGAGCAGCAGCTTGCTAGTCTACTACAGCAGCAAGCGCAAGCAGCGGCTGAGATTGATACGTTAAAAGTGCAAGCAGTCGAGCAGCAGCGTGAATTGACCTTATTGCGTCCTCAGCTTACCGATATCAATGCCAAGCGCGACGCTTATAAACGTGATGAGCAGCCTTTGCAAAAGGCATGGTATGACGCGCAAAATCAACTGACACGCCTGCAAGAAAAATCCCTAACCCTTGAACAACAGCAAGCACTCAATGCCCAATCACAAAATCGTTTGAAACTTAGCCAAGATAAATGGGCGCGTCGGCAGCAAAGTTGGCAGACATTATGGGCGCAGCTGCAACCGTCGTTGCCCAGTTCTAATGTGAATGACGCCTACACATTAGATAAGTCATCAAGCACTCAAATTACGGCTTTAAATAATCAACTACAGCAAATCATGCGCCAACAAGACAGTGTTGCCGAGCGCTTAGAGGAACTGCAACCACAAGCCTTAATCCTGCAACAAAATCTATCAAATCAGCAGCGTGAATTGGCTGACAATGAAAAGCGCCACGCGCAGTTAGCAGGCGAATACGATACCTTGCATCAAATATTGCATCCTAAACCGAGTAAAAGTGCAGACCATACCGCGATAACTCATAGTGATAAAAGTACAGCCACCAGCGACCATCAACCGCTGCCTATTACCACTTTACGCGAACAGATTGAGCTAAGTGCTCAAGGTCAACAGTACGCTCAGTTATTAGATAGCTTATTGGCATTATGGTTGGACAGTCATGTGTTGCTAGAAGAGAATAATGCTACAAACTCTAGCTCGGAATTTGTATACAGTACAGGGCTGCTGCTTGACAAGTATTTACCGGAGTTACTCACTTATCAGCAGCAAGCAAATGCTACAAAAAACGAGATAAGCCACAGTTTATGGTTGCCAACATCACAAAGTTCAGGTGAGAAAACCCCATTTATTATTAACTTACCAAAAGAATTTGCCAATAAAGTGTTGCCGTTAGCGACACTGATTGCCAAGCCTAAATTAGCGTTATGGCAGCAGTGCTATTTATATATCGGCGAAAGCAATAATAGCGTTGCAAAAGTTAGCCAAGAGCTGAGCGATATTATAAAAATATTACCGCCATCAGCGTTACTATTGACTGCCGAGGGTTGGTTGATTAATAGTAATGGTACGATAAACTTAAGTAAACTTGCGGGTGCAAAAGATAATCAGGAAAATAGTCAATTTTTAACCCAACGTCTGACTCAGCGTGCCCGCTTGCAAGTATTAGAAGATGTACTTGAAGCACTCGAAATTCAAAACCAAGTGCAGCAGCAGAATCTTAAGAAAAATCAACGTGATTATGATTCACTGAGAATTAGCCTTGAGGAAACGCGCGCCCAAGCTGAGCAATTGACCCATGATAAATATCGTTATCAGCAGCAATTAAGCACTCAGCAAGCTGCGTATGAACGTCTGCAAGCGGATGAGCAACGTTTGAATGCCGAAAAAGTGCTGCTTGAGCAAGAGCAGCAGGAATTAGCCCAAGAGCAACAGTTATTAGACAATGAAAATCAGCAAATTCAAGCAGATAAGGACGCGCTGACACCTCAATTAACGGCAGCACAGAATCAGTGTCAGCAACTACAACTGGCACGTAATGAGCGCAGTCGTGCGCGGCAAGCAGATGATGAAGCTTGGCAAACATTGCAGCTGACTGTTCAGCAAAGTGACATGCGTGTAGAACATAATACGAGTAGCCTTGCGCGCGCCACTGAGCAGTATAATAAATCAGTGCAAAGCGAACAGGCGCTACGAATAAGCCTTGAGCGTTATCAACAACAATTGCCTGATTTACAATTGGCATTGCAACAGGCTCAAGCCGCCCGCGATGAACAGCAACGGTCGTTAACTGAACGTGAGACTGCCTTAACCACGCTTAAACAAAAAAATAGCCAACAGCAAATAGAATTGGATACCTTACAAACGGCACTACAAGCCGAGCAAAGTAAATTGGCAAGCTATGCGACTGACCTTGCACTTAGCGAACAGAAATTACAGGATGCGAGCGACCATACGCACAATGCTTTAGCCGATTACTATAAAGTGAGTAATGAGCATAAAGTAAGCGGACAGTTATCACAGCAACCGATTAGTGTCTCAAGTGTATTAACCGACTTTATTACCCATGAGCGCCGCGTGTGTCCGGATAAAATCGCTGAGCTAAAAACGGAACAGACCAAGCTTGAGCAGCAGTTGGGAAAAATAGGTGCGGTTAATTTAGCTGCCGTTGCTGAGTTGGAGGAGGTGAATACACGCTTAGCGCCACTAGCTCAGCAAACCGAAGATATTGCTGCCAGTATGGCAACCTTAAAAGCCGCGATTGCTTCTATTGATGAGACCACCAAGACGCTATTTATGCAGACGTTAGAGGCGGTTAATATCGAAATGGCACATTTATTTGCCAAAGTTTTTGGCGGTGGTCATGCTAGCTTAACTTTAAATGTAGATGATATGCCAAGCCATACGCCAAAGTCAGAACAGTGGCGCGCAGGACTTACCTTAATGGCGCAGCCCAAAGGCAAGCGTAATAGTCGTCTTGCTGTACTTTCCGGTGGCGAGAAAACCTTAACCGCACTCAGCTTAATTTTTGCTATTTTTAAACAGCATCCTGCGCCGTTCTGTGTACTTGATGAAGTGGATGCGCCGCTTGATGATGCCAATGTGGCGCGCTTTACCAGTCTCATTCATGAGTTAGCAAATGACTTACAATTTATCTTTATCAGTCATAATAAGTTGGCGATGCAGATTGCTGATGAGCTCAAAGGTATCACCATGCCAAGTGCGGGTATTTCAGCGTTGGTAAGTGTTTCTTTAGAGGAAGCGGTGCAGTATATTGAGCGTTAGTAGAGACGACTATTAATCGCGTTTTACATGAACCATTATATGCAATGAGGAAAGCGACACAATGTGATGACGATATGGGTCAGCCATGCTAGACTATTGCCAATTATTCACCCTTTTATTTCCCCTTTTGTCATATATTAGGATATCTCTCTTATGACCGCTATTCAGTTTATATTGATTATTATTGCTGCATTTATACTGTTTGCAGGGCTGTTTATGGTCATCCGTAGCGTGAGCCGTCGCCAAAATGCAGATGCCGTCGCGATTAATTATGATAAGAATGGTATTCCAATTATCCCTCGTCATGAGCGTAATATCGTTGATCAGCCTGACTTCGATGATACCGTCTCGGGCGAAACCACCATTGGACCGAATCGTGATTACTTGAATGCGGTGATTGAAGATGTGCCTGCGCAAGGTCATGCGATTACCGATCACGATTATAATGAAAAAAGCAGTGCCGACTTTGCGCGTTGGCAGGCGGAGCAACAGCACGATAATACTGGATTTGGCTACTTAACCAAAGAGCAGGGCGCTGATGGTCAGCAGCACTCTGGTCAAATGCATGACAACCAAGAAGCCGATGCTTTTTCTAGTTTAATGTCTGCCACCGACCATTTAATGCCAGTTATTGATACGGTAGAAGAGCCTATCTTTACGGATAACAGCCCGATACTTGACCATCATCTGCTAGAGCCAGTGGACGAAGCGCAAAATGGTCCACTAATTCATGCGCAAGACAATATCAATATCACTATTTTGCCGCATCAATATCGTGACCGTCCGCCTGTTGTCATTCGTGGGCAGGATTTATTGGGTTTGATTGATAAATACGGTCTGCGTTTTGGCGCGATGAATATGTTCCACCGTTATGAGCAAAAAGACGGTACGGGCATCTTGTGGTTCAGCATGATGGGCATTACAGAAAATGGTATTGCGCCCTTTGACCCGCATAGTGTAGCGACCAATGTTTATAGTGGTTTGGTGTTGTTTTTATCGCTGCCACATCCGCGCGCGCTTGTCAGCTTTGATAGCATGATGAGTATCGCGTATATGATGGCGAACGATTTAAACGCCATGATGCTTGATGAAAATAATGAACCAATTACCCCTGAATATAAGCAACAGCTGCGTAATGAAGTTCGTGATTATCAAGGCTAATTCATTTAAAAATCACTATAAAAATCATCTCTGAGTTATTAAATAAAAAGTCTAAAAGCTGTAAATAACGTCGCCAGTGTTCGATTTACTATGACGTTATTTGTGCCAGCTCTTGCTCTAGCGGTGCACTATATCCTATAAACTTGTTATCATATCGGCATCTTGAATCGCACAGACGCCGACTATGACTAACCCTATTTTACCAACTGATTTTCAGCCAACCCCTTCTTCTGAGCCAACTACTGACAAATCAACCAATGTATCAAACCCTCCTTCTATCGCTACTGACGCGACATCTAACGCTGCCATTATCGCGCAGATGCGCACGCTCATTGATGCCCTTAAGACTCATAATAACGCCTATTACGTCCTCGACAATCCTATTCTAGAAGACAGTGAATACGACCAATTGCGTCTGTCTTTAATTGAGCTCGAAGAAGAATATCCAGATTTAGTGCAGTCTGACAGCCCGATTAATCAAGTCGGCGATATGCCATTATCTGCGTTTACCCAAGTTACTCATGACACGCCTATGCTATCGCTGGGCAATGTGTTTGAATACGATGATTTGCGTGACTTTATGCGCCGTGTCAATGATCGCTTAAGTGTTGCTCAGCAAAGCCCAGAGTATGAGATGGAGCTTAAGCTCGATGGCTTGGCGGTGTCGCTCAAATATGAGTACGGAAAATTTGTCCAAGCAGTGACGCGCGGTGATGGGCAAACGGGCGAGGACATTACTCAAAATGCCAAAACCATTCGCAATTTACCTTTGTGGCTTGCAGACGCAGCTGATATTGCGCTATTAGAAGTACGCGGTGAAGTGGTCATGCCTAAGGCAGGCTTTGAGCGTCTTAATCGCCTTGCGCTAGAGAACGACGATAAAGTTTTTGCCAATCCGCGCAATGCTGCTGCGGGTAGTTTGCGCCAACTTGACCCTAGCATTGCCGCCAGTCGACCGCTCGCTTTTTATGCCTATTCCGTCAATCAAGGACTACCCGAAACCATTGAAACACAGTCAGCAGCGTTAGCTTGGCTTGGTGACATTGGTTTTAGCGTCAGTGCCGTCAGAGTGATACAAAATCCACGTGAAGCGCAAGAGTACTATGAGTCGGTCATTGATAAGCGTGCACAATTGCCATTTGAGATTGATGGGACGGTTATCAAGGTAAATAGTTTGGCACTTCAGCAACAGCTTAGCTTTTTATCGCGTGAACCACGTTGGGCAACCGCGTATAAATTTCCTGCCGAAACCGTCATGACTCGTCTACAAGCCATTGATTGGCAAGTTGGGCGCACTGGACAAATTACTCCGGTTGGCAAATTAGAACCCGTCAAAGTTGGCGGTGTCACTGTCAGTAATGTCACGCTCCATAACTTTGGTGAGATTCAACGTCTCGATGTACGCGCAGGCGATATGGTTAGCGTGCATCGCGCAGGTGACGTCATTCCCAAAGTCACACGCGTTTGGCATGGGCAGCGCCCAGCCGATTCTGTGCCAGTGATGCTGCCGTCCACCTGTCCGGTGTGCGACTCGCCTGTGGTGCTGCCTGACGATGAAGCCTTAGCACGCTGTACGGGCGGCTTATTTTGCCCCGCGCAGCAGCAAGAAGCGTTGATTCACTTTGTCTCGCGTCGGGCAATGGATATCGACGGGCTGGGCGAGCGTTGGCTCATTGGCTTTTTTAATCATGGCTTGGTTAAAACGGTTGCTGATATTTATCAATTGCACAATCATCAAGAAGAACTGATTACGCTAGAAAAATTGGGTGAAAAATCCGTTCAAAATATCATCAGCGCCATTGAAGCCAGTAAACAGACCACCCTTGCGCGCTTTATCTATGCGCTTGGTATTCGCGGCGTTGGCGAAACCACCGCGCAAAACCTCGCACAGCAATTTGGCGACCTTGATACCTTAATGTCTGCCAGTATTGAAAAGCTGCTCCTCACGCCTGATGTGGGCGCTATCACTGCTGAGCTTGTTTATAAATTCTTCCGCGCACCGCACAATATCGAAGTCATCACCGCGCTAAGAGAAGCAGGCGTCCATTGGGATAAAGTCGAGCAAAAAGTATCTACTGGGCAACCGCTCGATGGGCAAACGTGGGTCATAACTGGTGCACTGCACAGCATGGCACGTGATGAAGCCAAAGCCAAACTACAAGCATTGGGCGCAAAAGTATCGGGTAGTATTTCTGCAAAAACTACTGCTTTGCTAGCAGGTGAAAAAGCTGGCTCAAAAATGGCGAAGGCGGAAAAATTGGGCGTAAAAGTGGTGGGTGAGGAAGAGTTTTTGGCGTTGGTTGGGGAGGAGTGATGATGGATATTGATGACTTGAAAGATTTGGATAAAGAGATTCGGAAAGAGATTGAAGGTTTGCAGAGGGTTACGCGTGAACAATATGGCGGAAAAAAATTTGCGCAAACTCAATATATTATAGGTAAAACTCTACTTCTGAATGGAGAGATTGGGGAAGCCATTAATACGTTGGAAAATATACAAAGATTAGATGATTCAGTATGTTACGTATTAGCTCAAATGCATATTGGTGAAATTCTATATAATAAAAATGACTTTGATGGGGCACAACAATCTTGGTCGAAAATTCAAAAAGAGGATAGTCTGAAACTTTATGGAATTTTTCAAACAAAGATCAGTGATATTCTAGTCAGGAAAAATAAAACTAATGATGCACTATTAGTTTTAAAAAATATTTTAGAACTAGATGACATAGAAAACTGTTCGAGAGCGCAACTAAAGATTGGTTATATCTTAAAAGATACAGGAAATTATGAAGAAGCAGTATCATATTGGTCAAAAATTAAAAAAAAGGACAATGCTATATACTATGTGCTATCTCAGTTAGAGATAGGAGAAATTTTAAGAGTTGAAGGTGAGCTAGATAAAGCGTTAAATATCTTTCGAGAAATTTATAAAAGTTCATCTGAAAATCTTGAAAGTTTAGTTAGGTTTAGAATTGGTCAGGTGTATATAGAAAAAGGAGACACTAGGGAGGCTTCAAAATTTTTGGAAGATATTGAACGGTCGCAAGACTTATATGTTTACGCAATGGCTAAGATTGAAATTGGAAAAATTCTAAAAGAAAGCGGTAATATTGATGGAGCTTTAGACGCTTGGTATGATTTCAAAAAGGAAGATAACAATAAAGCTTATTCAGTAGCTAGATTACTAATTGGTGATGCACTTGTTGAAAAAAATTCTATAGACGAAGCTTTAGAAGCTTGGCGTAGTATAGATCAAGTAGATAGTTTAGCTGAATATATGAAGTGCCAAATGAAAATTGGCACAACTCTCATAGACAATGAAGAAAAAAATGAAATCATGAAGGCTAAAAGTGCTTTTGAAGTAGCAAGTGAGTATTATCCTTATGAATCCTCTCGTTATATCAAAATTTGCAATTTACTTGTAAATGATAAAGAGGGTGTTGGACGTTTTTTGCTAAAACTACTAAGACAGACAATAGAAACTATTGATTTACTCACACTAGATTTTAATAACAGCATGAATGTTTCAAAATATCCTGAACGTAAACTTGCCCATTATACGAGTACGTTTACAATGGATAAGTTACTAAACATTGAAAACGAAAAGGGAAAAGCTAGTTCTTTTCGTCTCAATACAGTAAGTAATTTTAATGATCCTAGTGAAGGGCATTTACTGAATAGCTATTTGAATGATATCAAAGAAGGTAAGTTTTATGCACCAGATTTCGACAAAAAATTTCATGCGTTCGTCAGCTGCTTTACCTTCAATCATGATAGCCTCAATCAATTTAGGTTGTACGGCAAGGAAAACAATAAAGAAGCCTCCGGTGTTAGCTTTGTCTTTAAAAAAGAATTTTTTCAATCGAAAAGCTTATTAGGGGGGATATCCTTGTTATCTCCTACTACTAATATTCAAACACCGAATGGTGGTTTTGAAATTATTGAAGATAATCAGAGTCATATTGATTTTAAAAACATGCATGTTGATAGGTATCCAGTAATACGATGTATATACATTGAGCCTGTATCAGAGTACGTACAATTAGCCCAACGCAACCAACTAACTTTCTATCGAGAGTTTGAAGCTGAAGAAAATCCTGAAGAGAAATGGAAGATATATGAAAAGATGATTGATGATAAAACTAAAAAAGTTGTCGAATCTTTAAAGACACTACGGACTACTTATAGAACAATAAAAGACAAATATTCTGGTAGTTTCGAAACAAACTCGATTTTAATTGATGAGATTCTTTTACCATTAAAATATCTTATAAAGCACTCTGCTTTTCAAGAAGAGCAAGAATGTCGTATGATTCATATTACTTCTCTTAAAGACCCTAAAGTAAAAATGGATTTTGGTAAGTTTTTATATGTTGAATATGAAGCCAACGTCAAAGCTCATCTTGATAAAATATACATTGCACCAGCTGCTACTCAGTATCAACCTTATTTAGCTAAACTGCTTTGCAATACTGACGTAAAAATCGAGCTTTCAAACAATCCTTATCGCCAAACTTAATATTCTTTAATAGCGTGTGTAATATGAGCAAAAACATACGCTACCAGTTGTTACTCCTGCACCTCTCCATGCCCCTCAACATCACTTTTCTTACCATTAGGCTGAATCACGATAGGTAACACCAATCCTTTAGCGAAGTCCTCAGCAAACACGTAATCATAGCGACTGGCAGCGATATCAGGCAGCGTATGAATAATCAGGGTCATGTTGTCATCATCGGTCAGCTCATGCGAGGTATAGCTCGTGCCCAGTTGGTCGAGCACTTTTGACAGCGCTTCATTACTTGCCATACTCAAGGTCAAATTGTGCTGGGCGGTAGCGTTATCGACTTTGAAGTAGTCGGCATAGTCGCGTACATTTTGGCTATCGAGCGCAAACGGATACTGATAATCAGCACGGGTGGCGGCTTTTTCGTTGGTAGCAACTTTTGTCCAATCTATCGCTGTAGTCGACTCTTTAGATACTATCGATGATGCAGTGTTGGTTTTTTCGGCTTCGACCGCAGCCTTATCGGCGCTGTTATCACAGCCAGTGAGTATCCATAAGCTTGCCGCGCTCATGATTAGCATACTGATTAGGCGCTTTGCCATCGATCTCTCTCCTTCATTGATACACTTATGGACTATTAAAGCCTGCATTAAAACGGCTAAAACATACTTAACTATCTTAACCATGTTCTGCGATATTTTGACAGTTTTTGCCTCACTTCACCATCTAAACTGTCACTTCTAAGTTTTAACCTTCAAAATCTTAACCTTAAAAATTAAAGACGCCCTTTTATAAAGACAGTTTTTTATAATAAGTATCCTTATAAAATAAGCAGACATAAAAAAACAGCCACCGTTTGATGACTGTTTCTATGATTGTTTTTTATAAATAGTCGCTATCGTTACTATTGCTATACTTACTATTATAGTCGGCTTATTGTTCTAATTATTATAGTTTTAATGAGCCTTGCTATGTCAGTAATTGGTGATAGTCAGTTACTAACTAACTAAAACCAGTGACAGATTAGCGTTTTTCACAGTTCACTTGATAGGCAGTACCGTCTTTCCATTTCATGGCAAGGATACCTTTATCGCCCTTCATGTGCCACGCATAGGCCACTTCTGGATTAGCATCATTGATATAGCTTGAGGTGTCACCTTCTACACCGCCATTTAATAGGATAGGCTGTTGTGACCATTTAATTTTAGGCACAGTGGCATTAACCATCACTTGTTGCTTATTGATAGACTGTTTTGCCGTTAATTGAGCACCGTCAGTACAAGTATAAGGCTGTGGCATCATACGGTCGTATGCCATATCGGTCACGCTTTCTGAAGCATCAGTGGTCGGTACAGTAGGGGCAGTGGTCGCACAAGCGCTAAGTAAAGCAAGCGTTGGTAAGGCAATCGCAAATTTTAACATTGTTTTCATGATTTTCTCCAAAGGTAAGGCTTGTCTATCGTTTATTTAATGCGTCTAGCGCATGACGTTCATAGTAGCGAAAACCGAACTTCGATAATGTTAGAAATTGTTCCTTAGCTGTACTTTAACTGTCCGTCTCGTTACTTAATGAATGACTAATGTAATTGTTTATTATCGCTAATAAGTGGGTAATAAAAAGCGCACATTAGCTTAATGGCTGATGTGCGCTCTTATTATAAGGGACTCTATTTTAGCGTATTGATGCTAATAGGTAGAGGTTAGGCTATAAGTAATATTTACTTGGTTTTACGTGGTGGCAGTCCCGTATGCTGAGTTTGGAAATTGCCTTTGCTTACTTTTTTAGCATTTCTACCCGCAGTATTTTTTGGCGCAGTTGCGCTGTTATTGTTACGTTTTACTGAATCATTACCAAGACGGCTGTTCTTTTTACGCGCTGATTGATAACTGTCTTGAGCACCATCACGTCCTTCTAAACTGGCATTGAATGGTGGTATCAGGCAACCGCGATTTTTGCCAATAAGGTCACTGCGCCCCATGGCTTTTAACGCCTCACGCAGTAGCGCCCAGTTCTTTGGATCGTGATAGCGTAAGAATGCTTTGTGCAATTTGCGCTGTTTGCCCGACTTGACGATATCCATGTCGCCGCCTTCACGGCTGACTTTATGCAGCGGGTCTTTATGGGTGTGATACATGGTGGTCGCGGTCGCCATCGGGCTTGGGTAAAACGCCTGTACTTGGTCAGCGCGATAGCCATAGCTTTTGAGCCATAGCGCCAGATTCATCATGTCTTCATCTTTGGTGCCCGGATGCGCAGCGATAAAGTAGGGGATTAAATATTGTTCTTTCCCTGCTTCTTGGCTGAACTGCTCAAACATGGCTTTAAATTTATCGTAACTGCCCATGCCCGGTTTCATCATTTTTGATAGAACGGCTTCTTCTGAATGCTCAGGGGCAATTTTCAGATAGCCACCAACGTGATGGGTGACCAACTCTTTAACATATTCAGGATCTTTTACGGCTAAGTCATAACGCAGACCAGAGGCGATAAGGATTTTTTTCACGCCTTTGATATCACGTGCTTTACGATATAGCTTGGTTAAATTGCTATGGTCGGTAATGAGATTTTCGCAAACATCAGGATAGACACAAGAGGGCTTCCGGCAGTTCTTTTCAATAGTTTCATCTTTACAGCTGAGACGATACATATTGGCAGTTGGACCACCAAGGTCAGATATCACGCCAGTAAAGCTAGGCGCAGTATCACGAATGGCTTCCACTTCACGCAGGATAGATTCTTCCGAGCGGTTTTGAATAATGCGCCCTTCGTGCTCAGTAATCGAGCAAAAAGTACAGCCACCAAAGCAGCCGCGCATGATATTGACGGAGAATTTAATCATGTCATATGCAGGAATACGTGCATCACCATAACTTGGATGCGGTAGACGCGCATATGGCAAGTCAAACACATAATCCATCTCTTCCGTCGATAGTGGAATCGGTGGCGGATTGAGCCACACATCAATTGAAGTGAATGAGTTACCCGCACCGCTGCTATGACGCTGTACTAAGGCGCGCGCGTTACCGGGATTGGTTTCCAGATGTAAAATACGGTTGGCATGCGCGTACAGCACGGGGTCAGATTTGACGTGTTCGTAATCGGGTAAGCGAATGACCGTCTTTTCGCGTGGCGGCAATTTTAGCTTATGTTTAAGGGCGGTTTTAGGCTTATCGTTTTCAGTTCTATCAAAGCCGCGCATCTGCACCACTTGCGTATCTTCATCTACTTGATCAGCATTAATAACTTTATTCGTTACCGGTTCAGATACGAAGCCAGGATACTGAGAAGACATAGAGTTTTGTAACGGTGATATTGTGGTTTTATCTTGCTCGATTGAGCAAGAATCAACGTCTTCCGTCATCACATACGGATTGATAATCGGGTCAACACGACCCACGGTATCAACGTCATTACTGACAACCTCGACCATGCCCGCTTGCCAATGGCGACGCGACGGGGTCAATAAATAACACGTACCGCGCAGGCTACTCATTTGCTCAAGGGTATAGCCTTTTGATAAGCCATGCACCACATCAACGATAGCGCGTTCGGCATTACCATATAATAAAACATCCGCACGGGCATCAAGTAAAATACTGCGGCGTACTTTATCTGACCAGTAGTCATAATGAGCGATACGGCGTAAGCTGCCTTCAATCCCGCCTAAGATAATCGGCACATCCGGATAGGCTTCACGGCAGCGCTGACTATAAACGATAGCCGCGCGGTCAGGGCGTTTGTCCGCGACATTTCCCGGTGAGTACGCATCATCACTACGGATTTTGCGGTCAGCGGTGTAACGGTTAATCATGCTGTCCATATTGCCTGCGGTTACGCCATAGGCATAAACAGGTTTACCAAGCTCCATAAAGGCATCTTTACTCTTCCAATCTGGTTGGGCAATGATACCGACACGGAAGCCTTGTGCCTCTAATAAGCGCCCAATAATTGCCATGCCAAAGCTTGGATGATCGACATAAGCGTCGCCTGAGATGATAATCACATCACAGGCATCCCAGCCCAAATCGTCCATTTCCTTGCGGCTCATCGGTAAATAAGGCGCAGGCTCATAGCAGCTCGCCCAATGTTTATCATAATCGTAAAGGGGCGTAGTGCCCTGTTTAAAAGCGGTGCGGGCGATGGTATCGGCAGACATGGGACAACCTTTGGCTAAAAATGCAGCTATATAATGATAGGGTTCTTAAAGGTCAGGACAGTAAATTATCCATCACTTTAAAAGGCGCTCATCTTAACATGAATAACCCTCACTATGCGATAAACGATTCGTGATAAGTGTTTGATAGTGTGAGGTAAACTGCTGTTATATTATAATAGTGCTTATCTACTGAGTATGGGTTTGTTTAAAATTATAATTATCAAACTAAATTGATATTCTTCTGGAATAAATAACATGCTTGCGATGCTGATTTTAGGATTCTTTATGCCGGTAGTGTCACTCATTCATTTGATAGCGACGGTCTATTTTTATAAAAAGGGCTACTATCGTAGTCAATCTTTTACTATCAAGCATCTGGTAGTGGCGCTTTTCTTTCCGATAGCAGGTATGGCGTTAATCACTTTTGAATATGTGATGAACTTGAGTAAAGGCGGTATTGATGTCGCCTCATTTTTACTTATTTTATCGCTTTATGGATTATTGGTTGTCATCTTTGCTATTCCTTATCTACTTCATTTAAGGGCTGCCAAAAAATAGTAATGTTATGCTTTTTCCGGTAGCTGTCAGCAGTAATTAACGGTCGCTATCAATCCAAAAAAATCTTCGTGCCGCTCTTGGTGAAATTCATCACAAACTGACTTTTAAAGTTACGCACATTATTCTCATAGGTCAGCAGATGGCGGGTAAATTGGTGATAATCGCCCATATTTTTGGCATTAATCATTAACATAAAATCCGCATCACCCGACACTTCATAGCAGCTCATCACTTGCGGCTGGGCATTCATCAGGCGCTCAAAGCGATGCTGCATCGAGGTATTAGAGCGCGCCATCTCTATCATCACCACCGCTGTTAGCCCGTAGCCAACCTTATTGGGATTCACGATAGCGACTTGTTTAGTAATAACGCCATTGTCTATCAACGCTTGGATACGGCGCTGTGCCGTGGCAATCGACACATGCACATATTCTGCGACAGTTTTTAACGGCAACGTGGCATCGTCTTGCAGTAAATTTAAAATGGCTTTGTCGGTATCATCTAGATGTTGGGTCATGGGCTTCAGCTCTCTTTGAAGTTTTTTTGATAGTCTCTTGGATTAATGCTTTATCGAACACAGGTGTTAGGATAAAAAAATGGTGAATGATAATGTAGGTTCGTAATTATTACCGTTATAAAGCAAATATCAATAAAAAAACTGTTTTTAAAGTTAAAAATAGATAAATAAAATCAATATTAGATAAATATAGAGAATTTTTATTAACACTATTCTATAAACTATCAGTTATCAGCAAACCTTAATCAGTAAAATTCTAATAATGATATTCATAACTTTACTGATAACTTGAATCGTCCAATTGGCAGATTTACTCACATTTACCCTCAACTTATGGTGCTTAGCATGTTGACTACTTCCTCTAATACGCTTGCGTCCACCTTGTCACGGCGACTCTTACCTGCCATTTGGACAACTGGCAGCGTACAACAACGCACCCTAATGTTGGGGGTAGCTTACGCGGTTTTATCGAATGTGCTGTTTGGCATTCTATATGCCTATAGTAGCTTTCTTGCGCCATTATCTGGTACGCAAGTGTTTATCTGGCGCATGATTGCCATGTGGGTATCGCTAGTCGGTTATTTGTTATTAAGTGGTCGGTTAAATGTGTATCTTGATAAGTTACGCGCACTGAATACAGTAAAGCAGTGGGCATTGTTATTGCTGCCAACGCCGATATTTTTAAGTCAGTTGTGGCTATTTATGTGGGCGCCAGTCAATAATCAAGGCGTACAAACCGCGATGGGTTATTTCCTATTTCCGCTGATGATGGTGGTGTTTGGCTGCGTTTTATTTGGCGAAAAATTAAGCCGTTTGCAGTGGTTAGCGGTGGGATTTGCTGCACTAGGTGTGGGTAGTGAGATTTTCCGGACGCAAAGTGTGTCGTGGGCGACGTTGTGGGTGTGTGGTACGTATCCGTTGTATTATATTATACGTAGGTTACAGGGCATTGATTCGATAACGGGTATGTTAGTTGATTTGACCTTATTTATACCGTTTGCGCTCGCCTATTTATTTTTTATTGCACCCAGTAGTTTGGTACTGGTCGCAGGTTCTGGCTTTTTTATTATCATGCTGGCAGGTTTGGGTATTCTGAGTGTACTGGCGATGAAAACCAATATTGATGCCAGTCAAATGCTACCGGTCAATGTATACGGGATGTTGAGTTATTTAGAACCAGCGTTGTTATTTATATTAGCGGTGACGTTATTGGGTAATCCGTTTGAGTCAGCGATGATCTATAGCTATGGCTTGATTTGGTTAGGCATTGCGTTCTTAATTGCGCATGGTGTGAAGCAATTGCGTCTGAATCGCAAAGCTCAAATTGTTACTATAGATAAAGCTGTATAATTAGATTAGTAATTGTAAAGGTAATAAAAAAGCCATAAAAAAGGACGATTCAGCCAAAATAGCTAAATCGTCCTTTTTATTATGCTAAAAATAATTAATTTAAGACAGTAGCATTAAACCAATAAATTTAGTCTGCATTTTTAAAGCCGCGTTGTTTGTCACGTTCCCAATCACGGTCTTTTAAGGTTTTGCGTTTGTCGTGCTGCTTTTTACCGAGTGCTAAGCCAATTTGGCATTTCACCAGCGAATTTTTCCAGTAACAAGATAGCGGTACGCAGGAATAACCCTTTTGATTCACCGCACCAAATAATTTTTCAATCTCGCGGCGATTAAGCAATAGCTTGCGAGTACGAATACTATCAGGGTCGACGTGGGTTGAGCTACTGAGCAGCGGTTGAATATGCGATCCAAAAAGAAAAGCTTCATTATTACGGAAGATGACATAGGCTTCCGTAATGGTCATTTTACCAGAACGAATGGCTTTGACTTCCCAACCTTGTAATACCACTCCTGCCTCAAAGGTTTCTTCAATAAAGTACTCATGGCGCGCCTTTTTATTGGCGCAGATTTGATTGTCTGGCTTTTTTGATTTTTTTGACATGGTTTCCTCGTAAGGACTTCTGAGGACAACTACCAATATTATCAGCGTGTCCTTGTCTATAATTCCTCATCCTAACTGTCTAGATTTTATAGCGCTAGGTTTTATTGTGGATGAGTCGAACTGCCTATTGTACCAAAGCATGTGGCGAAAATGTAGATGGGCTATGATAACAAATGTAGCAGATGAGTGTTAAATTTGAGCAAAATTTGCTAAGATGAACAGCACTATTACCGATCAGATTATTGCTATGAGCATTGCTGCTACTTCTTCAAAACTACATACCAAGATTTTATATCCGGGCACCTTTGACCCGATTACCAACGGTCATGTCGATTTAGTCACACGTGCGACCAAATTGTTTGACGAAGTGGTAATTGCGGTGGCATCCGGTCATCATAAAAAACCATTGTTTAATTTTGAAGAGCGTGTGGCTTTGGTTGAGACGGTGTTTGCTGATTTGCCGCAAGTATCGGTGATTGGTTTTGAAGGATTACTGGTAGATTTTATGCGTGAAAAAAATGCCACTGCCGTACTGCGTGGTTTGCGCGCCATGTCAGACTTTGAATATGAGTTTCAGCTTGCCAATATGAACCGCGAGCTGGATGAGAATTTTGAAGCTGTTTTTTTAACCCCGTCACAGAACTATTCTTTTATCTCATCAACCATGATTCGTGAAATCGCTAAATTGGGCGGTGATGTGACTAAATTTGTGCCCACTTGTGTGGCAGAAGCCTTTACCCAAAAGCTAGATATTAAATAACTGATATATTAACGTCAATGTTAAGTGCCATACATTTTAAACAACGATGAGTAATAGCAATCGCTATATGCTCAATCTTTCAGTTGAGAAAAATCAGCTGTACGTCGAATAACAAGGAGCAGTTCATGGCGCTATTAATCACGGATGAATGCATCAATTGTGATGTGTGCGAGCCTGCTTGCCCCAATAATGCCATCTCAGAAGGCGATGACATTTATGTCATCGACCCTGATTTATGTACCGAGTGCGTTGGGCATTTTGACGAACCTCAATGTGTGGTGATTTGCCCGATTGATTGTATCCCTCACGACCCGAATCATGTCGAAACCCAAAGTGATTTATTATCCAAATACAAACGCATTACTGGTCAGTAAAAAATGACAACTTCCGCAACAAACGCTATTCATAGTGATTTTGACCAGCAACATCTATGGCATCCATACGCAAGCCTGCCACCCACTTATCCTAATATTGTTATTGATCATGCTGACGGTGTCTATATATTCACCGAAGATGGCA
Source organism: Psychrobacter urativorans (assembly GCF_001298525.1). Taxonomy (NCBI): domain Bacteria; kingdom Pseudomonadati; phylum Pseudomonadota; class Gammaproteobacteria; order Moraxellales; family Moraxellaceae; genus Psychrobacter; species Psychrobacter urativorans. The sequence continues at coordinate 1,927,155 of NZ_CP012678.1, forward strand.
CGCGCCTAATTGATGGCATGTCATCATGGTGGGCAAGCGTACACGGCTATAATCATCCCAAATTAAATGCGGCGATTACCAAGCAATTGGGCAAGATGGCACATGTCATGTTTGGTGGATTGACTCATCAGCCCGCGATAGACTTGGGCAAAAAACTGCTTGATATCGTTCCTGCTGGACTCGATGCGATATTTTATGCCGATAGCGGAAGCATTGCAGTAGAAGTGGCGCTAAAAATGGCATTGCAATATCAGGTTGCCGCCGCGCGTCCAAGCAAACAGCAATTTGCCTCGACTCATTCTGGTTATTATGGCGATACGTGGCATGCGATGAGTGTTTGCGATCCGGTCACTGGCATGCACAGTTTGTATGGTAATCAATTACCGATGCAGCATTTTGTTCCGGCACCACCGATGGGGTTTGAGCGTGACTTAACCCAAAATGAACGTGATGAATTAACGACATTTTTCGCTGAAAATAGCGATAAATTAGCAGGTTTTATTATCGAGCCGATTATTCAAGGCGCAGGCGGCATGCGCTTTTATAGTCCGCAATATTTACAACTATTACGCCAATTGTGTGATGAGCATGATGTGCTTCTGATTGCTGATGAAATTGCCACGGGCTTTGGGCGTAGTGGTAAATTATTTGCGTGTGAGCATGCCAATATCAGCCCTGATATTATGACAATTGGTAAGGCGCTGACTGGCGGTTATATGACTTTTGCCGCAACCCTTTGCACGCGTACCGTTGCTGACACCATTAGCCAAAGTAATTATTCTGCATTAATGCATGGTCCCACTTTTATGGGTAATCCGCTGGCATGTGCGGTCGCTTGTGCATCAATTGATTTAATCCTGTTTTATGATATTGAAGTGCGCACCGCAAACATGCAATCTGTCATGGAACAACAACTTGCACCTGCGGCGTTATTAGAGGGCGTTGCCGAGGTACGTTGTTTGGGTGCAGTTGCCGTTATCGAACTAGACGACGCCGTTAATATGCCGACCTTTCAGTCTTTGCTGATTGAAAATGGCATTTGGGTGCGACCGTTTGGCAAATTGGTTTATATCATGCCTCCCTTTGTGATTACTGATGCAGAATTGGTCACTTTATGCCAATCATTGCTAAAGGTCGTTACCCTATATTTAACGCAACAAGGTCAAAAATGAGTGTTCTCTTTATCTCCGGAATTGATACCGATATTGGCAAAACTTATGCGACAGGCATGATTGCAAAAGCACTGATGCAACAAGGTTTTAATGTCATTACCCAAAAATTGGTGCAAACTGGGGTAGCAATAAATCCAGATAGCGGTGTGATAGGTATTGCGGATGATATTATTACCCATCGTCAATTGATGGATATTCCGCTACAGCCTTGCGACCTTGATTTTACCACTTGCCCTTACCGCTATGAAAAACCGGCGTCACCACATTTATCTGCAAGACTTGCCAATGATATTCTTAATCCTGATGTGATTACGAGCGCCACAAACAGTCTGCAAGCGGATTATGAGGTGGTGCTACTAGAAGCGGCGGGTGGCTTGTTAGTGCCCATTACTGAGAATTTATTAACCTTGGATTATATTGCTGAACAAGGCTATCCCGTTATTTTGGTCACATCAGGTCGGCTTGGCAGCATCAACCATACGTTGCTAAGTTTAGAAGCCATAAAATCTCGTGGTCTAGACGTTCATAGCGTGATTTATAACCATATTCATGATAATGCTGCACAGACGGATAAACAGATAGCGACTAGTACAGTTGATTTTTTGCAACATTATTTAGCGGAGAATTATCCAAATACGCATTGGTTATCTTTAACGGTGCAAGAAGATGATAATTTTAATAATGTGGATTTTATACTCCCTCAAAACTTTGTATAAATTACCGCTAAAAATAAGCTAAAAAAATTTCCGAAAGTAGGATTAATTTTGCTATACTAGCGCGCTTGGTAGACTAGGCAATCGCCGCTGCACACTGGCAACAGACATGCAGGGGAGGAAAGTCCGGGCTACATAGGGCAGCGTGCCAGCTAACGGCTGGGCAGGGTAACTTGACGACCAGTGCAGCAGAGAGTAGACCGCCTTTGGCTTATATGTTTATCGCAAGATATTCATGTCATCGGTAAGGGTGAAAGGGTGCGGTAAGAGCGCACCGCGTGGCTGGCAACAGTTCACGGCATGGTAAACTCCACGCGTAGCAAGACCAAATAGGTATCGGCATGGCGCGGCCCGCGTTCGATGCGGGTAGGTTGCTTGAGCGTATTAGCGATGATACGCCTAGAGGAATGATTGTCCACGACAGAACCCGGCTTATCGGTTTACCAACCTTTTTAGTAGTTTTTTAAATGTGTTTCTTTATTGGTTTATCTTTAAAGAGACATTGCAGTACCGGTTTGGTGTTTTAAAATTGCGCTTATTTTGAATTTAATTCAATATTTTTGCAAAAAATGCTTTTTAGGGGTTGACGACAGTCACTCATATCGGCATAATACCGAGCCTAAAATGGCGATGTAGCTCAGCTGGTTAGAGCGCATGACTCATAATCGTGAGGTCAAGAGTTCAAGTCTCTTCATCGCCACCATATTTTAAAAAACCAATCCTTAGTGATTGGTTTTTTTTTGCGTGTTATATTCTGATTTTAGCGTCGCTATATTTTTATCCTGCTATTGTGGTCGTTGTTTAGCAAGCCCATGAAATGGGTACTGACAAAATCGCCTTACTTTATAGTTGAAAACTGCTAGAATACCTGCAGATGTCTGCGTGTTATCGCGAGTATTGTCGCTGTGTTACGCTTGGCATTATAGATTGCTGATTTTTAATAGTTATTTTTGACACATACCAATCCCATTCCTCTTATTTAGTAGGCGCTTTGTGACTGCATTAGCCAATATTCGTAACTTTTCTATTATTGCCCACATTGATCATGGCAAATCGACCCTTGCCGATCGTTTTATTCAGATGTGTGGCGCGCTGCAAGATCGCGAGATGCAGGCGCAAGTCCTTGATTCGATGGATATTGAGCGTGAGCGCGGTATCACGATTAAAGCGCAGTCGGTGACGTTGTATTATGACCATCCCAATGGTGAGCGTTATCAGCTGAACTTTATTGATACGCCCGGTCACGTGGATTTTTCTTATGAAGTCTCACGCTCATTAGCGGCTTGTGAAGGCGCGCTATTGGTTGTTGATGCGGCTCAAGGCGTGGAAGCGCAGTCGGTTGCCAACTGTTATACCGCTGTTGATCAAGGGCTTGAGGTCATGGCAGTTTTGAATAAAATTGACTTGCCACAAGTTGAGCCTGAGCGTGTTATTCAAGAGATTGAAGACATTATTGGTATTGATGCCGTTGATGCGCCGCGCGTGTCTGCAAAATCTGGTCTGGGCGTTGATAAATTACTTGAGGCGTTGGTTGAATTTATTCCTGCGCCAACCGGTGATCGTGATGCACCGCTGCAAGCGTTAATTATTGACTCATGGTTTGATAATTATTTAGGCGTCGTATCATTAGTCCGTGTGCGCCAAGGTACGATTAAAAAAGGCGATAAGCTTTATATTAAATCGACCAAAGATGCGCATCTAGTCGGATCAATTGGTGTCTTTACCCCGAAGCCGTTAGAAACTGGCATGTTACAAGCGGGTGAAGTGGGTTTTATTATTGCGGGTATCAAGGATATTGCTGGTGCGCCAGTTGGTGATACGATTACTCATGCCAGTACGCCTGATGTTGATCGTATTCCTGGATTTAAGCAGATTACGCCGCAAGTCTATGCCGGTATGTTCCCTGTTGAGTCTACGGACTTTGAAAAATTCCGTGAAGCACTGCAAAAGCTACAAATTAACGATGCATCACTGTTCTTTGAGCCTGATACCTCAGATGCACTAGGCTTCGGTTTCCGCTGTGGCTTCCTCGGTATGCTGCACATGGAGATTATCCAAGAGCGTTTAGAGCGCGAATATGACTTGGATTTGATTACCACCGCGCCGTCAGTTATCTATGAGATTGTCAAAAAAGATGGTAGTACTATTTATGTTGATAACCCATCAAGATTGCCTGAACCGAATAATATTGAAGAATTCCGTGAGCCGATTGCCCGTTGTCAGATTTTAGTACCGCAAGATTATTTGGGTAATGTGATGACGCTATGTATTGAGCGCCGCGGTGTGCAAGTCGATATGCGCTTTATGGGTCGTCAAGTGCAGCTCATCTTTGATATTCCGATGGGTGAGGTAGTCATGGACTTCTTTGACCGTCTAAAATCGGTATCGCGCGGTTTTGCCTCTCTTGATTACAATTTTGAGCGTTATCAAGTAGATAAGTTGGTTAAAGTAGACGTATTAATTAATGGCGATAAAGTCGATGCGCTTGCCATGATTGTGCATGAAACCCAATCACGCTACCGTGGTAATGCGCTGGTGACCAAGATGAAAGAGCTGATTCCACGTCAGATGTTTGATGTGGCGATTCAGGCAGCGATTGGCAGCCAAATCATCGGGCGTAGTACTGTGAAAGCCATGCGTAAAGACGTCTTAGCGAAATGTTATGGCGGTGACGTGTCGCGTAAGAAAAAGCTACTGTCTAAGCAAAAAGCCGGTAAAAAACGCATGAAGCAAGTAGGCAATGTGGAGATTCCACAAGAAGCCTTCTTAGCTGTATTACAGGTTGATTAGATCATTGATAAACGAATCATCATTACTATTTTTACGGATGTCATCGTTGGATAAGTAGCTCGCTAATAGGCAATTGAGTATGGATTTTGATTTTAATTTAATTTTAGTACCATTAACCATTGGCTTGGGTATTATTTGGCTATTAGATAAGCTAACACTGAAACAACGTAAAACACGTGGTCGCGGTAAAGAGAGTATGTTGGTACGTTGGGCATATGACTTTTTTCCGGTCTTGGCTGTGGTGTTAATTGTACGCTCGTTTTTGATTGAGCCGTTTAATATTCCGTCATCGTCTATGGTGCCAACCTTATATACTGGCGATTTTATTGCCGTCAATAAATACGCCTATGGTGTACGTTTACCACTGACTTATAATAAGGTACTCGATACTGGTGCGCCTGAGCATGGCGATGTCGCCGTATTTCGCTATCCTGAAAATCCAAGCATTTACTATATTAAGCGCGTGATTGGGCTGCCCGGTGATACGGTCAGTTATAGTCAAGGAAAGCTTGCGATTAATAATGTGCCAGTCGCGACTAAAGCGGTTAATTTTGATGCCAATGCAGAACTGACTTCTCAATTGTATGGTGCCGGACAGATTGCTCCCGGACAATTTCTCAGTGAAGCTCAAGCGGTAGAAATGGGTCAGCAAGAAGAAGATCATGCGCAGTATTTCCAAGAAATGCAAGGTAAACATCAGCATTTGGTTCGTTATCTAACGGGCATGAACAGTTCGCAGTATGCACCATTTTTACAACAGCAAGCGCCAGAAGTAGTCAGCTCTGAAGGGACACAGTGGCGTATTAAAGTACCAGCAGGTCAGTATTTTGTGATGGGTGATAACCGTGATCGCAGTGCTGATGGCAGGTTTTGGGGCTTTGTACCGGATGATAATCTAGCGGGTAAAGCCGTCTATATTTGGATGCATAAGCCACCGGGTCTTAAGCTACCGACCTTTACGCGTAACGGTGCTATCGACTGATAACGCAACTAGCATAAAGAGTTATGATGATTATTTTGTAACTTGGCATAGCAATTTGATACAGCAGTTTAATAGTTGCCCATTTCACATATTTTATAGCGTGCTCAGGAGTGTTTATAGTGCAGCAACTTTCTAGTTTGTCCTCCCAGCGCGGTGCTAGTGTGACCAGTATTATATTGCTGTTAATTGTTATTGTAGTTGCTGGTAAGCTACTCATTGCGATTGTGCCTGCCCAAATTGGCGACTACCAACTGAATAAAGAGTTGGGCATTCAGCTTAAAGAAGCCAATAGTAATAATGAGACAGCGAAGCAGTTTCTTGACCGTGTCAATCGTCAGCTGTCTATTAATGCAAATTATGACACCAATGCAGAAGACGTGTTTACTTTTACCAATAAGAAAACAGGTCAGCTCGCTATTCATAAAAAATATGAGAAAACCAGTAACTTTTTTAGCAATGTTGATATTGTAAGCCGTTTTGAAGGGGACATCAAAGCGACTACAGAGTAAGGTAGCATTATCATCCTTGCTCTTCGACATAAGCAATGCGGCACTGTTTCTATACGACACAAAAGTGCTTTTAAATTCCTCTTTGTTCAGAATCTTTGTATATTTTGTCCTATTAGTTTTTACATTACTCCATTAGTTAGTCACATTAACAGGATAGCCAAAAACCACGCATGAAACCAACTTTACCACAAACCCAAATAGTACCTAAAGCCAAAAAAAACAGTGTATCTAGTGACAATGTAGCTAATACTAGTGAACCTGTAACGGTATCCGCAGAATTTATTCAACGATTGGCGGTATTAACACGCAAGTTGGGGTATGAGTTTAATGATTTAAGTTTACCGAAGTTGGCGCTGACGCATCGCTCATTTGATAGTAAAAAAAACTACGAGCGCTTAGAGTTTTTAGGTGACGCGTTGCTCGGCATGATTGTTGGTGAGGCGTTATATCATCGCTATCCTACTCAAAATGAAGGGCGGTTAACGCGTATGCGTGCCACTTTAGTACGTCAAGAGTCACTGGTGACTATTGCCCAAAACTTGGATTTGTCCAATCATTTAATTTTAGGCATTGGCGAGCGTAAAGGCGGTGGGCGTAATCGCGCGTCGATATTAGCCGATGCGGTGGAATCCTTGCTTGGCGCTATTTATCTAGACAGCAAAGATATGGAAGTTACTCGCGATTGTGTGCTAGCGTGGTATGGTGATTTAATCAATGACGTTAACGAACAAAAAGTCCTCAAAGACGCTAAGAGTCGTTTGCAAGAATGGTTGCAATCCAAGCAATTTGACTTGCCGCATTATGAATTAGTAGAAACGCGTGGCAATGCACCGTATCAGATATTTGTGGTACGCTGTGAGGTAAATATTATGAATTGCCCTAATATTACTGAGTCGGGAGAAAGCCGCCGCATTGCTGAGCAAAAAGCGGCAGAGCTGATGATTAATCAACTCCATAAACTCCCAAATTCCCTTAAAAAAATATAGCTTACGTTTATTTAATACCTGAAGGCCTCGATATATAAAAATATTATTTAATCGCAAAAGTTTAAGTTAAAAACACGCGTTTTCAGATAGCACGAATTTTTAGGCAGACAGCAACTAAATGCTCTGCTTCTATTATTGAAAACAGCAGAAATTATTGCAGAACACCACAGGAACGACCTATGAGCAATCACACTGATTTGCCATCTAACCATGAAGATAGTACCGAGAATATGACCGAAAACACAACTGTAAATACCAATGTAAGTGCCGTGAAAATTATTGATGACACGCAAAAGTCTGTGCAAGAAGATAGTCTTGTTGACCTAAACAACGATGACGCTATTGAAGATTTCTTTGCGCCAAGTGGACGCAAACGTTTAAGCGATGATTTTAAAACCGGTTATGTCGCGATTGTTGGTCGTCCAAATGTTGGCAAATCGACCTTGATGAACCATTTGTTGGGTCAGAAACTCTCTATTACGTCGCGCAAACCGCAGACAACCCGTCACCGCATTCACGGTATTTTGTCTAATGATGAGATGCAAGCCGTATTCGTTGATACACCTGGTATACATCGCAATGAAGTCCGTGCTATTAATGAGCGTATGAATAAAGCGGCAGTATCTGCATTGGTCGATGTTGATTTGGTATTGTTTGTCGTCGATTCAGACCAATGGCGTGATGATGATCTATTGGTCTTACAAAAGCTTGGTAATACCAATCTAACTGTGGTTTTAGTCATTAATAAAGCGGATACGTTAAAAGATAAAGGTACGCTGTTGCCATTGATTGAGACGTTTAGTGACAGCTTTGATTTTGCTGATATCGTACCTGTTTCGGCATTAAAAAACCAAAACTTAGATCGTCTACAAGAAGTGATTGCTTCACATTTGCCAATCGCTGCGCCTATTTATAATACCGAGCAAATCACTGACCGCTCAGAGCGCTTTTTAGCCAGTGAAATTATCCGCGAAAAAATCATGCGTAGTGCAGGTGATGAAGTGCCTTATGATTTAACCGTACAGATTGACGGTTTCAAAGATGAACCTGCGCACACGGATCCAAAAACGGGTCGTCCACGTAAAGCCTGTACCTTTATTGATGCGACAATATATGTTGAGCGCACTGGTCAAAAAGCCATTGTTATTGGTGATAAAGGTCAGCGTATTAAGCAAGTGGGGATGGACGCGCGTAAAGACATGGAGCTGCTGTTTGGCAAAAAAATCATGCTCACATTATGGGTAAAAATTAAGCGTGGTTGGTCTGATGATGAGCGTGCCTTAACGAGCTTAGGATATTAATAAGCCGTTAATGTAGAGCTAATACACCTGATTACCAACACGTGCAAAAGCTGCGTCAACAGTCAGGGCTGAGGTAATAAATCATGCGTAATGAAGCTTTAACCGGTTACTTATTACATCAGCGCCCTTATCAAGAAAAGCGTGCGCTTTATTATTTATTTTCTCAGCAGCATGGTGTGATTCATGGTATCGGTAAAAAAGGCGCGCCATTATTTGAGCCATTACAGTTATTTGCCACTGGTAAACGTGATTTAAAAACCTTTAGTCAAATCAATATCGTGTCATTAGCGCCTGATACCTCAAGCGCGACATCATTACGCTATGCTCAGATAAGCGGTCAACAGCAGTATGCCGCTTTATATCTCAATGAGATACTTTGGAAGCTATTACCGACTGAAGATCCAATGCCAGACCTTTGGCAGCATTATCAAGACAGTCTGCTCACATTAAAGCAGCAGTTGACGGCGCAGGAATTGCGACTATGTTTACGGCAGTTTGAGCAGTATTTGTTTGAGCAGTTAGGTTTTGCGGTTTCTTTAGTGCAAGACAGCAGCCTCGAGAGTATTAAAACTGATGATACTTATCGATTTTTACCTGATGTCGGTTTAGTGCCGATTGTACAAGCCAATGATAATGCAGATGCTACTATCCAAGTGGTTTTTAAAGGTAGCGAAATAGTAGCCATGGCGGAGTTAGGTATTACGGTAGCCACGCTTAGCGCATGGTCACGCTTGTATCGACAGCTAATGGATTATTTGCTTGATTATCAGCCGCTACAAAGCCGTTTACTTTGGCAACAGCAGCAACGTTACCAATCTTAAAGTCGTAGTTTAATCTAAAGTTAGTTTACTCAAACTTAAGCTTATTTAGCTCGAATTCCTTGTATTTAATGAACCGCATGTCAACTGAGTGTTATTAAAAGGACTTTTTTATGACAACTTTATCACCAGACTCATCTTCCTCTAAAAAGCCATTATTAGGTGTCAATATCGATCACGTGGCGACCTTACGTCAAGCGCGTGGTGTTGATTATCCAAGCCCCTTAGCAGCCGCATTATTATGTGAGCAAGCAGGAGCAGATGGCATCACCATTCATTTGCGTGAAGACCGTCGTCATATTCAGGATGCTGATGTTTATGAGATTGCCGCGCAATTGACCACCAGATTGAACTTAGAGATGGCAGCGACGACTGAAATGCTAGCGATTGCTTGTGAAGTGCAGCCATTCTGGGTCTGTTTAGTACCAGAAAAGCGCGCTGAGCTGACTACCGAAGGGGGTTTGGATGTTGCAGGGCAGGTAGCATGGCTGACGGATTATATTAGTAAGCTACACGATGCGGGTATTAAAGTATCTTTATTTATCGATCCTAATGAAACTCAAATAAAAGCAGCCGTTGCCTGTCAAGCTGATGCGATTGAGTTGCATACCGGTGCCTACGCAGAAATGGGTTTAGCCAATGATACTGCTGGACAGCAGACTGAGCTACAACGTATTAAGCAAGCGGTCAGCATTGCACAGCAAGCAGATAGTGATATGTTGATTAATGCAGGTCACGGACTGACGCGTGATAATGTCAATGCTATTGCGCAAATCGAAGGTATCTATGAGCTAAATATTGGTCATGCGCTGATTGCAGATGCTGTCTTTGTTGGTTTAATACAAGCCGTTATCATGATGAAGGTGGCTATGCATCAATAGGTAATTAAGCTGAGCAGTCAGTAGGATGCTCGCTGTTGGGTTTGTACTTAATGATTCCCGATTGATTGAAAGATATTTGATACATCGCTTTACTATATATTGAGCGCGGACAATATTTGATATGACCAAAAAATCCGCGCGGCTTTCCGCTATCGCCCGCAAATCTCACATAATGACGCTGCCCAGCGCGTAGATGCAGCGAACCGTATTTAGGGTTCAATCGTTGCTCTTCTATTAACACATCAACATTCGCATCAAAGTGGTTATTATCATTCTTATCTATAAATAATAATAAAGTCTTATTACTGTCTTTATTACAAAGGCCATTACTATCAGATAAGCACACCACAACGTTCTGACGTTGAATTAAACTCTCTGCTTTCGCCGATGTTAAGGTGTTCACCGTACTATATCTGATACGCTTAGCTTCCATATTCGCCAAGTGCGTCAAGATATAGGGCATAGCAATAGACATAATAATAGCCATAATTGATACGGTTACGATTAACTCTACCAATGTAAAACCATACTTATTTTGTATTTTTGAGTTCATATTTATAGGGATAAAAATCTCGTAGGAAAATTCAAATTGGAATAGTTTTTAGTGAGTGTTTATTCTAATATTTTTTCATTTAAATAGACTGAACTAAGAAAGATATAATACTTATCGCGTGAATAAATAATAACCATAGATTAGCAATTTAAAATTACATAATGACTCGCACTGATGATGTATCACTACTTTTATTTAAATTTTAATGACATATTTGACTATTAAAATGCATAGGAAACGGTTGTTATATGGACTATATTATATTTATGAAAAAATGTTTACTTTTATAATGTAAATTAATTATAAAAGTAATGTCATAAAATGTTACAATTGGTGAATACTGAGTTTTATTCATAGAGAAAAAGACTTAATTGTATTAAACTAAGTTTAGATGATAAAGACAAAGCAATGTATTACTTAGTGTCATCTAGTATTAAAAGGCAACTAGCGTAATATGTGTTATTGTTAAGTAACCTAACTTGGTTATTGTGTTTTAGTTATCACATTGTCGTGTAATAATGTGTAGCTGATTAATGAAAAAAGTTGTAAACTGAATTGATAGTCGCTAAGCTACTTCGTAATTAGTTTCACTGTTCAATAATACATCTGAAAAAATATATATTTTTTAGGTAATCTAGAAAGCGGTCTTGCTTAACGTAACACTAATATTATCCTTTGGAGGAAGTCCATGAAATTGAATAAAATTGCTCTAGCCCTATTCGCCGTAACAGCTGCCCCACTAGCAGCTAATGCCGGCGTTACTATTAGCCCACTATTATTAGGCTATCATTACAGCGAAGGCGCTGATGAAGATCAGAGCGACCTTTTTAAAAGTGGTAATAACACGGCTGCAATTGGTGCTGAACGTAATGATGGCGTTTATAAAGAAAACGGTCTTTATACTGGTGCGGCACTAGGTATTGAGATTACTCCTTCTACTCAGTTCCAAGTTGAGTATGGTGTATCAAATACTGATGGTCAAAGCGACAACGCTAACTTTGACGTTGAACAGCAAATGTTGTCTGGTAACTTTTTAATTGGTACTGAACAATTTACTGGCTACACTGACAGCAAACTTAAGCCATACGTTTTAATCGGTGCTGGTCAATCTAAAATTAAAGTAGAGAACCAAGACGCATACGTTTCAAACAGAACAACAGAAGCATTCCCTGCTGGCTCTAACATCAAGGCTGGTTCTGAAGTATCTCAATCAACTGATACCATCGGTAACCTAGGTCTAGGTGCTATGTATCGTATCAATGATGCCCTAAGCCTACGTGGTGAAGCACGTGCGATTCATAACTTTGATAATAACTGGTGGGAAGGCATGGCCTTAGCTGGTTTAGAAGTTGTACTTGGTGGTCATTTATCACCAGTAGTAGCTGTACCACCAATGGTAGAGCCTGCAGCACCTGTTGATACGCCAATTTATGTTGTTGAAAATGACGTTGATTCTGACGGCGATGGCGTACCTGATAGCATCGATGCATGCCCAGGTACTCCAATGAATGTTGTTGTTGATGAACGTGGTTGCCCATTACAAGTAGATATTACTGATGAACTAAAAATGGAGCTACGTGTATTCTTTGATAACGATAAATCAGCTATCAAAAACCAATACCAGCCTGAAATCGCTAAAGTAGCAGAGAAGATGCGCGAGTATCCTAACTCTATCGCCCGCGTTGAAGGTCATGCTTCTAAAACTGGTCCATCAGCACGTTACAACCAACGTCTGTCTGAAGCCCGTGCCGTTGCTGTGAAATCTATGTTGACTAACGAATTTGGTATCGCGCCAAACCGTCTATCAACTGTTGGTTACGGTTATGACCGTCCAATCGCTGACAACAACACTGAAGAAGGTCGTGCTATGAACCGTCGTGTTTATGCCATCATTACTGGTGACAAAACTATGACTGTTGAACAAACTAAAGACATGATTGTTGAATAAGTAGTTACTTGTTACGACATAGATAGTTTGTAAAATTACAAAAAAAGCTACCCTTTGGGTGGCTTTTTTTATTTATGTCCGTAGATAAATAAGTTATTACATAAATTTATGATCCAATAATGCTATACTATCCGCCCACACACTTTGTAAATTAGCAAAGCGTGCACTAGCATGGCTAACGGTACGATGGATGTATCGGTATCGGTATAGATTTCTATTTCTACTTTGACAACTTAATCCAGTGCACATATCGTGCAATCGTTTAAGGGCAAAGTACAGTATCTGACTGATTGATGATGAAAGCTTATCCAGCGGCGCCTACTGCTACTACATTTTTTCAAGACAAAACGAGCATTCTATATGGCGAACGACATTAAACATTTGCGTAATATTGCAATTATTGCCCACGTTGACCACGGTAAAACGACTTTGGTTGATAAGTTATTACATCAATCAGGTACTTTCGGCGATCGTGCAAATATTGCAGAACGCGCGATGGATTCAGGTGATATTGAGCAAGAGCGCGGTATTACCATTTTGGCTAAAAACACCGCCATTAGATGGACAGATAAAACTGACGATGTTGAATATCGTATCAATATCGTAGACACCCCAGGTCACGCCGATTTTGGTGGTGAAGTTGAGCGTGTTATGTCAATGGTTGACTGCGTTCTTCTAGTGGTTGATGCGGTTGATGGACCTATGCCACAAACACGCTTTGTGACGCAAAAAGCGTTTGAGCAAGGTTTGCGTCCGATTGTTGTTATTAACAAAATTGACCGTCCTGGTGCACGTCCTGACTGGGTAATGGATCAGATTTTCGATTTGTTTGATAACCTAGGTGCAACTGATGAGCAGTTGGATTTCCCAGTTGTTTATGCTTCAGCATTGAATGGCATTGCAGGTTTAGAAGCCGATAAATTAGCGGATGATATGACGCCGTTATTTAAGACTATCGTTGATGTTGTACAGCCACCACAGGTTGATGCAGAAGCTCCATTCCGTATGCAAATCTCAAGTATCGATTATAATAGCTTCGTCGGTGTTATCGGTATTGGTCGTATTCAGCGTGGTAAAATATCCACTAACACGCAAGTGACTGTGATCGATAAAGACGGTAACACACGTAATGGTCGCATCTTAAAAATCATGGGTTACCATGGTCTTGATCGTATCGACGTTAGTGATGCACAAGCAGGCGATATCGTATGTATCACTGGTATTGATGCACTGAATATCTCAGATACTATCTGTGATCCTAATCACGTTGAAGCATTGCCAGCGTTGACGGTTGATGAACCAACAGTATCTATGAATTTCCAAGTTAACAACTCACCATTTGCTGGTCGCGAAGGTAAGTTTGTGACTTCACGTAATATTCGTGAGCGTTTAGAGCGTGAATTGATTCATAACGTTGCATTGCGTGTAGAAGACACGGAATCTCCTGATAAATTTAAAGTATCAGGTCGTGGTGAGCTACATTTATCTGTACTTATCGAAAACATGCGCCGTGAAGGTTTTGAGCTGGGTGTATCAGGTCCAGAAGTTATCGTGAAAGAAGTTGATGGTAAGCTTCAAGAACCGTATGAAAACGTTATTTTTGATATTGAAGAACAACATCAAGGTAGCATCATGGAGCAAGTTGGTCTACGCAAAGGCGAGATGACTGACATGCAGATTGATGGTAAAGGACGTATACGTATTGAAGCTACTATGCCTGCGCGTGGTCTGATTGGCTTCCGCTCTGAGTTTATGACTTTAACCTCAGGTACTGGTATTCTAACGTCAAGCTTCTCGCATTATGGACCACAGAAAATTGGTGATGTTGGTGGTCGTGCGAATGGCGTATTGGTTTCTATGGCAAAAGGTGTTTGCTTAGGTTTCGCTCTATTTAACCTACAGAAACGCGGCAAGATGTTTGCTGAGCCACAGCTTGAAGTGTACGAAGGTATGATCGTTGGTCTGAACTCACGTAACGATGATATGGCTGTTAATCCAACGACAGCCAAACAGTTAACCAACGTCCGTGCTAGTGGTACTGATGAAGCGTTAACTCTAACACCAGCGATTAAGTTCACCCTTGAGCAAGCACTTGAATTTATTCAAGATGATGAGTTGGTTGAAGTAACACCGAAGGCTATCCGTCTGCGTAAACGTTATTTGACTGAAAGTGAGCGTAAGCGTCACGGTCGTAAGAAAGGTGCTTAATTTTAGTTAATACGTTGCTTTAATAGGACATACTAAGATCAAGTTAAAATACTGTCCCTAATTTGGTAAATTAATATTGCTTTTTTAGGGTCAATATTTAAAGGTAGTAGCATAAAGTGAGCGATATATAGTGCACTTTATGCTACTATTTTTTTATGCCTGTTATAAGTCAACAATGATTCATACCTCAATAGGTATTATCAATAAAGTTAACCACCAAGACTATTTGTTAAGGAGATAATGCTATGAGTATCATATCTGAGTTTAAAGAGTTTGCTATCAAGGGCAATGTGATGGATTTGGCGGTTGGTGTTATCATCGGCGGCGCTTTTGGTACCATCACCACCTCATTGGTTGAAGATATTATTATGCCAATTGTCGCACTGATAGCTGGCGGCGAACTAAATTTTAAGAATATGTTTATCGTATTAGGGGATATTCCTGAAGGTGTCGCAAGAAATTATGATGCGCTGAAAGCTGCAGGCATACCGGTTTTAGCCTATGGTAGCTTTTTTACGGTACTGATCAACTTTATTATTTTAGCGTTTATCATTTTTATGATGGTGAAATTTGTGAACCGTTTACGTCGTCAGCAACCAGCTGTACCTGACGCGATAGCAGAGGAAATTGTATTGCTTCGTGAAATTAGTGCCAAACTTGGTAATAATAATAGTGTTAAATAATCAGATATGATTGAATAAATTGATATGAAATAAAAAAGGCTAACGTGATAAGTTAGCCTTTTTTATTTTTATAAAGACTTAAATAAGAATCTATTGTGCATTCACTATCACGTAGTCATTGGTATTGATGAGAATCTCCGATGGGCGGTCGACGATGATACGTACTACATTATCATTAGTGACTTGTGACTTATAATAATTGTCTTCAGCAACGGTACAACCTAAGCAACGCGCCATGGCATCCCAAGGTTCAACGAAGAGCTTTTGCTGCGCTTGATCGGCATTACCCCCAATCAGTGAAAAGGGTAGGCTGACCACATAGGCAACCGTACCCGCCACCGCGTTGACCAACTGTAAGGGTTTGCCAACGATAGTATCTACTACCATGGTGTTATAAGAAGGACCAAAATCTGTTTCATCAATTTCTATAGCTGCTGAGGCAGGTTGCATCAATGCCAGCATAACGCTTAAGCCTACAACAGTGGTGGAAATCTTATGCGTAAAGGTACGCTTTGGGTTAGCATTAACAGTCATAGCAGTATCCTAAAAAACGTCCTAAAAATCATAAGTATTAAAGATAAACATCCTTTAATAATACGATAACAAATGAGTAACAATAGCGACTATTAAAGCAAGTTGCGCGTTGATAAGCAACATAAATGCGTCGGTAATCTTTACTAGATTTTTAAATGACTCAATTATTAAAGTGCTAAATTCTTAAAGCACTGAATCGAAGAAAATTATTTCACCATTTCTATATTAACGGCTGGCAATTAGGACAGTAAACACTGGCACGACCGTTGAGCTTAATATTATCAAGAGGCGTATTGCACTTGGGGCAGTTTTCACTTTGTTTGCCATACACGTGTAAAGTTTGCTGAAAGTAGCCAGTTTGACCACTGGCAACGGTAAAGTCGCGTAAGGTTGAGCCACCAAGCGTAATGGCTTTTTGCAGAATGACTTTGATATGCTCAACCAATACGGCAATCTCCTGATAGGATAGCTGATGCGCTGGAGTGGCTGGATGAATACCTGCTAAATATAGGCTTTCGGTGGCGTATATATTGCCTACTCCAACGACTACTTTCTGTTCCATTATGACCGATTTAATCGGGCGTACAATTGGGCGTTTCTTACTAACTTTATCCGTTGCTTCAACGTCTTTTCCCGTGCGTTGGATGAAATGATATAAATAATCAGCGGTAAAATCTGACGATAATGGTTCAGGACCTAAATGATCTAATAGCTTGCTACCATAATCATCATGCCATAAAACTGCGCCAAAACGTCTGGGATCATGGTAATGCAGTTGCGTAGCCGTACCGGCAACATTGTCAGGATCGCGAAAGGTCATGATTAAGTGATCATGTTTACGCTTATCTGTACCCAAAGGATGCTGCTGCAAACTACCTGACATCCCTAAATGTATGATGAGTTGACGAGTAGGCTGCTGTTTTAGTGTTGGGATAAAGGTGATGATTAAATATTTTGCACGACGCTGCACTGAATCAAGCGTGTAACCGGCTAAGCTGTCTAAATCAGTAGGCATGAGCCAACGTAACTGTGGCTGAAACACTTGCACAGCATCAACTTGCTGACCCAATAGCGGGGTCAGGCTGGTTTTAGTGGTTTCGACTTCGGGTAACTCAGGCATAGTGGTTTTTTATAAAGACCTTATCAAGATGAAAGACAGTTCTAATTTACGGTTAAATAACGGATGACTCACTACTAACCATTAACTAAGCACTGGCGTGTTTTAAGCAAAACCTTGAACTAGGCAACAGCACGACGGGCATGTAAGATTCCTGGCTGCTGCTCAAGTTTGGCTAATAATTTTGATAACTGCCCGAGTCCTGAAACTTCGATATGAAACCTTAAAGAGGCAATATTATCATCGGTACTTAAGGTTTCAACTTGGCGAATATTGACATTTTCTTTATCAATAATATGGGTTAAATCTCGTAGTAATCCGCGCCTATCGTAAGCTTCAATGTGAATAGCAACCGGTTGTGATCGACCGGATTTTGCTGTCCATGAAGCACTGATTTGGCGCTCAGGCTCGCGTTCAATCAAGCGTGTATATTCAGGGCAGCCACGATTATGGATACTGACGCCGCGTGACAGGGTGATATAACCAGAAATTGGCTCACCATGAACAGGATGGCAGCAGTTTGCTAGACTAATCTCAATATTATCGAGACCATCAATACAGATTTTATAAGCATCAATCTTGCCAGTAGACTTTGGATCAACGCTTGGGGTGTATTCTTCTTCTTCTTTTTCGGGTTCTAAGTGTAGCTGACGGGAAATATGTCCGGTTAATTGATTGATACCAATTTCGCCAGTAACCAAGCCCACCCGAATATCGTCGGTATTTTTGACATTGAAAAGCGGCAAGTAATCGTTTAAATCAATGCTATTGGGATGCAATGATAAACGTTCAAGCTCTTTACTGAGCATGTGCCGACCGATTTCAATATTTTTATCACGGTCTTGTTTATTAAACCATTGGCGCAGTTTTGAGCGTGCGCGGTTGGTGTGAATATAACCCAATGAGGCAACGAGCCAATCACGGTTAGGCTCGCGTGAGGATTTAGTGATAATCTCAACTTGCTCACCGGTTTTCAGTTGATAGGTCAGCGGCACATAGCGTTGATTAACGCGTGCGGCTTGAGCGCGATTGCCGACTTGAGTGTGCACATGGTAGGCAAAATCAAGGACGGTTGCGCCTTTTGGTAGCTCAGTAATATCACCGTCACGACTAAAGATATAGATACGTTCAAGCTCGTCAAAATCGACGGTTTGTTCATAATCATCGATTTGCTCAATATCGTCTGTTTCATCGCCATCGGCACGCGCCGTTCGGAGATGATTACGGTTTTCATTATTGATAGACAGCAGTTGCCGCAATGAGCTGATACGTTGACTGAGATATGTGTCTTTTTTATTCTTCAGCCCTTCTTTATAATTCACATGCGCACACATGCCAAGCTCTGCTTCAAAGTGCATGCTATTGGTACGGATTTGGACTTCTAGAGATTTATTTTCAGCAATGACAGCGGTATGTAATGAGCGATAGCCGTTGGATTTAGGGTTGGTAATATAGTCGTCAAACTGCTCAGGAATATAGCGCCATAGCCCATGCACCAAACCCAAGACATGATAGCAATCTGAGGTGCTCTCAACCAATACGCGTAGGGCGCGGATGTCATACAGTTGGTCAAACGATAAGCCTTTAAGCTTCATCTTACGATAAATAGAATAGATATGTTTAACGCGACCAGAGACTTCGCCCGCAATACCTGCTTCTGCTAATGCCTGATTAAGCTGCTGCTCTACACGCTGAATATAAGATTCGCGCTCGCTACGTTTTTCAGCAAGCAGTTTAGCAATTTCTTTATAATGCTCAGGGGCAAGATAGCGAA
Organism: Psychrobacter urativorans; assembly: GCF_001298525.1. NCBI lineage: Bacteria > Pseudomonadati > Pseudomonadota > Gammaproteobacteria > Moraxellales > Moraxellaceae > Psychrobacter > Psychrobacter urativorans. The sequence goes on from NZ_CP012678.1 coordinate 1,946,124, forward strand.
ATGCCAAGTCTTCAAGCTCCCATTTTAGCTGCGCAATACCCAAGCGGTGGGCGAGTGGTGCATAAATGGTCATGACTTCACGAGCAACGCGGTACTGACGATCGCTATCAGAAAAGGACAGCTCACGCATGGCAAAAGTACGCTCAGATAGCTTAATCAGCACCACACGCACATCGTTAGTGACTGAGATGAGCATGCTATAAATATTCGATAGCTGCTCGCGCTGATTATTGACAAAGTGGTCTTCTAAGCGCTTATTACTCTCAATAATATCAGACAGCTTTCCCATCGCTAAGGTGTCTTTGACAAGAGTGCTGATATCGGCACCAAAGCTTTTTTCGATTTCATTCATACTGATTAATGACGTGCGAGCACTGCGGTAGAGTAGCGCCGCTACTAGCGCATCTTCATCTTGATACAGATAGGTCAAAATATCGGTCATACCGATACCGGTCACATAAGCACCAGAGCGTTCAGACTCATGGGTATTCATACGGCTACGAATAAACTCGCACGCCATCGTTAGCTTGGGTACGGATTCTTGTCCGATGCGTTGAGCGACTTTATCGAGCCAAGCGGGCACATCAATATTATTATGGTCGAGATCAAGCGTTTCGATGTCTAAAGAAATCATTTGCGCCTCTTCTAACATGGCATTGTCTAAATAGCTGTTACTTAAATAGGCTGCTCTAAGATTTGGGTCATCGCTGTAATAAGCATGATGTGCTGAGCGATCAAAAGTAGTGTGCAGCTTATGAGTGCTTAGCTGCTGTTTAATATCGAGTGGAATTTGGGCGTAGCTATTGGCAGTTTGCTGCGTGCGTTGGGTTGCAACCAGCTTTGCCGCTGATGTCGCGCTATCGGCTTGTGTGGTTTGTCCATCCATCAGTGGCAGACCTTCACGAATTTTTACCATAGCCGCATCCTTTTGTCTACTTTGAAACGGTATGACGTTTCTCTATTATCCATTTTTTATTTGTTATTATATTTATGTGGTCAATGAACGGTTACTAATTATCTTATTATGTGACTTTTGAAGTTATGTAGTGTTTGAAATTATGTGACTTTCGAACCATGATTCATTATGTCACTTTCGAACGATGATTCAAGCGCGTGTCTGTAATAATCGGGGATATAAGAATAACACAATCATTAAATTTTAATAAACTTTAATCGAATTTTTAATAAAGGATTATTCTTATAACGCGATTATTATGACGCTATGATGCTGACACTATAGGTATATCACTACTACGCTGAGATTTTTTCAAAACGAGCAATGGATTCTACATGACCCGTATGACAGAACATATCCATGACACCAGCATGAGTGAGACGATAGCCCTGTTCAAGCAATGCCTTAGTATCGCGTGCTAGGGTAGCAGGATTACAAGAGACATAAACGATACGTTCTGCGTTAAACTTAGGCAAATATTGCATAATTTCCCACGCACCAGAACGTGGTGGATCAATCAGCAGCGCATCAAAACCTTGATTTGCCCATGGTTTATCAGTGCAATCTTGGGTTAAGTCTTGGGTATAAAACTCGGTATTGTGAATGTCATTACGACGCGCGTTTTCAGTGGCGCGTGCAGTCATTGCATCGCTGCCTTCGACGCCGACGACTGAACCCGTTTCACCAACCAATCGTGCTAGTGGTAAAGTAAAGTTGCCTAAGCCACTGAATAAATCAAGCACACGTTCGCCTGCTTTTAGGTCTAATAAGTCGCACGCTAATTTGGTCATTTGGCGATTAACGGACAGATTTACTTGGGTAAAGTCAGTTGGAATAAACTCATAGGTTAAGTTGTATTCAGGCAGTTGATAATACAGACGACCAAACTGTTGGCTCATGTCATCATCCGCAGTAAGAGCAATGCGCACGACACTATCCGCGCCTTTTGGTTGCAAATATAGCTGCCAATTGCGCACGGCAAAAAATACTTTGAGTTTCTCAACATCAGCATTTGACAACGGTTCTAAGTTGCGCACAATCAGCGCGACGGGTTGATTGCCATCAGGTAACTCTGGTAAATATTCACCCATTGCTAGCTCAAGCTGGGCGATTTTGTCACGGCTATCTAGAGTGCTTATTAAGGCTTTTAAGTTTTCAATCTCAAAGCCAATACGTGGGTCGAGAATATGACACTCATTTAACTCGGCTAAAAAGTTGCTCGAACGTTCGCGAAAGCCGACTAATGCGGTTTCTTTTTTAGCCACATAACGTACGCCCAAACGCGCCTTGGTACGATAGCCTAAACGGTCGCCAATGATAGGCGCAAGCCATGTTTCTGGCTGTACGTTTGCTTGGTGCTGCAACATCTCGGCAAGTACCGACTGCTTAAAGGTAATTTGACTCTCTGGCTGCCAATGCTGCAAGTTACAGCCACCGCAAACGCCAAAATGCGGGCAAGGCGGAACAGCGCGCTCAGGATTTGGATTGGCGGTAATCGTCACCGCATCGCCTTCTTCAAAGCTAGCACGGCTATTGGTTAATTTAACCTCGACAGTTTCACCGGGTAAGGCAAAGCTGACGAACACTTTTTTACCGTGCTTTTCTTCCGCATGACCGTCCGCCACACCAAAGCCATTACCATACACGGCAACGCCACGTCCATCATGAGACAAGCCATCAATAATAAAAGTTAGTGGCTCGGCATCTTTTAGACGGCGGCGCACCTTTGGAGATGGCTTATTCTTTTTATTACTGGGTGGAATGGTGATGGTTTGTGCGTCGCTATGGTTGGCAGCGGCATTGGGAGTTACAGAAGTCTTTGAGTCGGTGGGTTGCATAAACCTGCCTATATAATGAGGGTGTTAAAAATAATGGCAATTTTAACATATAAAACGGCTTAGGTATTCGACCGTGTTTTAAGCAGCGTAAGTAAAAAGACGGCAACTATAGATAGGGTATAGTTGCCGTCTGCATAAAACTTTAAGTTATAGATAAAAAAATTTGTTAAATAAATGAATGATTTTAAATTTATAGCGTTATCCAATCCGCAAGAAACTCATGATGGCGTATCGTACCGTCCTCTTGTGTCATTACGGTTAAATAATCACGGGTTTGCTGTTGCCACGCGTTGAAACCTTCTGAGGATAATTTGCCAGTCAAACGCAGCCAACGCAGATAAATCAACCATGTATTCAGCACGTCAGATTCACAATAAACGGTCAGCGTGTGCCATTTATCTTGCGTTACCAAATCACCGACCATACTGCCATCCACATCGGTCTTACCCGGTAGTCCGTACAGACTTGCGACCACATCCATCGATTGACGCGCACTCGCACCATATTGGCTAAACCTATCCATCAAGTCTAAATGCCGATGTTGATAACGATTGACATAATTATTAAAGCGCATCGAGCTAATAGCATCGCCTTCTTCAAATAGCAGCGGCACGCTTAAATCGTAAAGCATGGCACGGTAGAGAAGAACCGGAATATCGAATCCTGAGCCATTCCAACTGACCAGTTGTGGCAAGTCTTTAAAATCACTAAATGCCTTAAAAAATTTGCGTAAAATTTCCTGTTCTGATAAATGCTCTGCGCTCAATGAAAACAGCGTGGTTTTGTCACCTTGCACATAAAAGGCTGAAATACACACAATGCGCTGTAGCGGCACACGCATAAAATCGCGTCCGCTTTCTTGAATGCGAATAGCTGTTAATGCAGATAAGGTGTCGGCATCATTTAAATCCGCCAGTTGCGGATAGATACGGCGCGCAGCATCGGTATCAGCAACCGTCTCGATATCGAATACCAACACGGGATTGTAAGGTAGGGCATTGTTCATGACAGTATCCTGATTGACCATGTATGGGATTTATTAAATATCGTTATCAGTAGAGGGGTTTAGGCTGTCATCAATATTATACAGACCCGTGGATAAATAACGGTCACCGCGATCGCATACAATAAATGCAATGACGGCATTAGGATTGGCTTTGGCAATCTGTACCGCTGCCCATGCCGCAGCACCGGAAGATACTCCGGCAAAAATGCCTTCTGTTTTAGCCAATTTACGCATATAAACTTCAGCGGTATGTTGGTCAACATCCATGACTTCATCGACCAAATCAGCCTCATAAATCCCTGGCATATAAGCGGCAGGCCAGCGACGAATTCCGGCAATCGACGCCTCTTCATCAGGTTGCAAACCGATAATTTGGATGGCTGGATTTTGTTCTTTTAAATATTGCGAGACGCCAGTAATCGTGCCTGTGGTGCCCATTGAGCTGATAAAGTGGGTTATTTTACCATCCGTTTGCTGCCACAATTCTGGACCGGTGGTGAGGTAATGCGCTTGCTTATTATCCGGATTATTGAATTGGTCTAGCACCACGCCCAAGCCGTCCGCTTGCATTTTTAACGCCAAGTCGCGCGCCGCTTCCATACCGTCATCCACTTCAATCAAGGTTGCGCCATAGGCAATCATCGCGTCTTTACGTTCTTGCGTTGAATTGGTTGGCATCAGTAAAGTGATGGGATAACCACGCATCGCAGCGACCATCGCAAGCGCAATGCCGGTATTACCACTGGTGGCTTCAATCAACGTATCACCGGGCTTAATATCACCGCGCAATTCTGCCTGATAAATCATATTAAAAGCGGGGCGATCTTTTACCGAACCGGCTGGATTGTTGCCTTCTAATTTGGCGAGTAACTGTGCGCCATTATTAATCTGTTCTTGTTCAGGCAAGCGCTGCAATCTCACCAATGGCGTTTGACCGACGCAATCAGCAAGGTCAGTTATTTGGGTAATAAAGTTCGCGTGTGACGCAGTTGTAGACGACATAAGACATCCTTGTTGTTATTTTCAATAGTCAGGTAAAGGTTAAAGGGTGCTTGATATACAGATAAAGGGCAGGTAAATAAAAGTGGCGTTATTATATCAGTTTGTTTTTACCTGCGCTGATAGCATCCAGAGTTATTGGTAATTCCGTAGTCATTAATAAGTGGTCATTAATAAAACGAACCCATCACATTGTCAGCCTTTATCTTTATAAATGCTGCTAAAATACGTTGAGTATTCAGACCGTTAGTAAGATAGAGTTATCATTACAACGTCATAAAATGGCTATATAAAAGCGGTTGTATAAATGCTAGGGCTGATTACTCTAAATAGCCTGGCATAACCGTCAATACCGTCAATGGAGTTTACCTTTAGCATGGCATACAAAAAACGCTTTGATACCAGTAGCGCCTATGGTCAGTTGATTATCTTGGTGTTTTTGCCCATTTGTGTGTTGGCGGCGGTCGGTGGTATTTTGGTGTTTTATGAAACCATGCGTGCCAGTGAGTCGGAGCAGAAAGCCTTGGCAGAAGCGGTATTGATTCGCTATAAACCCATGGTTACTGAGCTGATTCCAGAATTACTGGAGCAAGAACGCCAACAATTAAAAGACAATGAAAAAACAGCGAAGCAAATCGTTGGTGGTGTCGCCTCTGTCAGTCAGACAGCACTTGAAACCAGTATGAATCATGCGCAATTGCCAGTACCGCAAGTGCGCTCTGACCATTATATGGGTGCGCGTGGCGGCAGTTTGAGCAGTGCCGTCCTTTCAGAAGATGCACTGGGCGGAGTAAAAACACCAACGCCATCGAATGCGGTCATTATTGATGAGAAATTATCTATTGATAGCAATCAGCCCAATCCTAAAATTGCGCCACAAGGCGCGATGGCAACGCTGGTGGCGATTCGCGATAAGCTCAGTCGTATGCAGTCTGAACAACACGTACAGCGCATTGCCGTGATTAATGAGGATAATCAAGTATTGGCGACGGTGGGCTATGGTGTGAATGAGGTGTGGCCAATGATAGACACCTCGCAAAACTTTTTATCGCAGCAAGCAACCCCTATTGGAACGGCTTATGGTAGTGCCTTGGGCGAATTTGAAGGGCAACGCTTGTGGCTGTTGGTCGATATGGACAATGAGCCGCTCTATATTGCGCGCTATCGTATTGCGATGGCATTGGTCATTACGGGTTTATTGACTATTTTAATATTGTTATTGAGTCTCAATATCTACGCTAAGCGTTGGATTGCGCCTATATATGAGCTGCGATTGCAATTACAACGTACCCATGTCGATAATTTATATAAGCCCATTCCAGTAGAATCTGATGGCGAGTTGAATTTATTACAACAAGATTTGGTTAAAACGTTACGGCGCTTACATGGTAGTTTTCAGGAGCTAAAAGATCACGCTGAACAAAGCGAAGATGATTTGCGTTTGGCATTTGATGAAATGGAAATGCAGAATATCTCTATCCGTAATTCGCGTGATGCCGCCATTTCAACCAGCCAAGCCAAATCCGCATTTTTAGCCAATATCAGCCATGAATTGCGCACGCCATTGAACAGTATTGACGGTTTTATTAATTTGCTGGCGCGTCATGGCGAGCTCAATGCAGAGCAAGACTTGTACGTGCAGACCATTCGTAAATCTTCCGCGCATCTGCTAGCCTTAGTCAACGATGTGCTTGATTTCTCTAAAATCGAAGCGGGTAAATTATTACTCGACCGCCATGAGTTTGACTTATATGACACCATTTATGATGTTGTTGATATGCTCTCGCCGGTGTCGGCAGAAAAAGGCTTGCGCGTCGCAGTATTGTTTTATAACGATGTGCCGATGCGTATCGTTGGCGATGCGCTACGCCTCAAACAAGTGCTGACCAATATCGTTGGTAATGCCATTAAATTTACCGATACTGGCGATGTGGTGGTACGTGTCAGCTTGGACGATTATCAAGACAATTATCTGATGATAAGTGTGCAAGATAGTGGCAAGGGCATTTCTGCTGCCGATCAAAAAATGCTATTCCAAAGCTTTAGCCAAGGCGACCCCTCGATTACCCGTCAATATGGTGGTAGTGGACTGGGCTTAGTTATTTCTAAACAATTAACCCGCTTGATGGGCGGTGACATTGGTTTTTATGACAATGCGCAAGAGAATATTGCCAATCAAGGCGCGACCTTTTGGTTTCGGATGCCAACCCATGTCGATGTGCTAGAGGCAGAAACGGGTCAAACCATTCCCTTGCCGGTGTTAGCGCCGCTTGCTAGCCCGACCGATGAATTTCATGTTTTGGTATGGATTAATCATGCGGCATCACGCCAAGTATTAAAAGCAAGCTTGCAAAATTTGCCTATTCATTTGACCCAAGCCAATTCTTTACCTGGTGTGCTTGAATCGCTAAAAGAGCGCGGTAATTATTGGGATTGGGTGATTGTCGATAATGATACCCAAGACGACATGATGGCGCTGCTCAAGCAAATCCGCCTGCATTATCAAGGTAAATTGGCGGTTTTTGGTTATCAAGTTGCCGCTGACCAAGCACTACTCAACCGTTATCACGCTAATATATTGTACGAGCCACTCGATAAGCGCCAACTGTATGCCATGCTCGATACGCAAAAGAAAACCGTGCCGGTACAAAACCAAATGCCGCGTTGGCATGGGGTGACCGTATTGGCAGTGGATGACCACTTGCCTAATCTGTTAGTTTTGGATGCGCTGCTCAGCGAGTTTGGTGTCAATGTCATCACCGCCAATAGCGGTTTTGAGGCGATTGAGATGATTAGTAAACAACAAACCAAAAATAATAAAACCTCAAAAACGACGCAGCAAAGCCTCTCTAATAAAACCCAAATTTCTAAAGCAGAAGCCCGTGCCCAAGTCAGTAAAACCGCGACTAACGCTAATAACGTTAATGTTTCGAGTGGCACAGAGGACAAAAACCGTACCGATGATAAAGACCGCATTGACCTGATATTTATGGACATTCAAATGCCGCGTATGTCAGGGCGTGAAGCGGCAGAGCAAATTCGCAATATTGAAAATCCTGAGCATCGTATTCCTATTATTGCCTTAACCGCGCATGGATTATCGGATGAGCGCGACAAACTGCTTGCCAGTGGTATCGATGATTATGTCGGTAAGCCGATTAGTCAGCCGCAACTGCTACAAGTGCTGCAAAAATGGCTGAATCGCCCAGCCACGTCCGAGCGTTATACCGCGCCGAATGCGGTAGTTATGAATACGGATACGCAAACGGTGACCGAAGCGCAACCATCATCCCAACCCGCATTACAACATGCATTGGCGCCAGAAACTGCCCCTCACTTGCTGGCTGCACCAAAGTTATTAACCCAAAATCCAGCAGCGAATAATGCTAATAAGGATTATCGTGCTACCAACGTGCCAACCAGTACAAGAAAGCCTGGTATGCCCAAGGATAATAATATATCGCGCCCGCTTTCTCTCAAAAAAATTCGTGACAACTATCTACGTGACAGCCAACCGCGTGATGACTATCTGCGTGAACCTCAACGCATCACCCAGCCACGCTATCAAGGATTGCATTATCAAGGTCACCCACAAGACCCAGTAACAGATGCGGTATATGCCTCAGTTACTGAGGAAGATAACCCGTTGCTAATGCAACAGTCACAAGAAAGTATATTAAAAAGTAGCGCTATCGACGACTTAGAAATTTTAGACTGGCAAGATGCTTTAACGCGTTCAGCCAATAAACCAGATTTGGCGGCCACCCTGATAATTATGATGCTCGATACCATTGTTAAGGAAAAGGAAGCATTGGCACAAGCATGGCAAGATCGTGACCGTAATGAGCTTAGCCAAATTGCCCATCGTATCTTGGGCGCGAGCCGTTATACCGGCGTGCCGCAACTGCGCCAAGCCAGTCAAGACTTGGAAGATAAGTGTTTGCTTAACATTCAACATACCACGCCGGCACAATTCGCGATGCTCAAGCCTTATTATGAGACGTTATTACTGGCGCTTACCAATTTACAAACGCTTGATTTAACCCCTTATCCAGAGTTGGGCTTTCATCGTCTTAGTGAAAATGATATGGCATGGAAAATGATTTAACTTCAACCATATTTTGAGCATAAGTTCTGTATCAATGATAGCTGATGATAACGATGGCTCATAAGTGTCAAATCTTTACAGTCAGTTATTGATACGGCAGCGATGATATAAGGCTGTTAACATTGACTCATTATTTTTGCTGTTAAGGACTGTCATGCACGCTGTCGCTACCTATCAATATCAAACCTTACAAGTGAGCATTGCCCAAGCTGTTTTAACCGTTACCTTAAATCGTCCGCATAAAAAAAATGCTATGAGTTTTGAGATGATGCAGGAGCTGCTTGCGGTGGCATCGCGGATTCGTAAAGATAAAACGCTGCGTGCGGTCATTATTAATGGCGCTGGCGAAACCTTTTGTGCCGGTATTGATTTGAGTGATTTGAACCAACCCAAAAACCAAGCCTTTGCTTTATGGGAATTGATAAAACCGTGTCAAAGTCTATTTCAGCGCGTTTGTCTAGTGTGGCGAGAGGTGCCAATGCCGGTTATTGCGGTGTTAGAAGGACATTGCATTGGCGCAGGTTTACAATTAGCGTTGGCTTGCGATATGCGCATTAGTACGCTTGATTGTCAATTATCTATTATGGAAGCGAAGTGGGGTTTGGTGCCAGATATGGGTTTGACCCAGTCAGCGCTTGGTGTAGTACGTGCCGATGTGCTCAAAGAATTGGCAATGAGCGCCAGAGTGATTGATGCCACAGAAGCCGCGCGTCTAGGTCTGATTAGTCATTGTAGTGATGCGCCATTCGCCTACGCGCAAACCCTTGCTGCTGAATTTGCAGCACGTTCTCCTGATGCGGTACTGGCGAGTAAACGGATCATTAATGCGATGCATCAACAATCCGCCATAACCCTATATCAAGAAAAATTATGGCAAATAAAACTGCTGCTCGGGCGTAACCGTAAACTTGCGCTCAAAAAAGCCAAGCAAGCCAGCACCGTATTTACTAGCCGCCAATTTCGCTAATAGCATCGTTCTACGTACATTATAAATACGTTAACGCTGTCGTTTTTACGTGAAGGCGACTTGCTGAACTTTATATACTTATTGAAATATAAGCAGACAGCGTTATATCAGATAGTATGATATAACGCTGTCTGCTATTTTTTTCTTTGTATTAGCACTAAATCGATACCCTAACACTTTAATCATCATGGTCTAAAATATGTCTGTTCCAAAATCTACCCCGCCGCACCAATCTACCGCCTCAACTCGTGTACGCTCAGCGGAGCTACCTATTGCATGGATTATGATGCTTGGGTTGATTGTTGCCGTTGGACCGTTATCAATCGATATGTATTTGCCAGCGCTACCGTCAATGGCAAAGGATTTTGGCGTACCGACTGCCTTTATTGCCAACTCAGTTCCCGCTTATTTTGTGGGTTTGGTGTTTGGGCAATTATTTTATGGACCACTCAGCGATCGGATAGGGCGCGTTAAACCGCTATATTTTGGCATGATTTTATATGTTATCGCCTCAGTGCTTTGTGCAACCACCAATAATGAATATGTACTCTTTGCAGGGCGTACTTTACAGGCGCTTGGCGCGTGTGTCGGGGCAGTTGTTACGCGCGCGGCGATTCGGGATCGTCTCACAGCAAGACAGACAGCAAAAGCCTTTTCGATCATGATATTAGTTATGGGCTTAGCGCCCATCTTAGCGCCTTCACTGGGGGCGCTATTTTTACAGTTCTTTAGTTGGCATTCTATCTTTTGGTTTTTAGCGGCATTTGGCTTACTCAATTTATTATTAACTAAGTTTTTCTTTTTTGAAACTCTGACCGAAGAAAATCGTAACGTCCGTCCGGCTAAAGAAGTGCTCAGCCAGTATTGGGACTTATTAAAAGACCCTACGTTCAATTATCCAGCCATTGGTGGCGGTCTACTAATGGGCGCGATGTTTGTCTATATCAGCGCCGCTTCTGAGTTAATTATGGATACCTATGGTATGTCATCGACACATTTTGGTTGGATTTTTGGGATGAATGCTGCAGGATTTGTGGGCTTGACCCAGCTTAATCAGTGGCTTACCAATCGTTTCCGTATCCTTAGTATCTTACGTTTTGGGGCGATGATGCAGGTCATTGCGTCGGCAGGCTTGTTTATTCTAGGTCTTATTTTCGGCATTGATGCGTGGTTACCATTAGTATTGGTTTGTATTTTCTTCTGTATTTCTGGTCTTGGCTTGACGCAGCCAAACTCATCCGCCATTGCACTGGCGTTTCAAAAGCAGCGTGCTGGCATGGCAAGTGCGCTACAAGGCTCGCTGATGTTTTCAGTGGGTATTTTTGGCGGCTTATTACTCAATCTCTTCCCTGTTAATCCCGTACTTAAAATTGGTATTACGATGTTTTTGCTGATGAGTCTCGGCTGTCTGTTAATTTGGCGTATTGATCGGAATCTAAATCTTGATGATGCAGAATAGCGGAGTACTGCCTACAGATAAGTCGCAGTGGCTATTAAAAAAATGAAATTTTGTCGTTGCTTTTATCACATCACTTAAGTATTATCTAATGTAAAGTTATGTATTAATTGTACGTTTATTATAAAAATAACATTACTAGAATATAACGGAACTCTATTAACGCTATGTCTTCTTGAAGAATAAGCTAATCAGTACTTCTTTAATACCAAAGCAAATATTTTTTCTTATTATTTTTCATATTATCCTGTCTCTTTACCTAAACACTGCTTAAGCGTTAACAAGGCGCTTGAGCAGTGCTGACTATATTTACTCTTACAAACGACAATAAGACTCAGCCCATACCTTACTTAGCTTTAATTGAAAGCCACCATAACGAGTACGATGCGGTTGCTCTTTCTTTCTGTCGATTATAATAACGTTAATACTATCAATAAATTAGGTTTTACCACCTCATTTTTATTCTCTAATTGAACAAGGAAGTTAATTATGGATGTGCCGTCAAGGTCGAATTTAGACATCCCTAAAAGTCGTTATACCGCCATTATTGTCTCTGTTGTTATTTTCTTATTATTAACCTCAGGGGTTCTAATCACCAGTATTTATAACTCACTTAAAATCCGTGATTTGCGTGCCGGCACAGCGTTAAGTGCCAACTTACGTAGTGATATTCCACGGCTGACACAAGAGATATATCTACTAAACACTATGCGAGAGCAAAAACAGCTTGCCGCTGAGCTTGCTATTCAAACGACCAAAGTCAATAAATTGGCTGAATCGATTGATGCTGAGGTGAAAACACTGGTTGATGGTGGTAAAGTTAATATTCGAGACGAAGAAGATGTCTATAAGCCCTCACAAAAAGCAGATCAGCTTGAGTATGTGCAAAAGACATCAACGCTATGGGCGCCTTATAAAGCGGCATTAGGGCGATTTGTTATTGCTGATACGTCTTTAAATGCCAGTGCACTTGAAAATGAATTTGGCGATGCAAGCCAAGGTATTTATAATAATGCAACGGGCTTGACCGACAGCTTAAGTGGTGAAAACGGGCAACGTGCTTCTTTCTTAAGAAACTTGCAGGTCTTTGGTATCTCATTTGCGATTATCTATTTTATCGTGTTCGTACTGTACTTTGTTCGTCGCCTAAAAGCTTCGGATGAAGAGCTGATTAGTGCGCGTCGCGAAACGCAAGAGATTATGGAAACCGTTAGTACAGGTTTGTTCTTGCTTGATAAAGACCTCAATATCGGTCAGCAGTACTCAACGGCTTTAACCAAAATTATTGGCTCTGACCGCTTAGGTGGTGAGAACTTTGCCAGCGTTCTACGTGGTCGTATTTCTGATAAAGACCTCAACACGACGCGCCAGTTCATTGAACAGCTATACAATCCTCGTGTGAAAGAAAAACTGGTTGAATCCCTAAATCCGTTGCATAAAGTGATGCTTCATGATACCTCTGGTGCTCAAGCGTCAGATAGCCGTTACTTAGACTTTAAGTTCTCACGCGTTTATGAAAATAAAGAAATTGCGCGTATTTTGGTGAACGTGAGTGACGTATCGGATGCGGTTTATCTAGAGCAACGCCTAGAGAAAGAAAGTGCGCAAAACGACATGCAAATTGAGATGTTAACCACTATCTTGAACGTGAATCCAAAAATTATTAATGAATTTATCACGAATACTAAATTGCATATCGATAAGATGAATAATGTCCTAAAAAACCCAGGCAGCTCGCAATATGAGCTTGAAGGCAAACTTAGTGCTATTTATCGAGAGATGCATAGCCTAAAAGGTGAAGCCTCTGCCCTTAAATTGCACAGCTTTACAACCATTGCATCAGACGCCGAAGACAAGCTTAATGCGTTACAGAACCAAGGCAAACTTGGTGGTAATGATTTCCTACCCTTAGCCGTCAATCTGGATGAATTATTGAGTCTGTCGAATACGATTGAAACCTTAGGTCAGCGTATTAATCAAGCCGCGCCTACTAGCATCTCTAATGTGAAAGCGACTACTGCACCTGTTGATAGAAATGAGTGGGATGATTTTAATATTACCGACTCAAGTGTCAATAGTGCTGTAGATAATGCTGTCAGTGCGGATAACGGTTGGGATAGCGGTTTCAATAGTAATATTGATGTTGAGGATAACTCTGATAGTCATTTACTACCTTATTATCAAGATTTTGCGGCACAAATTGCTGCCAGACAAGGTAAACAAGTAGAGCTTAATATGACGTCGTTAGCTCATGTTGAGATACCAGTCCACCTTAAAAAAGCGGTTAAAGATATTAGCATTCAGCTATTACGTAATGCCGTCGTGCATGGTATTGAAGATGCTAATACCCGTACGGCAGCGGGTAAACCTGCCACGGGTGTGATTGCCTTACAGATGAAGAATGATGGTCAAAACTTTACCATGACTTTAGAAGACGATGGTCAGGGCATCAATTTTGATGGTATTCGTGACAAGCTCGTCGCTATGGGTCGTTTCGATGCTGCCGCTGCGCGCAACCTTGATCGTAATGAGCTGTTAAAGCAGTTGTTCTCGTCAGGCTTCTCAACTCGAGATGTCGCAGATGAAGATGGCGGTCGTGGTGTAGGCTTAGACATTATCAAAGCCCAAGTCAAAGAATACGATGGTAAGCTCAACGTGAATAGTGAATTTGGTAAAATGACACGTTTCGTCATCACCTTGCCTGCTGCTTAATTAAGGACAATAAAGAAGCTATGTATAAATTAATGATTGTTGATGACTCCAATATTATTCGAAACCGCATCCAACGTGCCTATGACTCAGGAAAATTCCTCTTGGTTGCGACAGCGACCAGTGGTGTTCAAGCGATTGAAAAATTTAATATTCATCGCCCTGATGTCATTACCATGGATTTGACCATGCCACAAATGGATGGTCTTGAATGTATCGAAAGAATTATAGCGATTGACCCTGATGTGCGCATTTTGGTGGTGTCCGCCTTGTCTGACAAGTCCACTGGTATTGAAGCCTTATCGTTGGGCGCCAGTGGCTTTTTATGCAAGCCTTTTTCAGAAGAAGAGCTGGTAGAATCCTTGTATGAATTGATGCAAGACTAATACTATCAGGCGCCTTAAGTAGACACTTTATTAAAGAATAAAAACTATGAAAGAACAAAAACTACAGATTTTTTTGAATATTATTACCAATTATTTTAAACAGTTTGGCGGTGAAGATCTGGTTGTCGATACCCCTTATTTGTTAGAAAATCAACAACCAAAAGTTTATGATTATACTGGTGTGATTGGTATCTCAGGGGTGCAAAAAGGCGTGGTATATTTCACGGCGACACGTGATATATTGTCTCGTATTCTAGATAGTATGGGTGAACCGGATAAAAGTGAAGATAATTTTGTCGACCTTGCTGGTGAAGTGGCGAATACTATCGCGGGCAATGCTCGTACTGAGTTTGGTGCAAGTTTTCATATTTCTGTACCATTCGTCTTCAAAGGCTCACCGCAAAGTATTATTTTGCCTAGAGACGAACGCTCATTTATCATTCCCGTCGCATGGCAAGGTCAAGTCGGCGAAATTGTAGTTTGTTTGCAGAATTAAAGGAAACACTCACAGATGATGAGTATGGACGATAACTATCATGGTTAATGTAGAGAAATTAGGCGTGTTTTTAAGCTCAATCAGCTCATTTTTTGCGCAGATTGACAGCACGCCAGTGGCGATTGATACGCCTTATTTGAATAATAATAAAAGTGCAGTAGGCTACGACTACAGTGGTATTATTAAGATTTCTGGTCCGCTAGAAGGCTGTGTTTATGTCAGCGCTCCTAGTAATATGCTACGTGAATTGATCAAAGTAATGGGTGAGCCTGACTCATCGATGACGATGATGAAAGATTTACTGGGTGAGATGGCGAATACGATTTCCGGTAATGCTCGTACTGAGTTTGGCACAGATTTTGTTATTGCTCCACCAAAGATAGTCGATGGTGTGCCCAGTATCTCTTATTTGCCAAAAGACCGTAATAGCTATATCACACCATTTACTTGGCGTGGCTATCATGCGGTGATTGGCATTTGTATTGCTTAATGTATAGCCTAAGTTAAGCTGATTATTCATTATAAAAAAGCGTCGTTAATACGGCGCTTTTTTATGGTCTATTATATCGTTTAAAAACATAGCCTTTGGCGATGATAAAGGAGTAGAGCTTAATAACGATTTTGTGGTAAAATATAGCGCGACCATTTTTATAGTTTGTGTTTACACTTCACAGAATTTGCAAGCTGTAGATAATGGCTCAATTTTTTAAACCAACCAATGACACACACATCATGGCAAAAAATTGCTGGGTGTTCCGCGACTTGATTAATTTGCACTCGTACGTTGTTGCTGTATTAATAAACAGTAACCGTCAGCAAATGCGTGTCGGGGGATAGGCAGTTTTTGTGATGTGGAGGCATAACCCAACCAACAGGACATCTCTAATGGCTACAAAGAATCCAACCAAAATCGAAATGCGTGACTTATTACAAGCCGGCGCTCACTTTGGTCACCAAACACGTTTTTGGAATCCAAAAATGGGACCATATATCTTTGGTGCCCGTAACAAGATTCACATCATCAACCTAGAGCACACCGTAAAAGCCTTCAACGAAGCGCTAAACTACGTAAACGGCTTAGCCAGCAAGAAAAACAAAGTATTATTTGTTGGTACTAAACGCGCAGCTAGCGGCATCATCGCTGAACAAGCGACTCGTGCTGGTATGCCTTACGTTGACCATCGCTGGTTAGGTGGTATGTTGACTAACTGGAAAACACTACGCCAGTCAATCAATCGTCTAAAAGAGCTTGAAAAACAAGCAGAAGACGGTACTTTCGCTAAGCTTACTAAGCGTGAAGCGTTAGAGCGTACACGTGATATGCAAAAACTTGAGCGTTCATTAGGCGGTATTAAAGATATGGGCGGTCTACCTGACGCAATCTTTGTTGTTGACGTTGATCATGAAGCAATCGCCATCAAAGAAGCCAAAAATCTAGGTATCCCAGTTATCGGTATCGTTGATACTAACTCTAACCCAGACAACGTTGACTACATCATTCCAGCCAATGACGATGCTATCCGCGCTGTATCACTTTATGTGACTGCTATGGCTGATGCAATTATTGCTGGTAAAGAATATGCACAAACTCAAGCAAGCGGCAACGCTGCTGATGCAGAGCAAGAAGTAGAGCAAGCAGCTACTGCTGAAGAAGCGGCTGATGTTGCAACGCCAGTAGAAGCAAAAGCTGAATAAGCATTGATAATTAGCTGACTATAAGGATGCCTTGATAAGTTGCTTATCAGCATCCATATAACGTTAATATAAGCTCATATATAATAGGCATGATGTAGTTCTACTCGTCATGCCTTGTTGTTGATATATCAAGCAAAATCTAAGTGCTGTTAGATATCACGCACTCCCATACATAAAAATACTCATATACATAATAAAAGGTAACTCTTATGTCAGAAGTAAAAGTATCTGCCAAAATGGTAAAAGAATTGCGCGACCGCACTGGTCTTGGCATGATGGAATGTAAAAAAGCACTAGAAGAGTCAAACGGTGATGTTGAAACCGCCATTGACAACCTACGTAAATCTGGTCAAGCAAAAGCGGCTAAAAAAGCGGGTAACATCGCAGCTGACGGCGCTATCATTATCGCTCAAGGCGATAACAAAGCGTTCTTGTTAGAAGTGAATTGCCAAACTGACTTCGTTGCAAAAGATGAAAGCTTCACTGTATTTGCAGAAAAAGCGGCTAACCTTGCGCTAGAAAATAACGTGACTGACGTTGCTGCTATCTCTGCATTGCCGTATGGCGATGGTCAAACCGTTGAAGAAGCACGTGTATCTTTGGTTCAAAAAATCGGTGAGAATATCCAAATTCGCCGTGTTGAAGTACTTGAAGGTGCTAACATCGCATCATACCGTCATGGTCTACGTATCGGTGTTGTGGTGTCTTATGAAGGCGGCGCTGCAGACACTGGCAAAAACCTTGCCATGCATATTGCTGCGTTCAACCCTGTTGCTATCGATGACGAAGACGTTGCTGCTGATTTATTGGCACGTGAAAAAGACATCATCGAAGCCAAAGCACGTGAGTCTGGCAAGCCTGACAACATCGTTGAAAAAATGATTGAAGGTGGCTTACGTAAGTACCTAGAAGAAGTGACGTTACTACGTCAACCATACGTTATGGACAATGAGAAAAAAGTCGGCGACGTATTAAAAGCTGAAGGCGTTAAAGTACTTGGCTTTAAACGTTTAGAAGTTGGTGAAGGCATCGAGAAGAAACAAGAAGACTTCGCTGCTGAAGTTGCGGCAACGCAAGCCGCTGCTAATCAGTAAGTATAACAATAAGCCATAGTGCTTATACTTTGCATGCTTATTAGTTAGTGCTTAAAGTTAGCATCTTATTAGATTTTTTATAAATAGTATGTCATCAAGCAAAATAAAGCCCGTTATTTAACTAACGGGCTTTTTTTTATGCTCATTTTAACAACTCGTCTAGCGTAATGCTGCATAAGCCGCATTACTACTGGTGCCATAGCTGACCTTCATGGCCCCACCGGTATTAGTGTTTTGAGGCGTAGTATTACTGGCATTCATACTATTACCAAACAGACTAGAGTCGTTTTTATACAAGCTATTATAGCGGCTCATGACGGTTTTAACGTAATTACGAGTTTCTTTAAAAGGTGGAATACCTTTATATTTATCAACGTTACCTTCACCAGCGTTATAACCTGCGACTGCATATTCCACTCTATTATTAAAGCGGCGCATGAGCCAAGCCAGATATTTGGCTGAGCCTTCGATATTTTCAGAAGGATTCCATGCATTGCTGACTTTAAAGCGCCTTGCCGTTGCGGGCATGAGCTGCATTAAGCCTTGTGCGCCTACAGGGGAGCGCGCATTTGGATTAAAAGCAGACTCAGTATGCATCATGGCTTTTAGCAACGCGGGATCAACACCGTGGCGCTGCGCAGAGTCACGAATATAGGTGTCATAAGAATTGCGGCTATTGCTACTGCTAGCGACGCTGCTGCCATAATTTTGGCTGCTAGTATTACTGTTGCTAGTATTACTGTTGCTAGTATTACTATTATTATCACTGCGATAATAAGTTTCTCTGACTTTTTTATTATAGGTATCAAAGTTACCGCTAGGTGCAACGTTGGTGAGTAATACTTGACCACGTTTGTCTTTATAGATAGTCATATTAGCGGCTTGCGCGGTAATAGATAATGTAGATAGAGCAACAGTGGTTAGTAAAATAGAAGACAGACGATGGCTAAATAGGGTGGTAATATTCATCATATAGATATCACTTGTTATCGAATAATAGTAAAGCGCTTTGCCAAAAATCGCGTTATCTGGCGCGACAAAGCGGTTACCGTGATTGTCTGGATGGATATAAATTCCCGACAAAACTCACGAAAGACACTTGAAATAGATACAAAAGATAATAGTTGCTTACTATACCATAAAATAACTTTTAGCCGCATCAGAAGGGTTATAAAGATAACCAGAACGGAGTTTTTTTGTAAAAAATTTAAATAAATCAAAATATTAGCGCTATAAACTCTAAAAATCGGAGAGTAGACACCAATTGCTACTATTGTAAAGGAATGAGTTATAGATAGGCATCTCCGTAGGAAAGTAAGGAGAAATAAGCCTATTTAAATGCCTAACGCAGTGATAAATATGGGCACCCAAACTGCCGTTAGTAGACCATTTACCGCCAGTCCAAATGCGGCATAGCGTCCAGCAGTATGACTGATTTGCCATGCCTCAACCGTACCAAAAGCATGAGCGGCAAGTCCTAAGGCTAAGCCTTTGGCGCGATCATCGTGGACATTGCGAAATAATAATGGCGCTAGGGTTGCGCCTATCAGTCCAGAGACAATAATAATGAGATTTGCCATCGCCAGTGGTGCTTTAATGAGGTTTGCCACACTCAGACCAATCGGTGTCGTCACTGAGCGCGTTGCAAAGGCGAGCATCGTGTCATGACTGAGCGAGAACAGATAAGCCAACCCCATCGGTAGTAATGCGCCAACCACGCTAGCGATGATGACAATAATAATAAGACGCTTGACGGGCAGTCCTTTAAAATCCATAGCGGCAAGTGGTATCGCCAGTAGCACGGTGACATACCCCAAGAGAGAGTCAAAGATGGGCTTGGCAACGCTATAGTAGTTTTTATAATCCCACTGCACCAAAAATAAAAATACGACGACCAATACCATAGCCGTAATGACCATCGGTAGCCATGATAATCGCCGCGCCAATACGCGTGCAGAGACATGTGCCGCTAACGTTAATAGGATGGCGGCAATAGTCGCAATCACCAAATTATCCATGCTCATGGCTGCTCCTTTTGCTCACTATTACTATTAGAGCTACTATCAGCAATACTATGAACACCACTATCAGCACCTTTAGCATTAGCATCCTTATCATGAATCGCTGTATCAGCTGTCGTTTTACTTAGCCAGCGATTGCCAAGTATGGCAAGTCCCCACATGGGAATTAACGTACTGATGGCTATCGTTAGCATAAATCCTAACAGCTCATCGCCTAGCTCAAAGAGTAATATTCCCGCACCCGCAGATACTGGCAAAAAGGCAAAGCCACTATCGACCAATAACGTATTACTGGCTTTGGTGAGCCAACTTGGCAATCCTGTAATGAATCGCCATATCGATAAGATTAAAAACATGACCACCATTCCCACCACATTGGCAGCCTTTTCAAGACCTAGCCAATGACAGACGACCACCGCAGCTTCACGTACCACAATGACCATAACCAGCGTTATCATTATGGCAAACCATAATGGCAATTTAGAGGAGTAGGTAGCCTTCATAAGTAGCCCTTGCCAATTTGACAATGATAAAGAGGAGGTTTATGAGATAGAGTAGTATAGCGTGATTGGCAACAGCACCATTTAGCACATGATACTGTTGCCCGCACAAGAAGAGTCGTTAGCGAGCAATTGTGACAGACAACATTACTTGCTCACTTTATCTGCTGACTTTATTTACTGAAAGATTTACAGCATGAGTGTGATTATATAGATAATAAATACACTAATAAACCTTAGCGGATGGTCATGCTTGACCTCAAAGTTTAATATTTTGATTTGGTAGGGATTATTGATTATTTGTTGTTGATTATCGATGAGTAATTATTAATGAGTAATTGTTAATGAGTAATTGTTAATCTTGCAGGATTAGATAGCAGCAGGCTGTCAGTACCGACTAATTGCTAGCCAGTACTGACAGCCCGTTATATTATTAAGGCAGTGGTTTACAAAAACTATAATTCTATAGGTCAAACCGCGGTGACTTAGGTTTAGCATCAACGACGGGTTCTTCTGCTAGATAGCCATCTTCAGTGAGTATTTCTTCAACTTCATCGGTATCACTTTTTTCGTCGTTATCCTTTTGCTCGAACGGTTCTAAAATTGGCAATAATAGTGTTGCTTGTGCCAATGGTAAAACATCGAGTGGCGATAAGTTCGCTTGACCTAACAGCTGTTGTAGCCTTTCGCTTGGCAGACGAATCGTTAAGCATTCATGACCCGTATCATCATAGCTTTCTGCTTCAATAACGCCCAGCTCGTATAAAGTGTTTTTGAACTGACCAGCGTGATAAGGTAAGGTCAAATCAAAGGTCGTCAGTGTGCCAGTGAGCAGTTGTTGCACTGCTAAAGTGAGCTGTTCCATGCCTAGATTCTCTCTAGAGGACACATAGACACGATTGGGCTGACCTTCGCTTGCATATCCAATGTGTGCAGGCTCATTTGTTAAATCAATTTTATTGTAAATATTGAGCACAGGGACGTCATTGTCAATTTTAGAGAGAACATCTTTCACCGCTTCAATTTGCTCATGCATATCTTCACTTGCCGAGTCGATGACGTGCAACAGCAAATCAGCTTCTAGCGTCTCTTCTAGGGTGGCGTGAAAAGATTCTACGAGCTCATGTGGCAAATGACGGACGAAACCAACGGTATCGACCAGCACCACACGACCAACGCCTTGCCAGTCTAAGCGGCGCAGGGTAGGGTCTAGGGTTGCAAATAGCTTATCAGCGGCATAGATATTTTCATCGACTAAGCGATTAAACAAGGTCGATTTACCAGCGTTGGTATATCCTACGAGCGAGATAGTTGGCACGTCTGATTTTTGTCGTCTTGCTCGACCTTGGGCGCGCGTTTGTCTGACTTTCTCAATTCTACTTTTAAGCTGAGTCACTCGCACTTGCAATAAGCGACGATCCGTCTCTAACTGAGTTTCACCGGGTCCACGCAGACCGATACCGCCTTTTTGACGTTCCAAATGCGTCCAACCGCGTACTAAACGGGTAGATAAATGATTTAATTGTGCCAGCTCAACTTGTAGCTTACCTTCATAGGTACGTGCACGCTGAGCGAAAATGTCTAAAATAAGACCAGTGCGGTCGAGGACACGACATTGTACTAAGGCTTCAAGATTACGCTCTTGTGAGGGCGATAAGCTGTGGTTAAATAGAACAATATCCGCATCATGTTCACGTACTAGCTCCGCGATTTCTTGCGCTTTACCACTACCAACAAAGTATTTGGCATCGGGTCTTTGACGAGAGCCTGTGACCAATGCCAAAGCATTGACGCCTGCTGAATCTGCCAACAGCTCAAACTCGCCAAGATCGTCAGGATCTTGCATTTGGCGGATGTCTAAATGTACTAAAATGGCGCGCTCGCCACCTTCATGTCTTTCAAAATATTCCAAAGAGTATCACCTATAAATGAAGTAAAAAAATCGCTATGATTAATGAGTTTCAGTATTAAAGTAGCGTTCAGATAACTATTAATATGCGGTCTTATCACCTGATATTAAAGCGTTTGCACGTAATTAGTAATGGTTTTATGTTACAGCATTTATGATGCAAGTTATCATTGTCAGCTCATAAGAATCAAGGTGAGTGGATGTAGAGTAGTTGAGTGAACAAATCATCACTGGTGAATAAAACTTTGATATACTTATGACGATTTTTAAAGATATTCAATAAAGAGGAACACAGATGAGCCAGTCTAAGTCAGGCTTTTCAGTCAGAAAAAACTTGGGTCGCGGTAAGCAAATTGCTGGCATGACCACCACGATTGCGGGTGGTATGCGCACTGCGCAACGTATTGGCGCGTTTCGTCAGCCACCGCGTGAAAAACTGCCGCGCTATATTCAGACTTTTTGTCGTAAAATGGCGAGTTCTTTTGGTGTGAAAGTGGTGCAAGTCGAGCCAGTACCGCAGCATCATGGGTTATGGGTATCGAATCATGTGTCGTGGATGGATATCCCAGTGGTAGGCAGCGTGAGCCCTGCATTCTTCTTATCGAAAGCAGAGATTGGCGATTGGCCTATTTTTGGCAAGCTGGTTCATGCCGCAGGTACGGTGTTCATTAAGCGGGGTTCTGGTGATGTGGGTTCGGTGACGACGCAGATTGCCAGTTTTTTAAATGAAGGCTTTTCGGTGATATTTTTCCCCGAAGCGACGACCACTGATGGCAAAAAAATTAAGCGTATTCACGGTACGTTGCTGCAATCAGCCATTGACGCGGGTGTGCCCATTCAGCCAGTGGTACTGTCTTATGTCAATAAAGACGGCACGTTAAGTGAAGAGCTGCCGTATTTTGGCAAGATGACCATGAAAGATAGTATCAAGCGCGTATTGGACAGTAAAAATGTGACTGCCTATGTGTTGCCACTTGAGCCGCTAGACCCGAATGGTTATAACAAAAGTGAGCTGACCAATATGCTGCAAAAGCGTATGCAAGAAGGTTTAGAAGAGCTGCATGCGCGCGTATTGAGAACGTCTTCTAATGGGTCAGAATCTGTTTTATAGGTTGTTTAAAAGCCAATAAAAGCTGTTATAACCTTCTATAAATTGCTGATAATCAATAGTAAAAAAGGCGTAAATCATAATGATTTGCGCCTTTTTATTGGTTCGACAATTTGATTTGGCAATTTGGGTTTATAGGAGTCGATAACAAATAGTTTAAGGCGAAGGGTTTGGCTGCTTGGTATGTACTGCCTCAATCGCTTCTAAAACCTCAGAGCTAAGAGTCAGATTAATACTGTCAATATTGGATTTTAGCTGCTCAAGACTGGTGGCACCGATAATATTACTGGTAACAAAGGGTCGGGAATTAACAAACGCCAATGCCATCTGTGCCATATCAAGACCGGCATCAGCGGCAATGTTGGCATATTGCGCGGTCGCCCACTGTGCTTGCTCATTGATATAACGCTCATAACGATCGTATTCCGTTAAGCGTGCACCCGCTGGACGTTTACCATCCAGATATTTCCCCGATAAAACGCCAAAACCAAGGGGCGAGTAAGCGAGTAGCCCGACATTTTCACGATGTGATATTTCTGCAAGTCCTACTTCATAAAGACGATTAAGTAAGCTATACGGATTTTGAATGGTAATGGGCGCAATTAAATTATTTTTATCGGCTTCCCATAAATAGCGCATGATGCCCCACGGTGTATCGTTGGATAAGCCATAAGCACGAATACGTCCTCTTTTAATCTCATCATTGAGTGCCTGAATGGTTTCTAAAAATGGGGTTAAATCCTCTAATGGCTGCGTTGCCATATCCGTATCATAGCCACGTTGACCAAAGAAGTTGGCTTGACGTTCAGGCCAATGCAATTGATAAATATCAATATAATCGGTCTGTAATCGCTGCAAATTGTCATCAATAGCGCTACTAATATGGGCAGCATTATAACGACTTGCACCATCACGTAAAAAGCTCATCGGTGAGATTTTACTGGCAAGTACGACCTTATCACGCTGATTATTTTTATTGAACCAAGAACCGATAAAGCGTTCCGTATTGCCTTGCTTGTCTTTATCGGGCGGTGACGGATACATCTCAGCGGTATCCCAAAAGTTCACGCCTTCACTTAACGCCATGTCTATCTGAGCATGGGCGTCACTTTCTGTATTTTGTTGTCCCCATGTCATCGTACCTAAACAGATTTTGGAGACTTTTTCATTGATTTGTGGCAGCATTTGATAGTGCATATAACTATCCTTTTGGTGTTATTTACAGATATTATTTATAAGTATCATTTACAAATGTTATGTTCAGTTTTTTCGCAATTACTTTAACTGAATCCCAGTGACACCAGCTGGCGTGACTTTAAATATTTTAACTTTAAATAATACCGTTTGACCTGCAAGTGGATGATTGAAATCTACTTCGATATTGTCAGTATCAACGGCACTTACTATACCGGGTAAGGTATTTTTGCCTTTATCTTCAAATTCTATCAACATCCCAACTACTGGTGTGTCAGCAACCAGTGCAAACTGAGTACGGCTAAAATTTTGGATATTATCAGGATTCCAGTCGCCAAACGCTTGTGCCGGCTCAAGGTGTGCCGTACGTGTGTCGCCTGCGCGTAGATTCATCAGTACTTGCTCAAACCCTGGTAATAGACTCTCATCACCAATCGTTAAGGTGACTGGCGTGTCACGATTAAAGGTGGAGTCAATGACTGTGCCATTCTCTAACGTCACTTCAAAATGCAGTTTTACAAGACTGCCATAAGTAATACGCGTGTCTTCATTGGGATTGATAAACTGAGATTCGGTCATGGCTAAAGTTACCTATTGCGGGAGTAGGGAGACGGATGGAAAATAACATAATCAATGATAAGCCATCTGCAAAAGCAGGTAAGCGGAATTAGTGTAACGTAAATGAGGTAATATATCTGCCAAATATCAGTGTATATAGGAATATCTATGGCAAATAGACAGCAAGGTCAAATTAAAAAATGGCAAGAGGAAAAAGGCTTTGGCTTTATTGAAACGGAAGCTGGCGAGCAGGTTTTCTTTCATGTGAGTGAGTTTAAAGCACGTCGTCGTCCTACTCTTGGTGAAGCTGTGGTGTTTAGCGTTGGGCAAGACAATCAAGGGCGCAAGCAAGCAAAACAAGTACAAGAGCTTGGTTTTGTTCAGCAGCAGATGGCGCAAAAAAATCAACAAATTCGCCAACGTAATCAAAAACGTAGTGCCCAAGCGGACTTCGAGGCAGGTCAGAAAAAGCGTTTATTTGTGGGCGTCGGCTTTTATATGGTACTCATATTACTGGCAGTTATGGATAAGCTGAGCTGGCTGGTCGTGGGTTGGTATGCCGCTTTGGGGTTGATTACTTATTTAATGTATGCAAAGGATAAAGCAGCCGCACAAAGCGGGGATTGGCGTACGCCTGAATCGACGTTGCATCTCTTAAGTATGCTTGGCGGTTGGGTGGGTGCGATGGTCGCGCAGACTTATCTGCGTCATAAGTCACAAAAAGCGGATTTTCGGATGACGTATTATTTAACGGTATTGATTAATATGGCGGGATTATTGTTTGTTTTAACCAATAAAGAGTTGTTACCTTTTTAATAGTAGTGATCACTTATTATTTAATAACGATTAATAATCGCTAAAATAATAAAAACCCCGCCATAGTGAGCCATGACGGGTTTTTTGTTTATGCTTATTTATATCAGCTTTGGCGCTTTTTTTCCAAAAATAACATATCAATCACAATCAAAGCGACACCGACACTAATGCCCATATCGGCAATATTAAAAATAGGATAATGCCAAGCATCGGCATAGTGCACATGGATAAAGTCGATGACATGACCATGTAGTAGGCGATCGATTAAATTACCTACAGCACCACCCAATACTAAGGCTAAGCCAAGTGATAACAGCTTAGCTTTACGGGGTGCTTTGACCAAATACGTTATCAAAAATAGCGACATGAGCAACGCCAGACCCGCAAAAAACCATTTTTGCCAACCGCCAGCATCGGCTAAAAAGCTAAAAGCCGCGCCATAATTGTATGCTAACGTCCAATTCAAAAACGGCTCAATAACCGGAACCGGCTCTTGAAAAGTCAGTTTGGTTTCCGCGAGCCACTTTGTCCATTGGTCAATACCAAGCACGACAAGCGATAATAAATACCATGCAAAAGCACGCTGTCCGTTAGCGATCAGCTTTGGTTTTTTACTGAGCCGACTTTTAGGCGTTAGTGAGCTGCCTGTGGTCACGTGCGCAGGTTTGATGGTTTCATTATGATTGGCGTTCACGGTTTGCTGAGACAGCTCAGCTGATTTATCGTCTAACGTCATGATATCTATATCAAACTTACTGTCGCTATCATCCTGAACCTTATCGTGCTCAGGCGTATCTGGCAGCGTGTTAGGCGCTTTAGGCATAGTGACGCACCTCACCATGACCGCTGACGTTGGTTACGCAGCGCGCGCACAGCTCTGGATGGGCACTATCAACACCAATGTCATCACGCACATGCCAGCAGCGTACGCATTTAGTCCCTTCAGCAGCTTTAATCTCAATACTTAAATCCGCTGATTCGTCTGACGTGCTGTCTGCGCTCATGGCTTGCAAAGTAGCCTTACTGGTAATCAAGACAAAGCGCAATTCTTCACCAAGCTTCGCTAAGCTGTCATACATTGCGCCAGTGGCAGTTAAAACCACATCAGCGGATAGATTGGCGTTAATCAGCTTATTTTCACGCGCAGTTTCGATATGTTTATTAACCATATCTTTAGCACGCATGATATGTTGCCAGTCATCAGCGCTGATGGCGCTTAACTCAACGGCTGGGAAGTCATACCATAATTGAGTGAATACATAGTGTTCATTATTGCCTTCAGCATTGGCATCGCCTTTGTTAAGCACTTCCCACGCTTCTTGCGCAGTAAAGGTTAAAATCGGTGTAATCCAGCGAATTAACGCTTGGGCGATATGATAAATCGCCGTTTGTGCAGAGCGGCGCGGCTTGGCATCGGTTTGAGTCGTATACTGACGATCTTTGATAATATCGAGATAAAAACTACCTAAATCTTGTGAACAAAATGCCGTCACGTGCTGGGTGACTTGATGGAAATCCATCGCATCATAGGCACTAACGATTTGCGCTTGTACCGTTTGCGCGCGCTCCATGATAAATTTATCAAGGCTGACCAGCTCATTGATATCAACACTATCGGTAGCAGGGTTAAAGTCATCGGTATTGGCGAGTAAAAAGCGTAAAGTGTTACGAATACGGCGATACATATCGACCGCACCTTTAAATGACGTTTTGCCTGCGCTCATCTCATAGCGATAGTCACTAGAAGCAATCCACAAACGCAGCATATCCGCGCCCGTTTTATTGATTTCCTCTTGCGGGGTGATGATGTTGCCAAGCGATTTACTCATCTTGCGACCGTTGGCATCGACCACAAAGCCGTGGGTCAATACTTGCTTAAAGGGCGGGCGACCGTACATCGCCTCAGACGTTAATATCGAGGTCTGGAACCAACCGCGATGTTGGTCTGAGCCTTCTAAATATAAATCGGCAGGATTGGTCAGCTCGTCACGTTGCTCAAGAACGGTAAAATGCGTCGTACCAGAGTCAAACCACACATCTAGCGTATCCGTGGCTTTATCATAATCAGCCGCTTCCGCGCCCAAGAAATCTTCACAACTGGCATCAAACCAAGCTTCTACGCCGCCTGCTGCGATTTTTTGCGCGGCAACTTCCATCAATACCAAGGTATTAGGATGCAGCTCGCCAGTTTCTTTATGCGTAAAGAAAGCAATCGGCACGCCCCACGTACGCTGGCGTGAAATACACCAATCTGGACGGTCGGTCATCATGGCTTCAATACGATTTTGTCCCCATGCAGGCGTCCAGTTTACGTTTTTGATATCAGCAAGCGCCTGTTCGCGTAAGCCTTTAGCTTCCATACTGATAAACCACTGCGGGGTTGCACGGAAGATAATCGGCGACTTATGACGCCAGCAATGCGGATAGCTGTGCTCAATTTTGGTATGGCTTAATAAATGACCATTCTCATGCAACGCGGCAATGATTTTTGGATTGGCTTTATAAATATGCTCGCCCGCAAATACTGCTGCGGTATCTAAATATACGCCATTGCCATTGACTGGGTTTTCAACCGGTAAATTATATTTTAAGCCAACAATATAATCGTCTACACCGTGACCAGGAGCCGTATGCACCAAGCCAGTACCGCTATCGGTCGTCACGTGATCACCCAAAATCAGCGGTACTTGACGCTCGCTAATCAGTGGATGCTGCGCGTGTAACCCTTCAAGAGTGCGACCTAATACGGTTGCTAGCACGCCTTGATTGCTTAAAGTTAGTGCTGTTAGTGCCGTTTCAATGAGGTCTGTGGCTAATAATAAATTGCCTTTTTCAGTCGCAACGACTGAATAGTCATGCTCAGGATGCACGGAAATTGCTTGGTTAGCAGGCAGTGTCCACGGCGTCGTCGTCCAAATAACCGCAGCAATGCCACCCTCAATTGCCGCTAATTCAGCAACTTTGTCACTATCTAAAACATCAAAGCTGACATAAATGGCATCGGATACTTTATCTTGGTATTCTACTTCGGCTTCTGCTAATGCCGAGCTACAATCCAAGCACCAATTCACAGGCTTCATACCACGCGTCACGTGACCATTATCATAAATTTTGGCAAGTGAGCGCACGATATTGGCTTCTTGGTCAAAGTTCATGGTCAAATAAGGATTGTTCCAATCGCCAAACACGCCCAAACGCTTAAAATCTGCCATTTGTAGCGCGACTTGGCTTTTGGCGTATTCACGGCATAACCCACGGAATTCTGTTGCCGATACTTTTTGTCCGACTTTACCGACTTTTGCTTCAACCTTTTGTTCAATTGGCAGACCATGACAGTCCCAACCCGGTACGTAAGGCGCATCGAACCCTGATAAGGTTTTTGACTTCACGATAATGTCTTTTAACACTTTATTGACCGCATGACCCAAGTGAATCTGACCATTCGCGTACGGAGGACCATCATGCAAAATATATTTAGGTGCACCTGCACGTGCTTGACGAATCTTGCCATACACATCGTCCGCTTCCCATGCGCTCAACCAATCTGGCTCGCGATTGGCTAAATTGGCACGCATCGGAAATACAGTGTCGGCAAGGTTTAACGTATCTTTATAATCGAGGCTTGGCTTATCAGTCATAGAGGGAGTTCTTTATTTGATGTAGGAGTGGTGAATAGTCGATGAGGGTGTTTATTATAAAACCAATAGAGAGATAAAAATAAATCAGCAATAAAGCGCTAAAAACGTCTGTCATTATATGACAAAACGCGTGGGGTAAAAAGGACTGTTAGCGCTGTTATCTATTTAAGTAAAAATTTAAGTCATCCTTTAAATGCTTTTTAAAATCACTGGCACGAGCAATAATTATGGTAAGCGTGCTTAACAAGCGTCCAATATTATGCTAACTTAACCGACAATAAATACAAAAATATATTCTTAAAAGTTATGATTGTTAATACTATTTTTCTAGATAGCATCAGCATTTATTTAGTAGAGACATCATCAGATGTGCTCGTACTGTGAGTCATCTTATCACTAAATGATGACCAACGCTTATACAGACCATATACCATTAATATATAAAATATGATTATCAGATACTTACGAGTGTTATATACCATTACCCTCATTATGACAGCCAGTAATTCCAGTAGGTATAGGCATATTGATCTGCTTAAATATCGTTTTGAATCCTTACCGTTATCATGGTGTGCTAATACCATCGCTTATATTATTAACCATAACCGTCTATCAGCAATGCTTCGATAACCTTTATGGATGACGTCACTATCAGCAAAGTTCAGCAGAATATTCTGATCTGCAATAGCCTCGATAAATTACCCTGAGCAGAGTCTCTGCGCGATAAATATTGCGCTGGCATTATGACGACTTTATTATTTCGTTACCGTCATTAGTGATGTCTGGGTCTTTTAACCCAAACTGCAAGCTTTTTACCTAGAGTAACTACCACGCAAGGAGCAACAATGAAAGTAGGTATCCCAAAGGAAGTAAAAAACAACGAAAACCGCGTTGGCTTAACCCCGAGCGGCGTCAATGCACTCGTTGACGCCGGTCACACGGTTTATGTTGAGACCAATGCGGGTATTGGCTCACAGTTTACCGATGCCGATTATATCGATGCTGGCGCGACGGTTGTCAACAGTGCTACTGAAGCGTGGGATGTTGACTTACTGGTAAAAGTGAAAGAGCCGCAAGCAAGCGAGTATCCATTTTTACGTGAAGGGCTAAACTTGTTCACCTATCTGCATTTGGCGGCTGAGCCAAAGCTTGCCAAAGTATTGGTTGATAGTAAAGTGAACGGTATTGCCTATGAGACGGTGCAATTAGCAGACCGCTCATTACCATTATTGACCCCAATGAGCGAAATTGCAGGTCGTATGAGCACGCAGATTGGCGCGCAGTATTTACAGTCTTTTTATGGTGGCAAAGGTATATTGCTTGGCGGTGTACCAGGCGTGCAAAAAGGCAAAGTAACCATCGTTGGTGGCGGGGTATCGGGTACGGAAGCGGCAAAAATCGCTATCGGTCTGCGTGCTGATGTGACTATTTTGGACTTGAGCCCAACCCGTCTCAAAGAGCTGTCTGAGATGTTTGGTAGTGGCGTACAGACGCTAATGTCAACCAAAGCTAATATTGCTGAAAGCGTTAAAAACAGCGATTTGGTTATTGGCGCAGTGCTGATTCCTGGCGCTGCTACGCCAAAATTGGTGACTGAAGAGATGATTAAATCTATGCAACCGGGTGGCGTTGTCATCGATATCGCCATTGACCAAGGCGGTATGTTTGAGACTACCGACCGTATCACCACTCATGATGATGCAACTTACGTTAAGCATGGCGTGATTCACTATGCCGTTGCCAATATTCCGGGTGCGGTACCACGCACATCAACCATGGCATTGTCTAACGTGACGTTACCGTACGTTATGGCATTGGCAAATAAAGGTTTTGAGAAAGCTTGTAATGACAATGAAGCACTGGCTAAAGGCGTGAACACGGCACAAGGTCATGTGACTTATAAAGCCGTTGCTGACGCATTAGGCTATGATTTTGTTGAGCTAGGCTCACTTATTACCTAGTGTACCGCATATAGTTTAATGCTATTCGCGTGATATCTTAATGAAGTGAAAAAGCCTGCTAATGAATGGTTTATCCCTATAATAATTAGGATGATAACTATTTATTAGCAGGCTTTTTCTGGTCTGTTTTTTACGATAAAGTGATTATAAGTTATAAAGAGCTCAGCCACAATCTCAATTTAAGTGACCATAACGGTTGAATACCTGTTAGCCCTTGGCTCATTTCACCATCTTTTAAAATCACAAATGAGGGCGTTACTTGCCCTTGCCAATCGGCGAATATAGCGCCTTCTTGATCATTCACTGTCGTAAAGCTGTAGTTATGTTCGCTTAAATAATCATGCAATTCTTGGTTATTGCCGGATTTTATGGCGACGGTCACCACGGGATAATTCCCTTGTTTGGCAAGCGTATTTACCGCAGGCGAAGTGGTGCGACATATTGGACACCACGTACCCCAAAAATAAACCAACGTTGGCTTATCGGCACTTAAAGTCGCTAAATCAACGGTTTGCCCTTGATAGTCGGTCAGTTGTAATTGCGGATTGGTAGGCATAATCGGCTGTCGCCACCAATTAATGGCAGTATAAATAACGATAAATACCGTGCCATAAAGTAGGATAGTTTTAAGCAGCGATAGCAGTCGCTTTTTAGGGCTTGGTTTGGTCTGAACTTTTTCAATATCGCTAGTTTTAATCATAGTATTTGCTTTGTTTGTTTTATCATTTTAAGTACGTCATTTTTAAGTAAAGGGTTTGCATTCATTATTTTTAGCAGATAAAAATAAACGGCTGAATGGTCAGCCGTATTATTTTTTTACGATTATTCTTTTAGGAACATTAAGGCTTTAAGGCACGATCTTGCAGCGGCTCACCCTCTAACACGCTGCCCGTATTTTCATGGCGCTCTTCATCACTCAGCTTACTGGCGGGCACTTTTACCTTTTTCTTCCAGCGCAGGCTAAATAAATCATCACGGCGGTCAATCAGGTTATGAACTGAGCCTTCATTACGCACATGAATCAGTTTATCGAGGTCGATATCAGAGAAAAAGACCATTTCGGTATTGGGGGTGGTTTCTGCCATAATAGCATCATGCGGAAAAGCAAAGTCAGACGGCGAGAAAATAGACGACTGCGCGTACTGAATATCAAGGCTTTCCACTTGAGGTAAGTTACCGACCGAGCCGCAAATCATCACATAGCATTCATTTTCAACGGCACGGGCTTGGGCGCAAATACGCACGCGTAAATAGCCATTTTTAGTATCTGTCCAAAACGGTACAAATAAGATATCCATGTCATCGAGTGCCATCAAGCGGGCTAATTCTGGAAACTCAATATCATAACAAACCAAAATTCCAATACGTCCGGCATCGGTATCAAAGACTTGGACTTTATCACCGCCTTCAATTACCCAAGCACTACGTTCATGCGGTGTAATATGGATTTTACGCTGTTCTTCAACCGTCCCATCACGGCGACACAGATAGCTGACGTTATATAACACGTCTTCTTCATCGAGCAGTGGCATAGAACCGCAAATAACGTTGACGTTATAAGTCACCGCTAAATGAGAAATCTCATTTTTAAACCATTCGGTATAACCCGCCAAAAAGCGAATGGCAATATTTTGGTCGGTCGATTCACACAGACCCATCAGCGGCGCATTAAAAAATTCGGGTAAGCAAGCAAAGTCTGAATTGTAATCCGCCATAATATCGACGAAAAATTCGACTTGTTGTAGCAGCTCTTCAGGCGATTCAACCTCACGCATCTGCCACTGAATACCGCCAATGCGCACTTCTGATTTACGGGTATTGGGCTTATAATCTTGCGGCTCATAATAAATATTTGCCCACTCAAGCAAGGTGGCAAAGCCCTTTGACTGCTTATCATCAGGCAAATAGCCGGTCAAAATACGTTTGACGATAAAGCCATTAGACAGCTGAAATGATAATGCAGGGTCGTGAATCTCACGCGCTTCAACCGCTTCGATATATTCACCCGGTGTTAAGTCTTGGTGGTCATAATATTTTGGAATACGACCGCCGGCAAGAATAGCGCGGAAGTTTAGCTGTCGGCACAGCTCTTTACGGGCATCATAAAGCCTGCGACCTAAGCGATAACCGCGATAATCAGGATCAATCAGCGCATCTAAACCATAAATGGCATCGCCTTTCGGATTGTCGCGGATAATCTCTTTTTGCCCGATTAAATCATCATAGGTATGCGGATTCGAAAACTTTGTATAATCAACGCGCATTGATAACACAATACCAATCAATTGGTCGTGGTCAAATAAGGCAATTTGCCCTTCTGGAAAGGCATCAATTAACGTATTAATGGTGGTTTTTGACCATGAACCGCCCAAATTGGCATACACACGATCCATCAAAGCTTTTAATTGCGGATAATCTTTTTTCTTAATTTCAGCAATGGTGAGATGAAAGTCGTCGATTTTCTCAATTTTACTCATAGTATTCCTGTTTTAGCGGTTTGCGTGTCTCATGCTATTAGCAGCGCTATTACTCAATACATCGACACAGCTTTTTGTAAATTTAAATGGTTGTAAAGGCAAATGTTATAGACACAAAATTATCAGCGCGGTCATAGTTGTCAATGTCTGTGATTAATGACTAAGCTATTCCATAAGCGCGTAAGTTGCGACCTTAAAAAGATATCAATAGCGTCCTATTAAAGTTACACTATTCTAACGTTTACAATAGTTTGGAAGAATTATAGCTTCGTTACTGCCAACATTCTAAGTGATTGCCTACGTCCGCTATGATAACAAGCTTGAGTCGTATTAAAAGTGCAACGTAGTAAATATTTACTATGTTTTTGTGAGCTTTGGCAACGTTATTTTATCATTACCTATATTTCAATCCTCTGATTTGGATATTTTATATTTAAGTATTTGTATTTTTGAGTCGCTAATTTTGGCGGCTGTTTAGGATTATCGTTTTATGCCATTAGGTGATATAAACACGCTCAGTACCTTAGCAAAAATAGATGAGTCAGCCTTGATTCAGTTGGTGTATGTGAGCAGTTTGACAGTAGTAGGACGTTTGAATACCGCGATATTTGAGCAAGTAGAAGGCAGTGCCCGCGCTTATAATAGTCAGCAAGGGATTACGGGTATTTTATGCTACGGTAATGGACAGTTTTTGCAGTGTATTGAGGGTAAAAAATCAAAGATTTTAACGCTACAAAAAAGTATTTTTGCGGATAAACGCCATAAAAATTTGAAGGTGCTATCACTACAAGCCATTGATGAGCGTAGCTTTTCTGATTGGCGTATGCGACTGTTATTTTTAGAGCGTTGGCTGTGGTCACCTGCTACCAAGCAACAAGCGACCCAGCTTTCACCGTTTCTCCCTTTTGCGCCGCACGGTTGGTCGCCTGAACGTACGGTAAAGTTTTTACAAATTATCCAAGACTTTGATACGCCGCCACACATTCAAGCGGCAGGTATTACTTATAATGCGCTTGGTAATATGTTCCGCCATATTGCTGCCCCGCACCAAGCTTTTTTAATCGTACAAAGCTTTTTAACGTTGCTCATTATCGTTGCGATAATACTGCTATTTTTATAAATCATTCTTACTGTGTATTTTTAGATTCATATCTCGTTTATTCTAAGCACCATAAAAAAGACGCCCAGTATCCATACTGAGTGTCTTTTTTAATTACCCTTTAAAAAAACTCACTCCACATCAAAAATCTTCCCACGATTCATAATATTATTCGGATCAAACACCTTCTTAATCTCCTTCAAATACTCAATCTCCGTTTCACTGCGGCTATAGTGCAAATACGGCTTCTTCGTCATACCCACCCCATGCTCTGCTGAGACTGAACCACCATACTTTTGCACCGTTTCAAACACATATTTATTAACCACCTGACATGCCGCAAAGAAATCATCCTTGCTCAAAGTTTCAGGTTTGAGAATATTTAAATGCAAATTACCATCGCCGATATGCCCAAACCAACACACTTCAAAGTCAGGATAATTGGTGCTGACAATATGGTCAATGTCATTGATAAATGCTGGGACGTGAGTAATTAACACTGACACATCGTTCTTATAAGGCGTAAACACCGAAATAGTTTCTGAGATATACTCACGCAGCTTCCATAACTCCTGAGCTTGAGCGATGCTTTGGCTCATCACCCCATCGACCACCCAGCCTTGCTCCATGCAGTCTTCGAAGATTGCCATCGCCTTATCCATGATGGGCTCATACGGCGCTTCAAACTCTAATAAAGTATAGAACTTAGTACGGGATTCAAACGGCTCTTGTACTTGACCATGCGCCATCAGCTTATCAATCGCCACACTGTCAAAGAATTCAAAGGCGGTCAGGTCAATCTTGGCTTGAAACGCGGATAATACATTCATTACATCAGAGAAGTTATCCATGCCCAGTACCATGACGGTTAAGTCTTGCGGTGGACGTTCCAGTTTAATTTGGGCATGGGTGACTAAACCAAGTGTGCCTTCACTACCGATAAACAAGTGACGCAAATCATAACCAGTGGCATTTTTCACCATACCGCGATTGAGCTGTAAGATATCCCCTTTGCCTGTCACCACAGTTAAGCCCATAATCCATTGACGGGTCATGCCATAACGGATGACTTTAATGCCACCGGCATTGGTGCCGATGTTGCCACCCATTTGACTGGAGCCTGCTGAGGCGAAGTCAACCGGATAGTAAAGGTCGTGAGATTCCGCAAAGGCTTGCAGTTGCTCAGTGACCACACCGGCTTCAATCTCAACCATACGGTCGGCAGGATAAAAGGTGCCGATTTGATTCATTTTGTCCATGCTGACGACAATCTCGCCATTGGCGGCAACAGCTCCGGCTGAGAGTCCAGTACGACCGCCACTTGGGGTGAGGACGACGTGATGCTCATTGGCAAGTAAGACTAAGGCTTGGACTTGTTCGGTGGTTTTAGGAAAGACGATGGCAGAAGGCGCAGGCGCAAAGTGCTTCGTCCAATCCTTGCCCCAGTGCTCTAAACTCTCAAGGTCGGTGCGGATTTGAGCGGGGTCGAACTGATGTTGCGTCACCAAACTATCAAGAATGGCTTGAACGGCGGCAGTATTATTACAGATAATGGGTGCAGTCATGATAGTCTCGGTTGTGAATCCTAATTTTGAAATGCTTGGCTTGAATCTAACAGTATGAATATAAAAGCATAAATATAAAAATAATTGTGACGATGTTCTTAGAACAGGATTGCTACAGCTATATATTATCAAAAAGCTGAAGTCCTAACGCTAATAACAGAAAGTAGTCTAACGCGAATACTATTCTACCGCTAGCTTATATCTTCTAAGTAAGTGAGATGGAATGTCTTATTATGGT
This sequence comes from Psychrobacter urativorans, assembly GCF_001298525.1. NCBI lineage: Bacteria > Pseudomonadati > Pseudomonadota > Gammaproteobacteria > Moraxellales > Moraxellaceae > Psychrobacter > Psychrobacter urativorans. The sequence continues at coordinate 1,982,917 of NZ_CP012678.1, forward strand.
ATAAAATAGTAACGTTTTATTTGTTAGTATTCCCTACATTAGTGCTTAATTTTGTGTAATATAAAGAGCTCATTCTCGTTTTATTCATCGCAGACTATTTATAAACTAGTTATAGGACAGGTCTCACATGGCATTATCATTAGAAAAAGACAAAATCCGGTTTTTATTGCTTGAAGGTCTGCATGAGAACGCCTTGAAAGTATTGCAAGGTGCGGGCTATAACAATATCGAATCACTCAGCCATGCGCTCGATCAAGATGAGCTGATTGAAAAAATTAAAGATGCGCATTTTGTTGGTATTCGCTCGCGGACGCAACTGACGCGTGAAGTGTTAGAGCAAGCGCAAAAGCTCATTGGTATTGGTTGCTTCTGTATCGGCACGAACCAAGTTGATCTTGACGCAGCACGTGAGTTGGGCGTTCCCGTTTTTAATGCGCCATATTCTAATACGCGCTCAGTTGCTGAGCTGGTGCTTGCCGAAGCCATTATGCTGTATCGTGGTATTCCTGAGAAAAGTGCTACGGTGCATCGCGGCGGTTGGGGCAAGTCTGCTAAAGACTCGCATGAAGTACGCGGCAAAACCATCGGTATTGTCGGTTATGGCTCTATTGGCTCACAGCTGTCGGTATTGGCAGAAAGCTTCGGTATGAAAGTCATTTATCATGACGTGGTGACCAAATTGCCATTGGGTAATGCGCATCAAGTGGGCAGCTTAAATGAGCTATTGGCACAAGCGGACATCGTTACCTTGCATGTGCCTGATGAGCCAAGCACGCGCTATATGATGAAAGCTGAGCAGTTTGCACAAATGAAAGAGGGCAGCCATTTTATTAATGCAGCACGTGGCACCTGTGTCGATATTGATGATTTAGCAGCAGCGCTTGAATCTGGTAAAATCTTAGGCGCTGCAATTGATGTGTTCCCAAAAGAGCCTAAATCTGCCGATGAAGAGTTTGAATCACCGCTGCGTAAGTTTGATAATGTCATCTTGACGCCACACATTGGCGGTTCAACTCAAGAGGCACAAGCCAATATCGGTCTAGAAGTGGCGGAGAAATTTGTGCGTTATTCTGACCATGGTGATACCGTTACTGCTGTGAACTTCCCTGAAGTGTCTATTCCATTCAAGGTAGGCACTCATCGTCTATTGCACATTCACCATAACGTGCCGGGTGTATTGTCACAGATTAACCGTTTGTTCGCTGAAGCCCATATCAATATCTTAGCGCAAAGTCTGATGACAGAAGGTGATATTGGTTACCTCATGATGGATGTTGACTATCATGATTCAGATGCAGCGCTTGACCAGCTTAAAGACGTGCCAGAAACCATTCGTGTCCGTGTTTTATACTAATACTAGATATCAAAAATTTAGTAGATGATATAAATTCACGACCGCTAATTATAATTCGTATTCGTTAGAATTATAATAAATAGCAGATCATTTCTATAATGGTCTGCTATTTTTTTGGCTGATTTTTCAGTGTTATATTGCTTTGGTTACACTCTACATACATTTAATTATACAAGTTAACATATTCTTTATTATGAGGTGTGTTTGATAACTTATACTACATAGCGAAAGCCGATATTAAACTTATCAGTAATACTATTTATACTGATTAAAGCTCGTATATAGGTCGGTTGATGATGATTACATCAATGATTGGCTAAGTTAAAAATATTTAGTGAACCAATTATTGCTTAAATAGCAATATTGTCAGACAAGGTTTATTTGAAGGTTATCGCGTGTTCGCTAATATACGCAGATTTATCATACTAATTGTTTATCATACTAATTAATAGTTTACTAACATTACATTAAAGGATGCTTTATGAAAATGAACATAATGAGAGCAGCCGCACTCGGTGGCGTATTAGCCATGACGGCAACTGCCAGCTTTGCAGCCGATCAAGGTACGTATCAGTTATCAAGCCATATTTTGGATATCAGCACTGGTAAACCTGCACCAAATGTTGACGTACGCTTGATGAAACAAGTTAACGGTGTTTGGAAGTTACTTGATACTAAAAAAACAGGCGCTGATGGTCGTATTGGTGAGTTTTTACCAAACCAAGAGAATGTTAAAAACGACGGTACTTATAAGTTGATTTTTGAAACCTCGCCTTACTTTTCTAACCAAGGCGCAAAATCATTCTATCCGTATGTTGAAGTGAACTTCAATGTCGAAGGCGATAAGCATTACCATGTGCCAATCACTTTATCAGCGTATGGTTATAGCACCTATCGCGGTAGCTAAGCGCTTATGAGCAAACGTTCAGACAAAAAAAGAGATGCTTAGGCATCTCTTTTTTTTATGGTATACAGATTAACTTAACCAGCGTTAACGTGGTTGGCTTCTTCTAATTGCCGACGCGCTTCGATTTTAGCAGCTTTGCGTTTTTCAATCACGTCAATTACGTCGCTACCGATGTGCGCTTCGCCACGTTTTTTAGCCAATTGCATTTGATGTTCACGCTCACGAAAGCGTGCTTTTTGCTCGTCAGTGGCTTTATCAATACAATGCGGGCAAGATTCACCTTTAATATAGGCAGGGCTTTGCTGATCCGCGATAGTAATCGGCATACGGCAGGCGAAACACTGATCATAATCGCCTTTTTCTAGGTTATGATTCACCGAGACGCGATTATCAAACACGAAGCAATCGCCTTCCCACATCGATTCAGCAACCGGTACTTCTTCTAGGTATTTTAAAATACCACCTTCTAAATGATAGACCTCTTCAAAACCTTGTTGACGCATAAAGGCGGTTGATTTTTCACAGCGGATACCGCCGGTACAGAACATAGCGACTTTTTTATGTTTGCTTGGGTCAAGCTCTTTTGCCACATAGTCTGGAAACTCGCGGAAGGTTTCTGTTTGTGGATTCACAGCATTTTTAAACGTACCAATTTGCACTTCGTAATCGTTACGAGTATCAATCAGGATGACTTCTGGGTCAGATATCAGTGCATTCCAATCGCTTGGCTTAACATAACGCCCAACCGATTGTAATGGGTCAATATTCTCAACGCCCATGGTCACGATTTCTTTTTTAAGCTTCACTTTGGTGCGATAAAACGGCTGCTCGTTGGTATAAGACTCTTTAAATACAAAGCTACCAATAGCGTCAATGGTGCGCAGATAATCAAGCACCGTATCAATACCATGGCGCGTGCCAGAAATCGTGCCATTAATGCCTTCAGCGGCGATTAATAACGTGCCTTTCACTTCATTGTCGAGCATGGTATTTAAAATAGGCTCGCGATACTGCTCAAAGTCAGCAAAGCGGGTAAATTTATATAGAGCAGCAACCACGATATTGTTAGTCGCGCTATCATATTCGGTGGCATGACTTGGCATAGTTGTGGCTTGGTTGTTGTTTAAAGTAGTGTTCATTTTCTCTCCTGCTGGCTAAGTCGTAAACCTAGTGCAATCGTTGGTTGATTTGGTAGTTGATGTAAAACTGATTAATAACATTGGTGTAATTGTGGAATTAGAAAATTACTGACGCAGTGTAGCAAATTTTAGGTGGTTTTTGGATATTTAATATGATTTGAGTGCTTCAATAACACTATAAATATGACTATAAAACATCAAAAAACCCAGCAATTGGCTGAGTTTTTTCGTATTCATTAGTATCTAAGTATCAAGGTGCTGACTTATTTATTTTGGAACCAGCGATCGGCTTGGGTACGGGCGCTGACGATATCAGAGTTTGATAAGTTAAGCGCTAATTGACCAATTTTACCACGGGCTTTGCTACGTACATTGTCGTCTAACATACCATCACGAGCCGCTAAGTCATACCATTTATAAGCATCAACCAAGTTTTTTTGCTTTTCGTCAAGCAAGGCTAAGGTATAGCTGGCACGATTGTCACCGCGCATGGCTGCTTTTTCTAACCACTTACGCGCTTGCTGTAGGTTTGGCTGTACGCCTTCACCGCGCAAGTACATGATACCAAGGTTCAGCTGGGCTGGAGCAACGCCTTGTTCAGCGGCACGGGTGTACCATTGGATGGCTTTCTGCGTATCTTGGGTAATTCCTTGACCTTTTTGTAAGCGTTTTGCCAAGTAGAATTGGGCGTGATCGTTACCTTGATTGGCACGAGCAGACAACTCACTGACATTCATGATTTCAAAGCGTGAAGTATCCAGTGGCACGTTCGCCACTAAGTCTGCATTGGCAATACCGGCACAAGAAAAAATGGCAGTGAACAATGCGGCTTTTAACAATTTCATAGTGGCTCCAAAAGTAGGAAGTAGACAAGCAGAATTTCATAGAAGAGCATGAATATGAGCACTTAAAACAATACATCAGTTTGCCATGTTAATTGTTAATTAAGCATTAGCGTTGTGATGAATGGCGTCATAACTATCCATGATGAACAACTACTGCATTAAAATTTAGCAATACGCAGATCCTTTGCGTAATGGACTACAATATTGCCTGCGCTGATGATTCGCGGCATAAGTTTTAGGAAGTAGGGGTATATATTTATACTGACACAATAGACAAACGGTATTAAAAGACATACCGTTAACATTATTTTGCTAGCTTACCACCCAAACTTACCAAACTCAAATACTAATTACTCAGATTAACATTAAATCACGCACTATAGTTTGTAATAAAATCATATAGTTACTTATGAGTAATAAATTTAATACAAATCATTAACGATAATGTGGTTATTTAGGAGCGTGCTTAGTCACTCGATAGATAGCGACATCGGCTAACAGGTTGGGCGCTTGCCGTATTAAGGTACTCATCAGTGCCGAATGACCTCTATCAGAGTCACTAACAGCAAAGCGATTGATGATACGAATGTCATGCTTTGCGCACAGTTTTTCAAAGTCTTTAAAGGTACACAGATGAATATTAGGGGTGTCGTACCACTCATAGGGTAAGGCTTCTGAGACGGGCATCATGCCTTTTAGCCCCAAATGCAGACGGTTGTGCCAATGAGCAAAGTTCGGAAAGGTGATAATCGCTTCGCGTGCTACCCGTAACATATCGAGCAGCAGTATGTCAGGCGATTTGACCGCTTGTAGGGCGCGAGCCATCACCACAGTATCAAAACTATTGTCCGCAAAGCGACTGAGTCCATCGTTGAGGTCTTGTTCGATAATGGATAAACCATTGCCGATAGCTTCATTGATTTTATCTTCGTCAAGCTCTAACCCATAACCGCTAACGCCCAATTTTTGCTGTAAATGTGCCAGTAGTTCGCCATTACCACAACCCAAATCAAGTACGTGGGATTGGGGCGCAATCCAGCGTTCAGCCAACTGATGATCCATTCTCACGCGTGTTCTCCTGTTGCTGCGGTCTGTTTTGCGCTGTCATTACTGGTTGTAAAAGACTTGGTTATAAACGGCTTGTTCATAAAGGGTGCGGTTAAGAAACCTTTGACTGCGCCCATATAACGTGGAATATCAAATAAAAATGAATCATGACCATGTGGCGCATCGACATTGATATAGCTGACCGGTTTTCCTACTGCCATTAGCGCATCGACGATTTCTTGTGAGCGTTCAGGCGCAAAGCGCCAATCAGTGGTAAAGGACACTACTAAATACTGACACTGAGTATGAGCAAAGGCTGCCTTAAGCTCGTGATGGGCATTATCGTTGCCGTTGTTATCTACATTCTCACTAATACTATTATCTTCATAAGTAGGATTTTCCTCATTAGCTAGAAGGTCTGATTCAGTTTCTGATTCAACGTCTAGTTTAGGGGTTAAGGTACTATCACGAGTCGGGTCAAAATAATCTAACGCTTTGGTCATCAATAAATAAGTATTGGCATCAAAGTTTTCGCTAAAGCGTTCGCCTTGATAGCGCAAGTAACTTTCAACCTGAAACTCAACATCATAGCCATACATAAATTTGCCAGACTTTAGGTCGCGCCCAAACTTGGCTTTCATCGCATCGTCAGTAAGATAGGTGATGTGACCCACCATCCGTGCCAAAATTAAGCCGCGACGGGGATAAGTGCCGGCTTGCAGGTAGCGCCCGTCTTTAAAGTCAGGATCAGAGATAATCGATTGCCGTGCCACTTCATTAAAAGCAATATTTTGTGCCGATAACTTGGGCGTACTAGCAATGACTACACAGCGTTTAAGTCGGTTAGGGTAATCAACCGACCATTGCAGGGCTTGCATACCACCCATAGAACCGCCAACAATCGCATGCCAAACCTCAATGCCTAAGCGGTCTGAGAGCATGGCTTGGGTTTTTACCCAATCTTTAATCGTCACCAATGGAAAATCGGGACCGTAAGCGCGTGCTTCGCCACCATTAATAATCCTGTCAGGATTGATGGTGGTTGGACCAGTAGAGCCAAAACAGCTGCCAATATTGTTTACCGCCACCACAAAAAATTGATTGGTATCAATGGCTTTATTGGGTCCAATCATATTGTCCCACCAGCCGATTTTTTTATCATCGGTACTATAAATACCTGCGGCATGGTGACTGCCAGATAAGGCATGACATATCAATATGGCGTTTGATTTATCCTCATTTAACGTGCCATAAGTCTCTATGACTAAATCAAATGCGGGCAGCGTGCGATTACACTCTAAAGTTAAGGGTTCAGCAAAGTGCAAGGTTTGGGGGGTGACAATGCCCACTGAGCCGACAGCGCCTGCTAAGGCAGTGTGATTGACAGGCACATCAGTGGATGGGTCACTGGTAATATCAGGACGTGAACTCAAAGCTACCTCGAAAGATGACAGTCATCAATAAAATATAAGGCGCATGGCAATATGCCAATACGCTATGTTTACCTATTGTATGGCGATGCGCGTATGAGCACAACCGTCACAGGGTGACTTTATTTGATAGGTGGTTTTAGAGATTATTTTAGCAGCTGTTTTACGAAGGGATAAACTGAGTATTAAGAAACTTACTATCAAGAAGATGAGTATCAAATTGTATGAGCATGAGTTTGACGATGCGTTTGCAGTAAATAAAATGCTACACTAAGCAGGATTTATGGCGGGATGCTTTCGTTACCGTTTATTAACTTATTTTAAGTATTGTGAATGGATTCTTAATAACCAGTTGTTTATACTCTTGTATTGCTAAACTCAATATTTATTCTTATTTATCTAATAACCTCTTATAAAATGTGCCGCTATGAAACCTGAACTGCCCCCACGTATTGCCGTCCTATTAATCAATCTTGGTACCCCTGATGAGCCAACTGCGCCTGCGGTACGCCGTTATTTGCGCCAGTTTTTATCAGACCCACGCGTCATCGAGATTCCGCAGTTTTTATGGGCGATTATTCTGAATTTGTTTGTATTACCAAGTCGTCCAAAGCGGGTGGCAGAAGCCTATGCCAGCATTTGGGATGGAGATTCGCCCATGCGCAATATTTTGAATGGTCAGGTTGAGAAGTTGCAGCCGCGCCTTGCCAAAAGTGCCGCACCGTTTCGCGTGTCTGTGCATTCAGCAATGAGTTATGGTAATCCGGGTTTGCCTGATGTGATGGACGCATTACGCAAAGAAGGTGTCGATCACTTTGTGATGTTGCCGTTATTTCCACAGTATTCGGCGACGTCAACCGGTGCAGTGTATGATGCGGTTACGAAATGGTCACTGAAGCAGCGTAATTTGCCTAATATGACTATCGTCAAAGATTACTTTGCGCATCCGTTATATATCAAAGCCCTTGCCGATAGTATTCGCCGCTTTCAAGAGAAACACGGCAAACCTGAAAAGCTCATGTTTAGCTTTCATGGTATTCCGCAGCCATATGCCGATAAAGGCGATCCGTATCCGAAGCGTTGTAAATGTACGGCAGCACAAGTGGCGCATGCGCTAGGGTTGAGCGCAGATGAATGGATTATCAGCTTTCAGTCACGCTTTGGTAAGCAAGAATGGGTCAAACCCTATACAGATGTGGTGTTAAAAGAGTGGGGCGCAGCGGGCGTACGCTCGGTACAAATCATTAGTCCAGCGTTTTCAGCGGATTGTTTAGAGACATTGGAAGAGTTAGCGATTGAAAACCGTGAGACATTCTTGCATGCAGGCGGTCAAGAGTATCACTATATTCCAGCATTAAATATGGATGACGCGCATATTGATTTGATAGAAGCACTGGCGACCCCATTGGTAAAAGGCTGGGCTGGCACGCTTGATGGTTGGGCGTAGCAAGGTATAAAATCTATCTAAAAAATATAAGCTAAAAGTTAACTGTTAAAAAAAGCACGATTATTTATTATAATCGTGCTTTTTTTAAATTTTCACTCTGATAAATGAATTAGAAATCATCATTATTGCTATATTTTGTGGCATTTTTATCGGCGATATCAACGATATTCGGATAGTCGCTGTCATCTAAGTTATCTTCTATTAATATTTCATCAATGCGTGATTCGTCAATATTCTGCCGATACATTGGCGTCAGCCCATCTACCGCATCACTTCCTGCTTGCGAATTACTAAATCCTACCGAACCATCGATGTCATCATTATCATCAATAATGTGCAGCATCGGATTGTCTAAGTCAATGGCTTGCTGATTATTTTCTTGTTCATCATTATCAATACTGTCGTCTAGACGTTCCATATCTTCTGATAACGGGCTTTCTGAATGCGCCATGATATTTTCCTTTTTTTTAATAATTAATAAGTGAGTTATTATTGTTCATCTGGCTATAAGTTTGCCTCGTTATTAGCACCGCTGATAGTAGTAAGGTGTCAAGTAATGTTCAAAAATGTAATAGGTCAGTTAATCCTAAAAGTAATAAAAAACGGCTACCAATAATGGGCAGCCGTTTGAGTGTTTTAATTGTTTCAATTCGTAGGATATCGTATCTATGCCACCATATTATGGCTTATTTGGTGCCAATTTTGCTATTGATAAAGCGCATGAGCGGGTCAGGAGAAACTTGTGATAAGCCTTGCAAGATTTTTGCTGGCATGCCGACAGGGAAATGTGTGCCTGATATTTTACTATTCGGGCGACATGTCAATTTGCATATGGTTTTAGCGACATCATCAACTGTTAGATTAATCCCTAAACGATCAATACTGGTGACATGAAGATCTTTGGTCATGTCTGATTTTACCCATAATGGCATGACGTCAATGACTTTAATGCCGAGCTCAGCATACTCAATATTTAGCCCTTCCGTTAAGCCACGTACAAAGAACTTACTTGCCGCATAAGGCGCAACTTCAGACTGACCATAAATTGCAGAAGCAGACGACAGATTGATAATTTTACCGTTTTCGCTATCAGCCAAATAAGGTGCCAATTTATAACAGCCAATCAATACGCCTTTACAGTTGATATCAATTAGGGACAATTGCTTATCTAAATCAGTCGTCGGTAATGCACCACTGACCAGTACGCCAGCATTATTAATCAGGGTATCAATACCGCCAAAAGCATCTACCATTTTTTGAATAGCTTCATCCCAAGGGTCAGGTTGCGTGACATCCAGATGACCGGTGACGATACGACTTTCTTGATTGGCTTTGTTAAGCACTTTATCAGTGATTGCACGTTCAAGCTCAGCGCTATCAATATCGAAAAGACCCACGCTATGACCTTTTGCCAGCAGTTGCTTAGCCGTTGCCAATCCGATACCACGCGATGCGCCTGTGATTAATATATTCATAATGACATCCTTATAAAGATTAGAACAAATGTTAAGTAACAAGTATAGCGTGTTAATGCGGTCTAATATCTTTGTTTATTGATGTGGCTGTTTTTAATGCGTCGCTTTTTAATGCGCCTCGTCCCAATTGCTACCGATATCGGTTTCTACTAACAGCGGCACAGCAAAGTCCACTTGCCAGCCGCTAGCAACGGCGGTTGTCGATAAAACTTCTTGCATGGCATTTTTAATAAGCTTGCTAATATCAGCCGCTTTATCTGCGTCCACTTCAAATACCAATTCATCATGAACTTGGAGTAGCATTTTTGCCTGCGCTTTTGGCAATACTTTATCAACGGCAATCATCGCGAGCTTAATAATATCAGCGGCTGAGCCTTGTAATGGCGCATTAATGGCTGCACGTTCTGCGGCTTGCTTGACCATACGATTGCTATTATTAATATCGGGCGTGTAGAGCTTACGACCGAGGATAGTCTCAACATAGCCTTTATCATACGCACTCGCTCGCGTATTTATCATATATTCTTTGACGCTCGGGTAACGATTAAAATACATATTGATATAGTCTTGTGCTTCACCGCGACTCATCTGTAATTGCTTGGCAAGTCCAAAGGCACTCATACCATAAAGCAAACCAAAGTTAATGGCTTTGGCGTTGCGGCGCTCAGTTGGGGTGACTTCTTCAACCGTTTTGCCCAACACTTCAGCCGCTGTAGCAGTGTGAATATCCAATCCTTCATTAAAGGCGCGGGTTAGATTTTCATCGCCTGAGAAATGCGCCATCAAACGCAGCTCAATTTGTGAATAATCCGCCGCTAATATCACGCGACCTTCTGGTGCAATAAAGGCTTGGCGAATCAAACGCCCCGTGGCGGTACGAATCGGGATATTTTGCAAATTGGGATCAGTAGAAGATAATCTACCCGTACTGGTCAATGCTTGATGGTAACTGGTATGCACGCGATTGGTGATAGGGTCTGCGACATTATCGAGCGCATCGGTATAGGTGTTTTTTAACTTTGCCAAGCTGCGATATTCTAGAACGATATCCACCAGTGGATGGTCAATCTTGGACAGTACCGCTTCGCCCGTTGAATACTGACCGGTCTTGGTTTTTTTACCGCCAATGACGCCCAATTTATCAAAGAGCATCTCACCAAGCTGTTTAGGCGACGCTAAGTTAAATTCTTCACCGGCAACCTCATAAGCGCGTTGTTCCAGTACAATAATTTCTTCATCAAAACGCTTCGACAGTTCATTTAAAAACGGACGCTTAATCAAAATACCTTCGGCTTCCATTTGACACAGAATTTCAGCGGTTGGAATTTCTAGCTCATGCAGTAGTTTTTGATTATTGTCATCATTAGCCAATTTTTGATTAAAAATCTTGAATAGTTGATAGGTAATGTCGGCATCTTCACACGCATAGTCGCTAGCAATATCAATGGCAACTTGATCAAAGCTAACTTGTTTCGCACCTTTACCGGCAACATCTTCAAAGCTAATCGTTTGCGTTTGCAGATAATGCCGCGCCAAGTCATCCATGCCATGACGGGTAATGGCGGCATTAATCACATAGCTGGCAAGCATGGTATCCATTGCCCAGTTATTCGGCTTATCATGAATACTGCCCAGTAAATCAATATCATAACGGCTGAGAATATGCGCATCATATTTCAGATGTTGACCAATTTTACCGATATTAGGGTTTTCTAAAATGGGCTTTAGACGAGATAATATCGTATCACGGTCAAGCTGCTTAGTCGTGAGCGCATCACCTTCCAAGCTATGGGCTAGCGGAATATAATAAGCTTCGTGCGCTTGAGTTGCAAAAGATAAGCCGACCAATTCAGCCTGACGCCAATGCACGCTGGTGGTTTCGGTATCAATAACAAAATGCGCTGAGTTTTCTAATTGCTCAATTAAACTATCAAAGGCAGGCATGTCCAATATCGTATGCCATGCTTTATCGTGATTTTTACTGTTTTTGATATTATCAATTTTGGTTGATTGCAATGATTTTTCGATTTGGGCTTGTGCTTCCGTTGCTGCTTGGCTGGCGGCAACGCCTTTGCTGCCTTGACCATTTGCCGGATGATTCGGATGGTCGAGCGACGCCAGCTCATTCTTAAACTCAAGCTCGCTATATAGTGCCCGTAACTCGTCAACATGGGCGCAAGGGTCGGTATTAAGCTGTAAGTCACTCCAATCTTGACCGATATCTAAGTCCGTCACGATGGTAGCAAGTTGCGCATTTAACGGAATGTCACCAGCATGTTCAGCCAAACTTTTTGCACCGCGACCTTTAACATCGGCAAGATTTTGCAAAATATTATCAATAGTGCCATATTTATTAAGCAAGTCTTGCGCGGTCTTTTTACCAATACCGGGTACGCCTTTGATGCCGTCTGATGAGTCACCCATCAGCGTTAAAAAATCAATCATTTGCTCAGGATTGATACCAAATTTATCGACTACGCCTTGGCTATCGGTGATTTTTCCTGTGAAACTGTCTTCTAAAATCACGCAATCATTGACCAGTTGCGCCATGTCTTTATCACCAGTTGAGATAACGACGTGATGACCTTCGGCAACCGCCCGATATGCCAACGTGCCGATAATATCATCAGCTTCTGCGCCTTCAATACGCAATAAAGGAATGCCCAAAGCGGTGACTAAACGGTGCAAATAAGGGATTTGCTGTGACAGTTCAATATCCATCGGCGGACGACTGGCTTTATAATCAGCGGATAATTGATGACGAAACGTTGGCGCGCGCGTATCAAAACAGACCGCCATATGGGTGGGATGATAACGGCGCATCAGCTTGAGCAGCGCGTTTAATGTACCGCGTATCGCATTGGTATGTTGCCCTGTGGTGGTCATCATTTTCGGTAAGGCATGATAAGTGCGAAACAGATAATACGAACCATCAACTAAGATAAATGGCGGCGTGTCTTTGTTCACATGACTGGTATCCATCGTGGCTACATTCGTCATCGTCTCAAAGCTTGGCACCGTATCGGGATTAATCGGTAGGTGAGAGTTGTGGGCATTATCTGTCATATTGGCAGTCATAAAAGTCACTTATCAAATATAAGGTAAAAAGGCTTTCTCATTATAACGATAAAACTCAAGTATGCCGAACTTCTCAGTCGTTATGTCTCAATCATTACGATAGGTGCGCCCAAAAAAAAGAACCCAGACAATGCTGGATTCTTTTGATAATTAATACTAGTTACTGTAATTATGACAGCCTTACTTGACCTCTGAGGTCACTGCACTATCGATATTACCGTTGGTAGCTTTAGAATATGGGCAGACTTTATTGGCTTTTTCGACTAACGCTTGAAACTCATCCGCTGTCAGTGCTGTATTTTCTGCAACCACATGAATTTTCACTGCCAACTGAAAATCTAGACCTTCTCCTTTTAGTAAGTCTACCGACACATGGGTTGTAGAATCAAATTTTGCCTTTTCCACTTGTTTGACCGCCGCAAGTGCGCCATCGAAACAAGCGGCATAGCCCATCGCAAATAACTGTTCTGGATTATTGCCTTCTTTATCAGAACCAGGTGCGACCATATGAATCTTCAAATGGCTGTCTTTAAGACTAGCATTACCCGTACGCCCGCCAGTTACTATCGCTTCAGTAGAATATAGAGTCTGCATAACATATCCTTTGTTAGTAGTTTTATAATAAATTTTATAATAAGTGATAAATCATAACGCTTTCAATAGCTCACCTAGGATAACAAAATATACGCCTATCTATATAGAGTGGTGGTAAATGTATGCGATGGATTTGTAAGTAGGCGTCATTATTAAACTAATGTTATGACAAGTTCGCTATAAGTAATAGTGGCGGTGGGGTAAACTAAGCGCATGAACCAGATATAAAAATGGTAAAAACACTAAAAACAATCGATTTAATACTATTAAGAAGAAGGACACCCTGCGATGAACAAGCTAATAATAACCCCGACTATACTATCTTTACTAACGCTTACCCTTGTTGGGTGCGGCGGCGAAGACGATGGTGTTTACGGCTCAGGTAATGGCTCAAGTGGCAGTAATGAACTGATAGTGAGTAGCTTCGATAAAGGTATTGATAGCCAAACCAATAAGGAAGCCGTGGTACGTATCGACAGTAAATATCGCACTGGCGACCGCGATATTAAAGTGACCAACATTGTTGGTAATTATACTAATCACAATACTAATAATTTAAAGACCTCTGTAGTCTTGGGAAATCTGTTCGAAGGCACGCTTGAAGATAAAGATATCGAAGTGAATAATCGCACCGTAACGCGTCCGATTTATGAAAAAAATAGTAATAATAGAGTTAATTATAAGACCACCTATAAAACACTTTCGCTAGCAGGCGTTGATGCGCGTAATTACATTCCTAGCAATAATTTTGGCAGCAGCCGTGGTATTTTTACGGACTTAAATAATTATAGTAAAATACCTAACAATCTTATGTTTCCTGCTGGCTCAGTTTGCTACATTCCAGTGACCACCAGCGATCGCGCATTCTTTGTTTTCAATGCTAAAGATAAAACGGGCTATAAAACGCTTGATAGCTGGACTAAGGTGACTGAAAAACGCTTTAATGATAACCGCCCATCTAGCACTACCGAATTATATCTTGGGGTAAGTAATAAACAAAAAGCGGTGCAAGCTAAGTTTTTTGCTACCGATAATGACCCCATTTATTTATATAACGCTATAGATTACGATGGCAGTATTTATGAGGCTAATTATATTGTGAACGGGCAGACGCAACCTAATGAGAACAGTATTCGTGGCGTCGTCGATTGCACTTTAGTGAATGATGTGGCGGCTAATTTCTTAGAAGACCAAATTAAGCGTTATTATTGATAAAGTATCAATAAGTTATTAATAGACGTTATTGAGATACGTATTTTATAAGTCCAATAAAAGGCGATAAAGTTTTGCAAATATGCATCTTTATCGCCTTTTTTATGATGTAACTATTTTAAGATATCGTATTGATAGGACATTGATATCAATGTCATAACCAGTGGCAAAAATAGCATCTTGACCGTAAATCCGTTACAATACGCGCACTAAAATCTTTCATACCTACTATTAAACCTGTTATCAAATCCTGCTATTTTCTTCCAAAATTTAACGATAAGTTATTCATTATGAGCGCAGATACTAAAGTTTCAACAAGCAAGCTCTCAGCTACCAAGCTTGCCCGTGAGGTTGCCAAACGTCGCACCTTTGCCATCATCTCGCATCCCGATGCCGGTAAAACAACGATGACCGAAAAGCTCCTATTATGGGGTAAAGCGATTCAGGTCGTGGGCGAGGTCAAAGGTCGCAAGACGGATCGTCATGCGACCTCAGATTGGATGAGCATGGAGCAAGAGCGCGGTATTTCTATCACCACCTCTGTCATGCAGTTCCCATATCAAGAGCACATTGTTAACCTACTGGACACGCCCGGTCACGCCGACTTTAGTGAAGATACTTATCGCACCTTAACGGCTGTCGATAGTGCGCTGATGATGGTTGATGGCGCAAAAGGCGTTGAAGAACGTACCATCAAGCTGATGGAAGTTTGTCGGATGCGTGATACGCCCATTATCTCGTTTGTTAATAAATTGGATCGCCAAATCCGTGAGCCACTTGAATTACTGAGTGAGATTGAAGCGGTACTGAAAATTAAATGTATCCCTCTAACGTGGCCCATTGGTATGGGGCAAGATTTCGTTGGGGTTTATCATTTAACCGAAAATAAAACTTATATGTATCAAAAAGGTCATGGCGGTGAGATTGTCGAGCTTGAGACTCGTGATGGCTATGATTATCCTGATATTCGCGAGCGTTTGGGCGCGTTGATGTTTGCTTCATTTGAAGAGTCGCTTGAGCTGGTACAAATGGCGCTTGAGGAATTTAGTGTTGAAGCATTTTTGGCAGGCGAGATGACACCGGTATTATTTGGTACGGCACTGGGTAATTTTGGCGTTAATATGGTACTGGACACACTGGTTAAATATTCGCCCCCACCAAAATCTCATGCGACCAATGAGCGCGAGATTGCAGCGACTGAGACTAATTTTACGGGCTTTGTGTTTAAGATTCAGGCGAATATGGATCCGCGACATCGTGACCGTATTGCGTTCTTGCGTGTGTGCTCAGGCAAGTACGAAAAAGGTATGAAAATGAAGCACGTGCGTTTGGGTAAAGACGTGCGTATTGCCGATGCGTTGACCTTTTTAGCAGGCGACCGCGAAGCGCTAGAAGAAGCTTATCCGGGCGATATTATTGGTTTACATAACCACGGTACGATTTCGATTGGTGACAGCTTTACTGAAGGCGAAGAATTAAACTTCACGGGTATTCCGCACTTTGCCCCTGAACTTTTCCGCCGTGTAGTATTACGTGATCCACTTAAGTCCAAAGCCTTACAAAAAGGTTTACAGCAGCTCAGTGAAGAGGGTGCTACGCAGGTCTTTATGCCGCAGATTAACAATGATTTAGTCCTAGGTGCAATTGGCGTACTACAGTTCGAAGTGGTGGCGCATCGTCTGAAAGAAGAGTACAAAGTGCAATGTACGTTTGAGCCAGTTTCTATCGCAACGGTACGTTGGATTCACTGTGATGATGAAGTGGCTTTAGCGAAGTTTAAACGTAAAGCCCATGACCAATTATCGCTTGATGGTGGTGGCTATCTGACGTATTTAGCGCCGTCACGGGTGAATTTACAGTTGATGCAAGAGCGCTATCCAGAAGTGACGTTTAGTAATACTCGTGAGCACTAAAGAACGTTAAAGAGTAATAAAAAAGAGTATTAAATTTAAAACTTCGTTTATTTTATTCTTTTGATGCGCTATTTTAAAAGACACGGCTGCCGTGTCTTTTTTATTGTTCATAATTTCTGAAGTTTATAGAGATCGCTCTTTTAAAAAGAGGAACGCTTTAACAACACAAACAGTGTTTCAACAATAAGCACAAACGGTTACGGTAGAATACCAATGAAACTAACCTATTTGTTAGCGAGGATATATGACAACTTTGAATCCACTAGCTATCAATAAGCCGTTTATGACTCAGCAGACAAGTGCTATATACAATCGTTCGCGCTTATTGTCGCTGCTCGTAAGTGGCGTGTTACTTGGAGCGGCAAGCTTATCAGCAAATGCCAGTACGCTCATCAGCAGTACCGACTATCTTGATTATAGCGTGCCCAAAAATATTCAAGAACGCTGTGTTGAACGCGATAATTGTCCAAATATTGAGGTTCATTATCTTAAAACCAATCGAGGTTGGATGAATAAAATAACCAATGCACGTATCAATAATTTAGTGATTAATAGCAAGCCTTCTGAGTCTAAACCCAGTAAAGCGACTGGCGATGCCAAGGTCGTTAAAGCTGCCATTGATGGTTTTGTTGCATCACAATTTGCTGACATACCGGATGACAGCGTCTTTGTTTATCAATTGATGGTCAAACCTGACTATTTAGGTCATGTTGATAACTTTGAGATGTTCGAAATTAGCTCTTACGTCTTTACTGGCGGCGCTCATGGTATGCCTTATAGCGAATACTTGATATTTGACCCGAGCACCAAAAAGCAAGTACGGTTAGATGATATGCTACAAACCGGCAAAAAACCTCGCTTTAAAGCGCTCGCTTATGAGGCTTATAAAACGTGGGTAAAAACCGTGGATGAAGATCTCAACAGCTATGAAAAAAATTGGCCTTTTACCCTCGATGACAATGTCACCTTAACGGATAAAGGCATTGATGTTCGCTATCAGCATTATGCCATTGGTCCATACGCTTACGGTATGCCTGTGTTGAGCATTCCTTATAGCAAGCTGAGTGGCGTCATTAAACCGCATTTTATGCCTAAATAATGGGTCTAAAAAAGACAATTATTACTATTGTTTTTAGTGCCAAAGCCTTCATTTTTAATGACCAATAAGATAAAAATATATAGGTAAATATCTCCATATTTTTAACAATAAGAGCAGTCCTAACGACATAAAAATAGAGCATTTAAATAATAATATTTAATGAATAACTTTTATTAATTACAGGGAGTAATAGCATCATGAGTAACGTAAATGAGCATGACAAGATAACGGCTGCAACGAACACTGCGGATACCAAAGCTACCAGTTCAGAAGCTAGTAATTTAGAGGCTGATATTTGGCAACTGAATGCTTTAACAGAAGCATTGGGCGACTTAAGCTTGACCGTCATTGATAGCTTGTCAGTGGGGCGTGGTAACGACAATGATGTGGTACTGGGCAGTAAACAAGTCTCCCGCAATCACGCGTTATTAAGCGTTTTAAACGGCAAGCTATATGTAAAAGATTTAGGCTCATCAAATGGTACTTTTATTAATGATGATCGTGTTGAGGATAACAAGTCTAAACATCTAAAAGCTGATGATACCGTGGGCTTTGCAAGTTTTGCTTTTAAAGTAACGATGGCAATAGCACCTACGGATAGTCAGCCATCTATAGCAGAAGATGCCAGCGTAGTCGCTGCTGCGGATACGCTAGTAACCGAGCCTGAAGCGTCTGCTCACGTTGATACTGATACTGATACTGATACTGATTTAACGTATATCGGCGCTATTGATACAGGCGTTATCACAAATGAAAACGTTCACACTGAAGTAGTTAACGCTGAAGTCGTGGATAGTGAAGATGTAGATTCTAGTGTGCTTGATGCTACTATCATGGATGCTGAGATTACTGATGCGGAAGTTATTGATGCTGAAGTTATTGAAGATATAGCACCTTCTACTGCAACTGTAGAAAAAGAAGTAGAAGGTAAAGAACTAGAAGATAAAGAGCTAGAAAGCTTTGAGGATTTCACCACCGATGCCGTCACGCCAGATACTGTTGCTGAACCCGAAGAGCTATTAGCAGCTCAGCCTAGTGTCTCTTCGCCAGTAGAACCCATTGTCGTAGAAGAAACGGTATTAGATAACAATGGCTTACATGATGACGTTGTAGATAATACTACGGCAGAAGAAGCGGTTATTCATCCTGACAATGCAGAGCATGTTGTGAGTGAGGCTGTTGTGAGTGAGGCTGTTGTAAGTGATGATGTTGTAAGTGATGATGTTGTAAGTGACGATGTGGTAAGTGAGGATGTGGTAAGTGAGGATGTTGTAATTGAAAATACAACTGCAGCAGTAGTTGAAAATACTATCGTCAAAGAAACCATCATTGAAGACGTGTTATTCGCTGCTGAGAGCCAAGAGCATACGCCTGTAGCAGTAGAAATAGAGAAACCTGTTACTCAAGAGCCAGCGCTGCAGCAGGACTCAGTTGTCACTCCAGAACACGATAAAACAACTAAGACGGAATTACAAGAAGAAGCCGATCCCGACGTATTACGTGCCAAACAAGCGGCAACAGGGCAACTCTCAGGCACGGCTAATTTAGTGCAAACTCATGATATCAGCACTCAAGATAATAAGGAGATAGAGCAGTCTGTCACGAACCCTGCCAATAGCGGATACGTAGAGAAAAAATCCAGTGGCGGTTGGTTTATTTGGGTATTTATTGCCATTATCATTATTGGTTTAGCTTTGTGGCTGTTTAATATGGGCGCGGCTTAACCGTTAACGGACTGTCATTGCTATAAAACAAGCTGACAAACCGCACATTAATCCTAATAGTTAATAACGCCTGCCAGTTTTGTTATACTGGCAGGTCAAGTTTTGGCTATTTTTCGCGCTAGCGTTAGCCCTCTACGTTTATTACCACGCCTTTTCTGATTGTATTTACACCTCTCATCTTTTACCGATACGGTGCTAAGAGACTGCTCATTATGATGACTTTTGAAGAATATCAAGCTTTTAAAGACCAAGGCTTTAGCCATGTGCCCCTGATTAAAAAACGTCTGATGGACGTGCAAACCCCTGTTTCTGTATTTTCCAAAGTACGAGATTTAAGTGGTTCGGCGTATCTATTTGAATCGGTCGTAGGCGGTGAGCGTTGGGCGCGCTATTCAATGATTGGACTGGGTAGCGATCTCATTTTGCAATACGCTGATGGCATGATGACCCTTAAAAAAGACGATTGCATTGATATCGATGCTGTTGCGGATCCCTTTGATTATCTGCGCAAGTTAATGGCAAGTTATAAGATGCCCACGGTAGATGAGGTGCCCGCATTGCCCAGCTTTAGTGGCGGGCTAATCGGCTATTTTGGCTATGATATGGTGCGCGTTATCGAGCCAAGCGTTGGCTTATCTGATGCACCCAATCCGATGTCATTACCCGATATGTGGTTGATGTTATCCATGAGTGTGATTGTGTTTGATAGTCTAGAAAACACCTTATCTATTATTGTTTATGCGGACTGTCATAACGACGATGGTTATGGCGCCGCTATTCGTGAGCTACAAAAAATTGAAGATAAACTGGCGGAAATGCCTGATTTAAGCGCGCCAATCATGCCAACGCCTAAGTTCGAATCACAAACAGGACAGGAAAAATACTGCTCTGATGTCAATAAAATTAAAGATTATATCTTAGCAGGGGACGTGATGCAGGTAGTGCCTGCGCAGCGTTTAACGGCTGATTATACCGGTGACTCGCTTGCCGTCTATCGTGCATTACGATTTTTAAATCCATCACCTTATCTGTTTTTAGTGCATGGTTACACCCTTGATGATCACAAGCGCTTTGATATCATTGGCGCGTCTCCCGAGATTTTATCTCGTATTGAAAACGGTAAAGTGACCGTGCGCCCATTAGCCGGTACGCGCCAACGTGGTCACGATGAAGCCGAAGATTTAGCGCTAGAGCAAGAACTGCTATCTGATAAAAAAGAAATTGCGGAACATCTGATGCTGATTGATTTAGGACGCAACGATATTGGTCGTGTGTGCGAGTACGGTAGCGTCAAAGTCACCGAAAAAATGTTTATTGAACGCTATTCACAAGTGATGCATATCGCCTCTAATGTGGAAGGCACCGTACTGCCCGATAAAGATGCGTTAGACGTCTTTTGTGCCACGTTCCCTGCCGGTACACTATCAGGCGCGCCCAAAATCCGTGCCATGCAAATTATTGATGAAGTAGAGCCGGTTCGTCGTACCGTATTTGGTGGCTCAGTTGGCTACCTCGGCTGGCATGGCAACATGGATACCGCTATTGCTATCCGCACAGCAGTCATGCGCCGTGGCAAGATACATATTCAAGCCGGTGCCGGTGTGGTCGCTGATTCGATACCAGAAGCAGAATGGGATGAAACCAATAAAAAAGCCTTAGCACTCGTTAAAGCAGTAAAAATGGCTTGTGATGGGCTACGTATTCGCTAAAGTGTTGCTGATTATTGAGCACTTATAGATACGGGTAAATATTAGCTATATTTATCGTCATAAAAATAATGAATAAAATCAAATATTTAAGAATTAATATTAAAATATTAATAAAATAATGAAAATAGGGCTTGCGTTATCTTAAATATTTGATAGAATAGCCACCACTTTGAGAGAACAAGCCGACTTAGCTCAGTTGGTAGAGCAACTGACTTGTAATCAGTAGGTCGCCAGTTCGATCCCGGCAGTCGGCACCATATCTTTCAAAGTAACCTAAGGTGGGATTGGGGAGCGGTCAAACCCAACAGACTGTAAATCTGTCGCGAAAGCTTCGAAGGTTCGAATCCTTCTCCCACCACCATATTTTAAAGTTTATCATAGCGCCAAGAATACTCTCAATATGAGTAATTGCGGGTGTGGTATAATGGTAACACCTTAGCCTTCCAAGCTAATGACGCGGGTTCGATTCCCGCCACCCGCTCCATACATACGGCATCAATTGTAAATAGTAGACAATTCATCACGACAGTCGATTATCATAGCTGTTTCGTGATATTTTTTTATATAACCGACTGGTTCTGTAAAATACGCTCATATAGCTCAGCGGTAGAGCACTCCCTTGGTAAGGGAGAGGTCTTGAGTTCAATTCTCAATATGAGCTCCATTTATTGTTTAACGTTGTATTGTCTGTTTGTGCTATACAAGTATTATAAAATAACCGGTCTATCAAATATCAATGACTGCTTATATCCAATAATCTTATAAAGTTTTGTATCACTATTGAAAAAAATAGAAATGACTCAGCAAATAATGATTTGAAGGTGACACTGAGGTGTTGCCTTTTAGTGCTGTCAGTTCGTTAATTAATAAATATACACGACTATTCAATACTACTATTAATATTGAGTACGGTAAGTAATATAGTAAATAGATTGAAAAAATGAGTATAGCACCCATAAAGGTAGCTGTTGTAAAAGACAATATTTAGTAGCTCAACCATAGCGTCAACGGTTTGATGGTTTTAATTCTATCATAAACCGTCAAACAGCTATTTACCAATCTTTGATTAATGAAGATTCACCAATAAAGAGGAAAAACTCATGGCAAAGGCCAAGTTTGAACGCTTAAAACCACACGTCAACGTTGGTACCATCGGACACGTTGACCATGGTAAAACCACCCTTACCGCTGCAATCGCAACCGTAGCTGCAATCACTTCAGGCGGCGAAGCCAAAGACTATGCGTCTATTGACTCAGCCCCAGAAGAAAAAGCACGTGGCATCACCATCAACACCTCACATGTAGAATATGACACCCCATCACGTCACTACGCCCACGTCGACTGCCCAGGTCACGCCGATTATGTTAAAAACATGATCACCGGTGCGGCACAGATGGACGGCGCTATTCTAGTTGTATCTGCAACTGACGGCCCTATGCCACAAACTCGTGAGCACATCTTGCTATCACGTCAGGTTGGCGTACCGTACATCGTTGTATTCATGAACAAATGTGACATGGTTGATGACGAAGAATTGTTAGAACTTGTAGAAATGGAAGTTCGCGAATTATTGAGCGACTATGATTTCCCAGGTGATGACACCCCAATCGTTAAAGGTTCAGCCACTGAAGCCCTAAAAGGCTCACAAGAAAAATACGGCCAACCAGCCGTAGTAGAACTACTAAACATCCTAGACACCTACATCCCAGAGCCAGAGCGTGACATCGACAAAGCATTCCTAATGCCAATCGAAGACGTCTTCTCAATCTCAGGTCGTGGTACCGTTGTAACCGGCCGTGTTGAATCTGGTATCGTTAAAGTTGGTGACGAAATCGAAATCGTCGGTATCCGTGACACTCAAAAAACCACCTGTACTGGTGTAGAGATGTTCCGTAAACTGCTTGACGAAGGTCGTGCAGGCGAAAACTGTGGCGTACTACTACGTGGTACTAAACGTGAAGACGTACAACGTGGTCAAGTACTTGCTAAGCCAGGTTCAATCACCCCGCATACTAAATTTGACGCTGAAGTCTATGTATTGTCAAAAGAAGAGGGTGGTCGTCACACACCATTCCTAAACGGCTATCGTCCACAGTTCTACTTCCGTACTACTGACGTAACTGGCGCAATCCAATTACAAGACGGTACTGAAATGGTCATGCCTGGTGATAACGTTGAGATGGGCGTAGAGCTTATCCACCCAATCGCTATGGACAAAGGTCTACGCTTCGCTATTCGTGAAGGCGGCCGTACTGTAGGCGCTGGTGTTGTTGCTAACGTTAACGTTTAAGACTTAACCCTTAGGTTAAAGCTCAACCGTTAGACAAAAGCCATTCTCTTTATTGAGGGTGGCTTTTTTTTGGTTGATAGTTTGGAAGTGCTAGTATCATTTATTCATGACCAACGAGATTTTTTGAGAAAAAATAAAGGAGTGATGATGCTGATTATAAAGCACTTATCCGAAGAATTGTCTGAGCATCAGCGAGATATCCAAGAGGTAGCTGATATTGAAGCTGTCATTCAGTCCCAAGATGCGTGGAGTTATCAAACACTTAACGATCTGCTAGGACAAGATAGTATTCGTTTAATGGTCGTTATAAATACGGTTAAAAGCGACGTTGTAGGCTACTGTCTATATCAGGTCGTCTTTGAGCAAGCAGAAATCTTACGCATCGGTACGCATCCTGATTATCAACGCCGAGGTATCGCATCAAAGCTATTTGCGACGTTAAATGATGAGTTAAAAGCTAAGAAGGTGGATGGTTTATTATTAGAAGTACGAGCCGATAATATGCCTGCGATCGCACTGTATGAGCAGCAAGGATTTATTTTGATTCATCGCCGTAAAGGCTATTATCAACAGCTTCACAATCCCGCAGTCGATGCCCTTATTATGCAGCTTAGCTACATTTAGCAGCTTTTATTTGATGTTAAGTATTTAACTATATTATAAGTATCTTGTTATTAACCGCTAATATTTGAGATATTAAAAGCACAAAGGTGCTATAAAGGTGGAAAAGGTGTTTAACGAGATAGCGTGGTAGAAGGTTGGCAATCCTCAACACTAGGAATAGAGCTATGATCGATTTTCATATGTTTAAGAATATCAATACGTTGGGTTAATAGCTCAACCATACGATTGATATTGGCTTGCTGCTTTTTAACTTGTTCGAGCTTTTTCTCAGTCATATTAAGTTGCTCACCAATATCGAGTAGCCCATCGTAATAGTCATTCAAGCTGTCTTTAATTTCAGTTAACGTAAAGCCAATCGCTTGGGCGCTTTTAATCAGTTCAATACGTTCAATGCATTCAGGGTGGAATTCTGTATACAAACG
Source organism: Psychrobacter urativorans (assembly GCF_001298525.1). Taxonomy (NCBI): domain Bacteria; kingdom Pseudomonadati; phylum Pseudomonadota; class Gammaproteobacteria; order Moraxellales; family Moraxellaceae; genus Psychrobacter; species Psychrobacter urativorans. Next base: position 2,007,227 of record NZ_CP012678.1, read on the forward strand.
CGATCCTGCTTGGCGTTTGCGCGATTTTAACAGTCCAAGCTGCTCATAATGGCGCACGGTATCTTTGGTGGTATTGGCTTGGTTTGCGAGTGCACCGATGAGCAAAAATGATGTATCAGGTGTCATATAATGACCTCATAATTGCCAAAAAATTTAAAATCGCTAAAAACTTTAGGTTGATGGTAGCTATGAGGATAGCTAACGTTCAAACTTAGCGTTCTCTATTTTCCAAGGCGCTAGTGTGTCTAGGCGGGCAACTGCTAATGATTGGTGAGATTTTGTGTGCCATTTTACTGAGCTACTGCCAATTAACGTGTCTAGTTGCGCTAAAAAATCCGTACGAGGTAACGTTGTTGCACCTAAGCTCATTAAATGCTCGTTGGGCAATTGGCAGTCCACCAGTGCTACGTCACTTTGTTCACATAAACGCATTAAACCCCAAAAGGCTAATTTTGAGGCATTAGAGGCACGATGAAACATAGACTCACCAAAATAAATATTACCTATTTTCAGCCCATATAAACCGCCAATAAGATTTTGTTTATCATCCCAAACTTCAATGCTATGGGCAAAGCCGTAAGCATGTAGCTGAGTATAAGCGACAATCATTTCCTCGTGAATCCATGTGTGCTCGCCCTCAAGTAGTCCATCACTGCGCGGTAAACTGCAAGCGCGTATGACGTCATCAAAAGCTTGATTGAGCGTTAATTGCCAACGTTCACGTTTTGCTTGGCGACGTAAAGATTTGCTCGGCTGATAGTCAGACGGTACAATAACGCAACGTGGCTCAGGGCACCACCATGCAATTGGTTCATCTTCATTAAACCATGGAAACAGCCCTTGCGCATATGCTGAAATCAGGGTTTCAGGAGCTAAATCACCACCGACTGCGACGATACCCATACCGTCAGGATCAATCTCAGCCGGATTAGGAAACGCATAACGCCCAAGACTTTTTAGGGTCTCAGGCGAGATATCAGCAGCAGTGACATCAAAAAAATCGTGCATTTATGCTTCTTTGTCAGCAGTTAAGGTTGAAGCGTAAGTGTGGTCGAGAGCAACTGTTTCGCCTATGGCATCCAAGTATTTCTCAGCATCAAGTGCTGCCATACAGCCTGTTCCTGCTGAAGTAATGGCTTGACGATAGACGTGATCAGCGACGTCGCCCGCTGCAAATACGCCTTCGACGCTGGTTTGAGTGGCATTACCATTCAGACCACTATTGACAACGATATAGCCATCTTTCATATCCAGTTGACCATCAAATAGCGCGGTATTTGGCTTATGACCAATAGCGACGAACATGCCAAAAACATCTAGCTGTTTGGTGCTGCCATCGATGGTTGATTCAATCACGATGCCATTAACGCCCATATCGTCGCCAACCACTTCTTTAACGCTGTGATTCCATTCAATCTTGACGTTACCGTTTTTGGCTTTCTCGAACAATTTGTCTTGCAAAATTTTCTCTGAGCGTAAGCTGTCGCGGCGATGTACCAGTGTCACTTCAGCAGCAATATTAGACAAGTATAGCGCTTCTTCAACGGCAGTATTACCACCACCGATAACCGCAACTTTTTGGTCTTTATAGAAAAATCCGTCACAAGTGGCACAAGCTGAAACGCCTAAACCTCTGAATTTTTCTTCTGATTCTAGCCCTAGATATTGAGCAGAAGCACCCGTTGAGATAATTAAGGCATCACAAGTATAGCTGCCATTGTTGCCCACTAATTTAAAAGGACGCTTGCTAAGATCAACGCTATTGATGTGGTCATAAACCAATACGGTACCAAAGCGCTCGGCATGGGCTTTCATGCGATCCATCAGTGCAGGACCGGTTAAGTCGTGCGCATCGCCCGGCCAGTTATCGACTTCGGTGGTGGTGGTGAGCTGTCCACCCACTTCTAAACCAGTCACCATAACGGGTTTCAGGTTGGCGCGTGCTGCATAGACGGCAGCAGAATAGCCCGCAGGTCCTGAGCCTAAAATAATCAGTTTTTCGTGGCGTGGTCTATTATCCGTAGTAGATGCTGTGCTCATAGATGTTCCTTATTAGATGATAAAATTAGGTGTCAAAATTTAAAATGATAAGCGCATATATTAAAATTAAAATAAGTGGCTATAAGTAAAAATGTAGAATAATCAAATTATTATAAATGCTGGATGATACTAACATAAGGGTAGACGCTAAAAAGCGCAAGTTTGCTAAAATAAACATGGGTATCACTAGAACTAAAGTACGTTTAACTGCTAGATAATATTGGGATGGAGAGCTGTATTTTCAAATCATATGTGTCATGAGATTATTTTTCTGGTCAACTCTATTTGTCAGGTCGTTAAGTCGTATGTATTGACTTATTTTCTTGCTGTCTTTATTCAGAACACAGTCGCCACTTACGCTAGGTATTTGTTATTATAGGAAGTTATGTTTAGGGCTGTTTATATTCAGTGTGACTATGTATGATTTGATAAAATCACTTATGATGAATAGCGTTTCAGCGATATTCGTTATTGCCTGTTCATAATGGATATATAATGCGTTTCTGCAAGGTGTTGAGCCCGTATTTTATAGCATAATGACTATTCTATATACCTTTATAGCTTACTATTAGCAACGCGATAATAGACGTGCAGCTATGTCATAATAGACAATCCGCTATCCAAATTTACATGAGCATTTTATGTCAGCATGATTGGGCTTAATCATGTGGTGGCAACCATTTAGTATTGATAATTTAGTGTTAATAATGAGGCAGATCTTACGTGATATCAGCACCGCTTATTGAGTATTTAAAAAAAGGGATATTTACCGTCCTTGGGTTAATGTTAGCCGTCTATTTATTCGTGATTTTGTTGACCTATACTGGCAATGATCCCAGCTGGTCACATATCAGTAGCGATATGACGACCGTTAACAATACTGGCGGTGCCATGGGCGCGTGGTTATCCGATTTGCTCTACAGCTTTTTTGGTTTTGGCTCATGGTGGCTGTTGGCATTTTTAATCTATGAATCCACTTTAATATGGTGGGGTAATAAGCCCGCGCTTTGGATACTACGATTGGTGGCTTATGTATTTTTAATCTTAAGTGCGAGTGCGTTAATTGCGCAGTTTATTACTTTAATTAATCATGTGACCAATCCTGTACCTATGGGTCTTAAGGGTCTGGCAGGCGGTATTATTGGTACGGAGTTACAAATCCGCTTGGCGCAGCTCTTAACATCGTGGGGCAGCTTGGTATTTTTAACCATATTTGTGATTATTACAGCCACTTTTGCATTCAATATCCATTGGCTGAAACTTTATCAGACGTTTACTAACTTAGCGTGGCTTGGTTCTGGGGTGAAAGCGGAGGAAAATAACGCTAAAGCCGCCAATCATACATCGCCAAATACCAATAAACGCTCGCGAGTACAAAATGGTAAAGACTTGATTATCAGCAAAATGATGCAAAAAAAATCTGACTATGGGCAACTGCCCCTTGAGTTGCAGCCTGCTCACTCTGTTCATGACGATAGTGCCAGTCAGACAGTGATGAGTCCAACGCGGGAGAGTCAAGGTCAGTTTAGTGGGATGCTCAGCGATTTTTTAGCCCAATCAGGCTTAGTGGCTAGCGTCAAAGCGACGATGGCTGAGGAAGCCGCAAGCCGCGCTATACATGAAAAATTGCAACCTGCAACAGCAATGCCTAATGACACTTATGCTAAAACTAATGTCGTTCATAACAATAGCCATACCTCTGCGTTTACTTCCCACTCCAACTCTAGCACTGCGCCTATGCGTAAGGTCGAGCCTAGCTTTGCATGGAATGATGCAGGGATTGTTCATGATTTATTAGCAAATGAGTTTATTGTTGAGGAAAGCAATTCTAACCCTAACTCTGCTCCTGCGGTTGACTTAAATATAGCACCTGTCGATGAAGATTTATCGGCATCTGTAAACGCGCCAACTGTTGAGATTATTAACACCCAAACAGAAGACACCAATGCGCCAACCGCTGATGGCGATGCCTTGCTAGACACTTGGTTAGCAGAGCAGGATTCATTTCCAGAATCAACATTCTCGCCTTCAGAAGTAGTAGATGATGTGGCGCATCGTCATAATGCAATGATAAAACCCGTCATAGAAACGCCAGTAGAGTCTATTGAAAATTTATCTACCGTTTCAATAGATGAGCCAGCAGATGAACCGTTAGATGTTTTTGCCGCTATGGTTTCGCAAACGTCTATTCCTGAAATGCCAGTTGTTGCAAAAGCTGAGCCCAGTGTTTCAAAATCTAAAGCTCTTACTCCTGTGGCAGAGCTGCACAACCATCAGCAGTATACTCAGCACTCTCAGCAAGCATCCATTGCCGCTACAGATATGACACCGACCAACACAGCACCTATCAATCCAACGATAGCGTCACAACCAACCATCAGCTTTGCCGTGCCTGATGGCGATAGCAGCAATCATATTACCGATATGATGCCTGATGCGATAGATGACGAATTAGCTGCTCCTAGCATGCCAGAAATTCATGACGATGCGGCATTTTCTAATCGTTCACGCTCGATGCAAACCGCAGCGTACCGCGCCCAGTTATCACCTATTCCGTCTCTAGCTATCTTAGATAAGCCTGACCCCAATCATCAGCCAAGTTATACCACCGCTGAGCTTGAGCAATTATCAGAATTATTAGAAATTAAACTGCAAGAGTTCAATGTGAAAGCCAATGTGGTCAATGCTATTCCCGGACCAGTGGTGACTCGCTTTGAAGTCGAGCTTGCGCCTGGGGTTAAAGCCAGTAAAGTCACAGGAATTTCGCGAGATTTGGCGCGTTCATTATCAATGGCATCCCTGCGTGTGGTTGAGGTCATTCCGGGTAAGCCTTACATTGGCATTGAAGTGCCGAACAAACAGCGTGAAATGGTGCGCTTAATTGAGCTGCTGGATACCGAGAAATTCAAAGACCCCAAATCGCAAATCAGTATCGCCATGGGTAAAGATATCGGTGGCAAACCCATCATTAGTGACCTTGCACGCGCGCCACATATGTTGGTTGCCGGAACGACCGGCTCTGGTAAGTCGGTACTGGTCAATTCCATGTTGTTGTCCATGTTACTAAAGTACACGCCCGAACAACTGCGTCTTATTTTGATTGACCCCAAGCAGCTTGAACTGGCAAATTATAATGATATTCCGCATTTGCTCACGCCTGTGGTCACCGACATGACCGAAGCGGCGAGTAGCTTATCATGGTGTGTGGCGGAAATGGAGCGTCGGTATTTTTTGATGAGTGTGCTCAAAGTGCGTAAATTGAGCGACTTTAATAGAAAAGTGCGCGCCGCTGAAAAATCCGGTCATCCAATCCTCGACCCGTTATGGCGACCTAATGACAGCGTTAGTATCAGCCAAGCGCCCAAGATGAAAACCTTACCAATGATTGTGATTGTCGCGGATGAATTTGCCGATATGATTATGCAAGTGGGTAAGCAGGCTGAGGAATTAATCACGCGCCTTGCTCAAAAATCACGGGCGGCAGGGATTCATTTAATATTGGCCACGCAACGTCCCTCAGTGGATGTGATTACCGGTTTGATTAAAGCCAATATCCCCGTCAGAGCGGCATTACGTGTCAACTCAAAAGTTGACTCACGGACGATTTTGGACAGCGGTGGCGCCGAAGACATGCTCGGCAATGGTGATATGTTGTTCTTAGGACCTGGACAGATTGAACCCGATCGTGTCCACGGCGCGTATGTGAGCGATGAAGAGGTCAACAGCGTTTGTGACGCATGGCGTGAACGCGGTGCGCCCGATTACATCGACAATATGGCAGGTAATTTTGAGCTGTCCAGTATCGGCAGTGGTAGTACCGGCAGTCCGTCTGGTGAAGATGACGACCTTTATAATGAGGCAGTCGCCTTTATTATGGAAACCCGCAAAGTGTCTGCGTCTAGTATTCAGCGCAAATTTAGCATTGGCTATAACCGTGCCGCTAGAATTGTGGACTCAATGGAAGAAGCGGGAATCGTCAGTCCGATGGGCAAAAGTGGCAAGCGTGAGTTGCTTATGTAAAAAATCATTTATGTAAAAAATTGCTTATGTAAACAGCAGTTGTTTTCTGTTAGAAAAGCGAGTCACGAGAGTGGTTCGCTTTTTTATGACGGTTTAAAAAGTTATGATAATGCTAATGCTACACTATAAATGTCGCGACATATAAAAGGAAGTTAGGGCTATGTTTAAAGAATATACTCAATACGATGCGCTAGGATTGGCGGAGCTGGTAAAGTTAAAACAAATCAGCGCCAAAGAGTTGCTAGACGCTGCTATCAATCAGGCGAATAGACTGAATCCGAAACTAAATGCCATTATCCAGCGCTTTGATGAGCGTGCTTATCAAGCAGCGCAAGCAGGATTGCCAACAGGCGTGTTTACCGGCGTACCTTATTTATTAAAAGATTTATCATTTTATTTTGCAGGCGAGCCACTGACCATGGGCAGTCGCAGCGTCAATATCAATGTTAAACAGGACGATGAAATTGTCAAACGTATGAAAGCGACAGGGGTCAATACTTTTGGTAAAACCAATACGCCAGAGTTTGGATTAATCATCACTACCGAACCCAAAGCCTATGGGGCAACGCATAATCCCTTTAAAAAAGGCTATAGCTCGGGCGGCTCATCTGGTGGCAGTGCCGCAGCGGTGGCGAGCGGTATCGTACCGATGGCAGGCGCGGGCGATGGTGGTGGCTCTATTCGCTTTCCAGCCGCATGGTGCGGTGTGTTCGGTCTCAAGCCAAGTCGCGGGCGCAATCCTGTGGGACCAATGTTTGGTGAGGGCTGGGACGGCGCGATTGCCGACCATGTTATTAGCCGCAGTGTGCGTGATAGCGCGGCGATGCTGGATGCTATTAGTGGCGCTGAAGTCGGTGCGCCTTATGTGATTGCCCCACCGCAGGGAACGTTTTTACAAGCAGCAATGCGTGCACCGCGCCCGTTGACGATAGCTTTGCATCAACAGCCGTTAGTGGCGAATACGGTGGTAGATAAAGAAGTCTTAGCCGTTCTTGAGCGCACGGCTGCCCAACTAGAAGCGATGGGTCATCGCGTGATTCCTGCTGAACCGGCTATTAATATAGAAAAATTTTGGCATGATTTTATGGTGGTGATTTGTGCGCATACCGCCTTTACGATTGATAGTATCGAACGCTCCTGTGGCGCAGCGCAAGTGCAAAATCTTGAACCACAAACGTATAATATGGCGTTACTTGGACGTTCATTATCTGCAGTAGATTTGGTGTATGCCAAACAAGGCTGGCACGACAGTCAATATCAGACTGGAAAACTGCTTGAGCACTACGATATGATTTTATGTCCGACTGTACCGACACCTGCGGTCAAACATGGCGTTTTGCCACCCAGCCGTATGGATGAGCTATTGATGCGTAGCGCAGGAGTGATAAATAAAGGCTTTAGTATCGGTAAGTATGCCTTTAGCTCAGGATTGATTGAGCAATTAAGTTACCCTGTTTTCAGTAAAATGGCGTTTACCTTATTAGGAAATGTCACTGGACTCCCCGCCATGTCAGTACCCGTAGGCATGAGTAAAAAAGGCTTGCCGATCGGTATGCAGCTCATTGGGCGCATGAATGATGAGGCGACATTGTTGAGCTTGGCAGGAGAAATGGAGCGCGCAGGATTGTTTACCAAACCTGCTTTTGAATACTAGAATTTACTTGATATTGATTGCTGATAAATGCAGTTAGTCAAAGCGATAAATATCCATACCCAGGCTATGATGCGCCATACTTTCATGCACCACAGAAACGCGCTGACCGGCACCGAGTGCAAAAAATAGCGGCAATAAGTGCTCATCGCTTGGATGGATATTTTGATAATCGGGATACTGTTGCCAGTCTAATGCCGTAGGAATATCGGTTTTTAGTTGTTGTAATAGCCATAATTTAAAGTCTTTTGCCGCCTTATCAATACTATCCGCTTGCCAACGCAGTGCTTGCAAATTATGGGTGATATTACCTGAACCAATAATGAGGATTTGTTGTTCACGCAGACGCGCAAGTTGTGCTCCCAACTGATAACACGCCACACTGTCATAATGCCGCGGTAACGATATTTGCACGATGGGTATATCCGCTTGTGGATAGAGATGCCTGAGCGGTGCCCACACACCATGATCGCAAACGCGCACTGGGTTGACGCTACAAGCAATGCCGCGTGCGCTAAGCTGCTGCGCCAGTGATTCGGCAAGCTCGGGCTGACCCGATGCTGGATACTGTAATTGATATAACTCAGGATCAAAGCCTGAAAAGTCATGCCACGTTTTTGGTTGCGGATTGCTGCTGATTTCAAGCTTAGCAGAGAGCCAATGCGCAGACATGATGACAATCGCCCGTGGTTTGGGCAAATTGTGTCCCATACGAGCGAGTGCACTGGTGGTTGATGATTGTTCTATGGCAAGAGTGGGTGCGCCATGCGAGATAAATAACGCGGGCAATCGTGCCGCATTGGTCATGCCAATAGGCATATCTGCCCATGCTACCGCGCCAGTAATCGCTGTAGTCATATTAGCAGTATCGTAATGAGGGTCACGATTATTGGAGTGTACAGGTTTAGCGAATTTTGGATAGGTCATATGCCATTTATTAGGGCAGGTAATCATTTTTCAATCTGTTTTACGATTGATGTTTTACGATTGATGTTTTATGCTTAAAAGTTTATGCCTAAAATTTTATGACTAAAAGCTGCGCAATCATGATTTTTAACGATTTTATTGGCTAATTGCCACGGTGATAAGGGTGGTTATGATTGATACTCATCGCTCGGTACAGTTGTTCCATTAATACCACGCGCACCAAAGGATGCGGTAAAGTCAGCGCCGATAACGACCATTTAACATCTGCTGCTGCCAAGACGTCTTGTGACACGCCATCAGCACCGCCAATGACGAGCGCAATATCATCGCCTTGTTGCATCGCATCTGCCAGCTTTTCGGCTAAGCCTTCGGTGGATAGCATTTTACCTTTAACGTCCAACACCCACAGCTGTTCACGGGCAGCGGTTGCATGAGCGCCAAGTATGGCTTGACCTTCTTGCTCACGGTACTGGGCTAAATTAGCATCCGATGGGTTTTTGGCGCGTTTAGCTGCCGCAAGTTCCACAATCTCTGTGCTGAGCATGGGCTGGATACGTTTGTAATATTCATTAAAGCCACTTTGTATCCAGCTTGGCATCTTATTACCAACCGTTAACAGACGTACTTTCATTGCCATTTATCCTTCGAGCTTTTTGTATATAACAAGCATTATTATAAAAACAACGCTCATTTTACTTAAATTACTGTAAATCGTCTCAATTTTTTCTTTAATCCGTTAACGGCAGTAGCGTCTCAGAAACCGTATCGTTATAGGCGGCTTTTGCATTTTTAGTAATGATGGTTAAGGTGGCATCGGACTCAAAAACAATCGCCTCAATCTCATTTAAATTATGGATACCATCCGCACGCATGGCGCTTTCAAGCTCTTGCTGGGTTAACCGTTCCGCTTGCATCGCGTCGGATAAGTATTGCCCTTGATAAAACACAATGCGTGGCTCGGATAACAGCATACTGTTAAATGGTGGTGAAATAGAAGCGTATTTGGTCACCAAAAACTGTAATAAGTACAGCACCACAATCGCCGAACCACCCTCTATAAAGGGAATATCTTCAAGCAAGATAGTGCTCGCGCCCAATGAGCCAATCATGACCGTCACAATCCAATCAAAATTATTGAGCTGCGAGGTTGAGCGTTTACCCGAAATTTTGGTCGTGATGACAATGAGCGCATAGACCATCACGGCGGTGAGGACGATACGCCCAAGCTTATCAATATTGTCAAAAAATAACATATCCATGGTGCTGTCTCCTCATAATCATGTAGAGCAACGAATACCTGCAAAGCTAATGCTATAAAGACAGCGTAACGGATTTTTAGAAACAATGGTGCAATAAATTTGTAGCGTATTTGGTTCAGTCATGCGTTTGATTTAAGCATATTTTGATTTAAGTGTAGTTTGATTCAAATAGAATAGTAGTAAGTGCCTAAAATTTATTTCGGTGCAAGGGCGCGGTTAACGACCCAAATACCCAAGCGCGCACTGACTAACGTGAGCAACAATATCATCACCACAGCGCCAAGTAGCGGCAAAGGTTGCTGCCGAGTCATATCTAGCAATACCTCACGGCTAACCGCATCAAACACAAAAACCCACAAGGCAAAGACATATACCGCCGTCAGTAGCCAAACGCTACCCACACTGCCTAAAGTCAAACGGTTTATCTCGCTACGGTTTAAGGCGCGGTGTTGATGCTTAATAAATTTATGCACCGCGATATAAGCACCAACCAAAATAGAGATGACAGTGACCAGCTGTGAGCTAAGGGCAAATTTAGTTTGAATCATCATAAATATAGAAGTGGCGAGGATATAACCAATAGCAAAAAAGCCGACATACTGTGTCAGTTTCGTCGCTACTATGGGTTTAGCATCTATGAGTTTAGTATCGTTTAATGGCGCATTTTTTTTAAGGTTAGGCGTCGTGCGTGTCATAAGCATATCTATAGTAGGTTATCAGCAATTGTTTATAAGCAATAAGTTATAAGCGGTTAAATTTAAAAATAAGCAAAGATATAGACAAACGTCATGACAAGTATCGTCGCAGTTTGCATAAGATTATAGGCTTCTGCATAAATCAATCGTTTTACGTCTCATTATGTCTAGGACAATTATACAGATATTGGCGCACCTCATGACTATCAGAAAGCTCACTCTACAAAAGCTGTACCTACAAAAGCGGTTTCTAAACAGGATAATGGTATTGCGCCTACCATGTTATCTATTCATATTAGGTCATATATTTATTTTTAATTAACAAAAGTAAACAACGATTTGCAGATATGTATTTTATTCGTTAATATATGTTAACTTATTTTTCTCAAAGGAATATGATATGAAACATATATCGATGATTATTGTCATGTCATTAGTGCTTGTAGGCTGTGGAGATGCAGGACAAAAAGCTCTAAAAGGGGCGGCACAAGCTATTTTAGAGGAAGATAATAAAACAGCACAGCCGCAGCAACCGGTCAATTCCCAACAACAGCCTAATAACAATAACTACCCTAACGTGGCAAATCAGCCGCCACAAAATGGGTATGTAGAGGCAGATAACGGCGCAGGCGATGCTCCTCAAGCCTATGTCAGTAATGAAGAGTCACTACCGGCTAAGCCAGTACAACAACAGCCTCAAAGACAAGCCAACACTGAAACCGTTGTGCGTTACCGCGCACAGGTATTGACCCAATATGGTGGCAAAGTACTGGTGCGCCAAGCGCCTTCTAAAAATGGGCGTAAGTTAGGTTTCTTATATGATCAAGAAGAAGTGTTTGTGATTGGTGAAACGGACAAGTGTGAAGTCATCAATAGAATAGAGGGCTGCTGGGTTAAAGTGATGGATTCACAACGACTGGTTGGTTATAGCTTTGGTGGGTATTTACAGTATTAGTAAAGAGAGAAACCCATGAGAAAGTCAAACCAGCGTCGCGGACCGCTTGCAGGGTTCGCGATAGGCGTATTATTCTGTTTTATAGGGATGAGCCTCATTCTGTATCTTAGTTGGGGGTTTATTAAAGACTCATTAAAGGAGTCGAAAACCCCTAATGATTATGCGGAAGAGCAGTCTTTGCCTGTTGATAATAATGGCGAACCAATTCCAAATGACAGTGCCAATCAACCAAATACTGGTATGCAGACCGATGCTTTTGGCAATACAATACCTGAAGCAGTGCCTGATTTAGAAGCTTATCCAGCCCCTACTTATAGTAACGGTCAGCTTGGTGTTGCTCAGGGCGCAGGCGGCATGGGGCATTTAAAGAAAGTTCCCGGTCAGTACACCAGTAAAGAAGAGTTTGTGCATAAAAACGTCCATACGTCTTTAATGAATATGATATTTGCCGCTAAGAATGATGGTATTTCTTTAAACCTTGTGTCTGCTTTTCGCTCTTATAGTCATCAAAAAAGAATATGGGAAAATAAATGGGGCAATAGCGCTGACAATGATACTGGCAAAGCCAAGTCGATTTTACGTTATTCCTCGTTTCCTGGTACCAGTCGCCATCATTGGGGCACGGATGTAGACTTTAACAGCGTATCATTATCCTTTTGGAACACGGCTCAAGGTAAGAAAATCCATAACTGGCTGACCAAAAATGGTCCGCAATTTGGCTTTTGTCAGATATATGCCGCCGGTCGTGGCAGAGGCTATTCTGATGAACCTTGGCATTGGACCCACGCGTATACTGCCAGCCAATATTATAATCAGCTGTCAAACCCACAAGTGCTCAATATCGCCTTATCGCAAGACATCAAAGGCGCTGCCGCCGTCAGACAGATACCCGATGAGATGATGGGTTATATCACGGGTGTCAGTGGCTGTAATGTCTCCTCTGCGCCGCAGCAGGTAAATTATCCGACTGAAAAACCACACTCGAATAGAAAAATACCATTACACGAAGAAACACCGCAAAATAATCCAAATCTACGAGCTAGCCCTGCGCCTGCATCAGATTATATTGCTGAGAGCCATAGTGATAGCCAAAATTCTACAGATAATGGCAATGTTAATCCTAAACCACCATTACAAAAAGGTAATGAACCGGTATTTCAGAAACAGGGCGAAAGTAATCCAAATGTAAAAATTCATTCACAGAATGGTATTACAATGGTGAAAGGTGATAAATTATACTAAGCCTATTATTCTAACAAAGATAAAAATAGTAGAACGTAAAAACCCTTGCTTAACTAACCTTAAACAAGGGTTTTTTTATAGATTATCAATACTTTTTATCATTGTAAATTCAGTTTGAAAAAACCAAACCTATAACCTTAGCGCACATGCAAAAATGCCATTGCGGTCATCACCGCATCATTGTAAGCGTCATGCGTACCCAGTTCAGGAATATGATAATGCGCCAAAATCTTGGTCAAATGCTGCGATGGATTGGGCGCGCTGTGGTCAGGATTGCCCATCCGTCGACTGTATAATTCGCGCACATCAATCACCTGATTCGGCAATGTTGTGCCCATGTAGTGCTTGACTAAAGGATTCAAAAACGCGGTATCTATCTGCGGACAAAAACCAACGATAGGGCGGTTATCAATAAAGGGTAATAATATCGCGAGCATCTCATCATAGCTCATACCATGCTCAACATCAGCGGTACGCAGACCGTGAATGACAATGGTATTGCGATCAGGCATCACGGGTGGACGGCAGACCAAATGCAGACCATTGCCCGTATCAATGGTATTACCATTCACATGAATGGCAGCGACAGACAGTAAATGATGCTTACGCGGATTGAGTCCGGTCATCTCACAGTCAATCGCCACCCATTGTCCAGCGGTCGGCGGTGCAAACATCGATGCCAGCTCAGGACGTTGCAGCCGCTTTTGTTGCCATGAAGACGATAACTGTTTAAGCCAGCTCATAAGAATCTACCCTTCACGTTAAGCCATATCCAGCTGATAATGTTGGCGCAGTTGGATTTTAAAGCTTTTGACCACTGCCAAACATTCTTTTAATAGATCACGCTCAAGCGCCGACAAGGTAGTAGGGTCAACTTGCCGTGCATGCTTATCTTCCGTGGACAATGCCACCGCCAACCGCTGCGCCATAAAAAACTCTAATGCTTCACCTAACGTATCGGCACGCTCTTGGGTCAAGGCATTGGCTTGCACCAAGCCTTTAAGCCGATTTTTGGTACTGGATACTTGCAAGATATTGTTTTCTAACGCTAATGCACGAATACCATGTACCAGTGGAAAGATACCGGCTTTTTTTAGGTCAATATCAGAGGCGCTAGGTTTTCCTAATAGCGGTACAAACTTTTGCCACCACTGATTCACATCACCAAACTGTAAGGCGGCACGCACAAACTGACGCACAAATATAGGATCTGCCTGCCGATGAGTAATTCTTAAATGCTCACGAACATGGGTTAATAAGGTTTTATCACCGCACACATATTCAGCGTCTAAAACGGCGGACAGATAGATGTTGTGCATGGGCTCGGTATTGCGTAACCATAAGCTAATCTGTTGCTCAAACTGCTTCAGCGGCAGTTGCCACATCGGATTGGTCATCATAATATTGCCATCACATAATGGATAGCCGAGCGTTGCCAAATGCTGATTAAAGGTTTCTGCAAACTGTGCTAAGTGCGGATGCGAAAAGCCATCTTTAATAATAAGAGCATTATCTTGGTCGGTACGCATAATTTGTTCACCGCGACCCTCTGACCCCATGACAATCACGCAGGTATTTTTCATGACCTCATCTGGCACAATAAGGTGCCAAAGCTTGGTAAAGACTTGCGCGTTCAGCGTCTGCACCATGCGACTGATAATACCAATCTTCACGCCATTTTCATGTTGCGCCCGAATATAGCGCCCAATCAATTCCACCGCTTTATGCAGACTGGTTAAATCTTCTGCTTGCTCAATTTGAATACTAATCAGCTGCGAGTGATGACCGATATGGGCGAGCATATCGCTTTGCCCCAATATACCGATGACTTTACCAGACGCATCAATAACCGGCAGACGATGAATACGGTAGCGGGTCATGGTCAGTAACGCATCACCAATTTCATCGTCTGCATCAATGGTGTGCAGATTAAAGCTCGCATAGCGTTGGCAAGGCGTTGTGGCAGGGTTTTGCTCCTCACTCACAGCGCGACAAATGTCATTATCGGTTAAAATACCGAGGTCACGGTCGCAATGATTATCAGAGCTTGGTAAATGAGGGGAAAGGCTTTCTATCGCTTGGTTTTCTATATTAATGTTGTCTAAAATAGGCGATGGGCGTACCAGTACGTGTTTCAGCTTAGCTTCGGTCATAATACGTGCCGCCTGCTGTAGGCTGTTATCCGCGTCAATAATATGTATCGGTAACAAGGTAACATCAGTCACTGGCTGTAGCATAATTTGCTGTACTTCTTGCTGAGCATTATAGCCAGTTGAACCTAAAGATTGATTTTGTGAGCTGCGGCGCTGCTGCAAGGCTTTTAGGCGTTCCGGTAATTTATCGGATAATAATTGCCGTACCAAATGATTTTGCGCACTGATTTTATTCATTGCTGCACCGTCAACTTGCAGTAACAGCGTGTCTTCATCCGCACGATATTGATAATGTTCTGAATGGTTGTTTGTTAAATGAGAAGTTGTTAAATGAGAAGTGTCCAAAACCGCATCTTGTGCTTCAGGCATACGCCGACTGTCAAACCAGTCATTACTATTAAGTTGCTCGGAGTGATTACCGCCCAAATAAGATGCGACAAATTCGCCATTTAGGGTTTGCTGAATTTGACCTTTTAACACCACAAAAAAATACTGTAAGTCATCGGCAGCTAAGGTTTCATTAGCGGCAAGATAGCGTACTTGGGTATGTTTTTTTAGGCTTTGGCGCTCAGCGGCAGTTAATACGTCAAACGGTGGCTGAGTAAAATCAAGATGGGGCATGGCATCATCCTTGATGGCACGTTTATTAACGCTGCTTTATAGACTTAGTCGGCAGCGAAAACGTGCGATAGGCTATAGTAATGTCCTTTTACTATAGCATTATCTACGCCTTTATCCTCAATAACATCAAGGTCATTAATATTATCAGGGATATTTCAAATATAAGGTTTTTTATGCGGCTTATCCATCGCATTCTTAAGGTCTAAGGATTAAGCAGCTTACGAATACGGCTGATTGCTTCGCGGCTTTCCTCAACGCTTGCAACCAGTGCCACACGTATATAGCCTGCACCCGGATTTTTGCCGTTTACCTCACGTGATAAGTAGCGTCCTGCTAAGGCATGAATATTGGCGTGCTCATAGAGGGCTTTAACAAAAATTTCATCATCACCGTTAAATTGCTCAGGGACTTTTATCCAAAAGTAAAATCCTGCCTCGGGCATACATAAGTCGAGCAGCTCGCCAAGCTCAGCCATCCACAAGGCAAATTTTTCTTGATATAGCGCGCGATTTTGTGCCACGTGTTTCTCATCTTGCCATGCAGCAACGGAGGCAAGCTGATGTGGAACCGGCATTGCACAACCTTGATACGTGCGGTATTGTAAATAAGACTTTAAAATGGATGCGTCACCGGCGACAAAGCCTGAGCGTAGACCCGGTAGATTTGAGCGTTTCGATAACGAATGAAAGACCACACAGTTTTTAAAGTCATCACGACCAAGCGTGGCGCACGCTTGTAACAAGCCAATCGGCGGCTCATTAAAATACAACTCGCTGTAGCACTCGTCACTGGCAATAATAAAGCCGTATTTATCAGAGAGACGAATGAGCATTTCCCAATCGTCCATCGTCATGACCGAACCGGTAGGATTGTTTGGGCTACAGATAAATAATAATTGCGTACGCGCCCATACGTCGTTATGTACAGCGCGGTAGTCACCTTTAAACGCATTATCTACGGTACAAGGCACAAAATAGGGCGTTGCCTGCGCCAATATTGCTGCGCCTTCATAGATTTGATAAAACGGATTGGGCATGACGACTATAGGTGACTGATAGATAGGTGGCTGATTGATAGAATTAGGCTTATCTGTAAATGCTTGCTCTGCCGTATCGCCATGATTAACGACCGCTTGTACAAAGCTAAAAATCGCCTCGCGCGTGCCCATTACGGGTAATACTTCGGTATTTGCATTGACGTGATGGAGGAAAAAACGCCTCTCAAGCCAATGCGCAATGGTTTGGCGCAGATCAAAGATGCCATTGGTGGTGGGATACTGGCATAGCTTGTCCAAATTTTCTCTTAGCACGTCCAGTACAAAAGTAGGTGGCGTGTGTTTTGGCTCACCAATCCCCAGCTTAATCTCAGTGTAGGCATGGGCTGGCGTGCTATCGGCAAGCAAGGCTGCCATCTTGGCAAAGGGATAAGGGTGTAGTTTGGTTAAGTTGTTATTCATAAGTAGGCTAACTATAATAAACAGGTGATCATAAAATTATAAAGAAAAATTACATTCAGGCAGTGTAGCACCTCTCTTATTTTTTGTCCTTTTCTTCTTATCGCTATCGAGACACCTCTCTTACCCTTTTAGCGATACATTTTTATATAGCTTATCGATGATTTCCATAAATATAGACCATAAATATAATAACAGCCATATTAGCTAGCAAGTTATTGCACGAGTTATTTTAAGGATAACGAACATGCCTATTTTTTCTAATAATAATGCGCGTCGTACGTCATTCTATCAAGAGTTACAACGACGTGAGCGCCAATGGTGGCAAGCTCGTCATCGCCTGATTACCCTTCAAGAGCGCCAACTGTTTTGGTTTGGCGAGAACAGCGTCATTATGTGGTTGCTTTGGCAGTTTGTCAGTTATATCGTGGTGGCTATTGTGTTGATGCTAGTAAGCAAGCTGTTCGATGTGCATCTGTACTTGTGGCAATATATGGCAGTCTTTGGGGTACAAACGCTCATTTTTATCACGATATTTTCTGCTAAAGGGCGTCTCGCTAATAAAATGCAGCATAATATTCATAAAGCAGATTTGCTACGTGAACAGATGCTCAATGAGATGGTTATTTTAGCGTCCGACAGTATCTTTCCGGACATTCATGCGCATTCGCCCATCTCACTACAGCATATTCATGAGCGTTATGACGCGCAACTGCGGCTGGCAAGCTTACAGTGTCTATTACAAAAAGAGATTGACGCTGGGCGGTTACTATTATCGCAGCGTGAAATAGAAGCGCGCATATTACCGCCTGAGCTAGCCGATGATGAGCTTACACCTCATGCTGGCGATATGATTTATAAAAGCTTGTTGCAGTTACAATAATTGACGCATACCTCGGTATCTATTTTTTATTAAACTTAATTCTTATTAAACTTAAACCTCATTAAATTTAGGTTTAATCTTAAGTCAAATGTTCATTAAGTTTAAAGGTTATCCTGACGTATCTTTAGACTTTCAATGAGCGCCGCTTGCAAGATATTGAGCTTATCGTCTGATAAGGGTTTATCTTGCTGATCACTGATATAAAACATATCTTCTGCGCGTTCGCCTAACGTGGTAATGCGCGCGGCGTGCACTTCAATTTTCTGCTGTAAAAACACTTGACCGACGCGCGCCAGTAATCCGGGCTGATCGAGCGTTTGCAGACTCATCATATGCTGATTTGAGGCTTCATTAAACTCAAAACTAATCACCGTTGGTACATCAAAATTCCGAAGATGGCGCGGTATACGTTTAGTTGTCAGTTTAGGCACAGTCGGGTTTTTAAAGGCATCAATCAAGCGTTGAATCAGCTCTTGTTGGCTGTCTTCATCGACCAGTAATGTGCCACTACGATCGAGCAGCACATAAGAATCTAAGGCAAAGTTGCGGGTTGCGGTGATAATGCGCGCGTCTAATACATCCAAATTCATTTGGTCAAATACTGCCATGGTGACGGCAAATAAATTGGCTTGATCTTGGGTATAGACAAACACTTGCACCGCATCGAGTGCCAACTCTCGATGCTCACGCAAGACCACTAACGGCGCACTATCCGCATCGGAGGCGCGACCAATGGGCGGGTGGTTCAATATCGCACTGGTATGCCATAGAATATCGGTGGCAATCTCCCGCAAAAAATACTCATCGCCCAAATCATCCCACAATCTCAGCACCTCATCACGGTTCATATGCTGATTATCAACCGTATCTAACATCGCCATGGCTTGCTGACGTGTGGCGCTAATCATGTCTTGGCGATTGGTGGGCGCGTCAATATCCGCACGTAAAATGCGCCGCGTTTGTGAATATAACTGTTTCATGAGCGTGGCGCGCCAACTGTTCCAAAGCTGTGGATTAGTGGCATTCATATCGGCAACGGTCAGTACATATAAATGATTCAGATGCGTGACATTGCCCATTAAATTTGCAAAAACCGTCACTACTTCAGGGTCGGAAATGTCCTTTTTCTGAGCGGTCGTCGACATCAATAAATGGTGGCGGGTCAGCCAACCGACCAGTTGCGCATCTGCATCGCTCATGCCGTGGTTAAGGCAAAACTCAATTGCTTCCGTTTCTCCTAGCTGACTGTGATTGCCACCGCGACCTTTGGCGATATCATGGAACATCGCTGCCAATACTAAAATCTCTTTACGCTCAATACGCTGAAAAATAGCGCTGACCAGTGGAAACTCCTGCTGAAGCTCGGGGTCGGTAAAGCGATGTAAAATTCGTATTAAAAACAACGTATGCGCATCAACCGTATAACGATGGAATAAGTCATATT
This sequence comes from Psychrobacter urativorans, assembly GCF_001298525.1. Classification (NCBI taxonomy): domain Bacteria; kingdom Pseudomonadati; phylum Pseudomonadota; class Gammaproteobacteria; order Moraxellales; family Moraxellaceae; genus Psychrobacter; species Psychrobacter urativorans. The sequence continues at coordinate 2,026,570 of NZ_CP012678.1, forward strand.
GCATTAGCCCCGTTACTTGCGCAAACGCAGGAATATAATTGCCTAAAACACCGTAGCGATTCATCGTGCGCAGACGTTGGAACAGATAATTTTGTTCTTTTAAATTAGCTAAAAACAGCGCTTGATGCTCAGGATTATCCCGATAATTTTGATCAATACCGCGCGCCGCAATTTTGAGCGCCCGTAAGGTACGAGTACGCACATTTTTAATGCCATATTGCCCCATCAGTAAGAACATTTCCAGAATCGCTTCAGGATGTTGCGCAAAAACCCGATGATGCGCCATCGCAATATGATCGCCAATTTGGTTAAAATGGGCATTAAGTGGACGCTTTATGGGGCGTTCATTTTCTGGCAAACTTGGTTCAATAATCGTTTCATAATAATGATTGGTCAACATTTCAGACAGTGTCGATATCTGCATGGCACAGCGATAATAGTCACGCATAAAGCGTTCTACGGCTGCATTGGGTGCATCATCGGGCTGACAGTGATAACCCATGCGCTGAGCAATGTCACGTTGATAATCAAATAGTAGTTTATTCTCATTACGTCCGGTCAGCTCATGCAAATAATGCCGTATTTGCCATAAGTAATTTTCGGCAAAGCTCAATTCATCGAACTCTTTTTCGGTCAAAAACTCTTGTTGTACCAAGTCATAGAGCTTATCTACGCGAAAGTAGCGTTTTGTCACCCAACCAATGATATGAATATCACGCAGACCACCCGGTGCCGACTTGATATCCGGCTCAAGATTATATTCTGTGGCATTATGGCGCAGATAACGCGATTTTGCTTCCGCGAGTTTTACATCAAAAAAAGCGCGCTGTGACCACAGTTGATTAACGATATCAATAGGCACGTTTTGTAGGGTTTCATTACCAATTAACAAGCGTGATTCTAATAAGGTACTGGCAACCGTATGATCTTCTGCCGCTTCCAAGCACTCAGCAACACTGCGGACCGCTTGCGCAGGTTCTAGCCCAATATCCCACAGCAGCGCCACAATACCATCAATTTTAGCACGAATACTAACGGCAATATTATCAGGTGCAAGCAGTAAAATATCGATATCCGAATGCAACGACAGCTCGCCGCGGCCATAGCCCCCCGTCGCAAACAGCGCCAAACCCGTTTTATCCAATTCAAACCAAGTAAATAAAGCTGTCAGCAACTCATCAATTGCACAGGAGCGTGCCGTCACCAACTGGCGAATGGTCACCCCACGTTCAAGCGCCCGACTGATATCGGCATTAATCTGTGTCAACCACTCTGGAATTCCAAGTAGCGACTTTTCCGTAGCAGGCGTTGCCAAATTACGGTATGCAGCAGGCAGTTCTGGTAATGGCGTAAGATAAACAGAGGCGACATCGCAAGTAAACATGAGCGTTATCCGATTAACAATTTAAAATAGAAGTGACGAAAAATATAGCGGTGAGCAAATGGCAAACGCAATATCAGATACATACATACCTATATATTCACTAACAATCACCAATAATATAACCCAAAAAAAAGACCGCCGAAGCGATCTTTTATCAAGTTACTGAGTCAAAAAGCTTAAATCTTCTTCAGGACGGGCAGTAAATACCTCACAACCATTATCAGTCACCACTAAGGTATGCTCCCACTGAGCGGACAGCTTACGGTCTTTGGTAATTGCCGTCCATTCATCTGGTAAGATTTTAGTTTGCCATTTACCTTCATTAATCATCGGTTCAATGGTCAACGTCATGCCAGTTTTTAGCTCGAAGCCCGTGCCTTTTTTGCCATAATGCATCACTTGCGGTTCGTGATGAAATTCATTACTGATACCATGACCACAGAATTCACGCACAATGCTAAAACGCTCAGGCTCAACCACCGCTTGAATCGCTGCGCCAACATCACCGAGACGCGCGCCATTTTTTACCGCTTTTAGACCGGCATACAGTGCTTCTTGCGCTACTCGACAGATACGCTGCGCCATGATAGAGCCATTACCGACAATCCACATCTTAGAGGTATCGCCATAATAACCATCTTTAATCACGGTCACATCAATATTAATGATATCGCCATCTTTGAGGATTTTACTTTCGCTCGGAATACCGTGACACACCACATGGTTGACTGAGGTGCAAATAGACTTTGGAAAGCCATTATAATTCAGCGGAGCAGGAATCGCGTCTTGCACATTGACGATATAATCATGGGCAATTTGATTTAATGCTTCGGTGCTCACGCCAACTTTGACATGCTCATCAAGCATGACCAGTAATTCGCTGGCAAGTTTACCAGCGATACGCATTTTTTCTATGGCTTCAGGGGATTGAATAAGGGATTTTTTAGTCATTGTCATCATACTTATAGTTATGGAGTTAGTTATAGCATTAATGTGGCTAAATTATATCATAAATGAATGCGTATCGTTTTTGAGGGTTTTATGGTTTTGCAAAGCGCCTAGGCGTTAAATCCTCGCCAATTATAGACCGTATTAGTAGCTATCAGTTAGCAGGTAACGCTAAAACTAGCAAGAGGCAGTAGCAAAACGCCTATACGAAAAAACAAACGTCGCGTGGAGCTTATACATAACACTGTATGACAATAATAAGGCTAAGCGACATAATAGATTCACTATTTAAGCAGAGGCATTACGCTGCCATCGAGACTTAACAGTTAAAAATAATAATAAATAAAACAAGAAAAAAGTCGAATAATAAAAAGAATACTAACAACCCTCATTATCATAGCAACATAAGTCATTTATAATAAGCTATGCATAATTTTGATTCAATTATATGTAGATATGCTCTTAGATATAATGGGCGAAATACCGGTATCTAAAGTAACAGTATCTAAAAGTAACAATATCTATAAATTTTCAAAAGCAGCATTTTAAGATGATAGTCATTTAAGAAAAATACCATAATAACTGATATTTAAATTAACCCTTTTAGGAGCAACTATGAAAAACATGACTAAAGTAATGATGGCAAGTGTACTAGCAGTAGGTACGTTGGCTGCCGGTTGTCAGACTACCACGACCCCACAAACGCCTACCACGCCTGCGCCTACACAAGCCGTTACTACTAGCACGCTAGAAGCTTTTAACTGGCAATTGGTTGATGCCACGCGTACCAATGGTCAAAAAGTATCGCAATTGTTCTTTAATCCAGCGAAACCTTTAACCTTAAACTTCATGAATGTGAACGGCGAACATCGCGTTGCGTTTATGAATACCTGTAATAATATGGGCGCAGGTTATAGCATCGTAAATGGCAATGTCCAAATCGAGAACGGTATCAGCACCATGATGGCATGTCCTGAACCACAAGCCAGCTTTGATACCGCGACGCTAGCCACAGTTCAAGGTAAATACAGCATCAGCAAAAATGCCAATAACGTACCGATGTTAACGATTACTAATGCTAACCAAGTAGCGAACTTTAAAGCCGTATCTAAGCAAGTGATTCAATAAGTAGCTTATTTACGAATAAGTACCGTTTATAGCGGTCATGCTAAAAAAGCCTCACAATGTAGTGGGGCTTTTTTGTGCGCGGTATTTTTTATAGATACTATTTTTATAGACATATTTTTATAAACAATAATTTTGCAGATAAGGTTTAGTAAACTGTAGTGTTAGTCAGCACCAATGCTACTTTATTAAAAAGCGTGTGGCTAATTACGCTACACTAGCAGCATCAAAACTATGGTTCTTAAAACTCTGGTTTATCAGCGATTCATGGACGTATTAGCCATGAACTGGCGCATTGTCCTTTTTAATTGAGTTTTATTTTATGATGATTACCACTATCTATAAAGGCGTTATTATTACCGCGCTAATGGGTACGTTTAGCGTTTTAACGGCTTGTAGTACCTTGCCAATGCAGAATACCGATAATACCAGTGCGATAGCGACCAATCCGCTAACCGCAGCTATGCCACAAATTGATCGTCAAGGTCGTATCGCCTATGTTGAGGAACAAGGATTAGGTGCCGCAAAAATATCCTCGTTATATAGTATTCGTCCTGATGGCAGTGACCGCCAGCTATTAGACCAGCTCAATGGCTATATCTATGCGCCCGCGTGGTCAGCCGATGGCACGCAGTTGGCATATAGCAAACAGGCGCAGCGCCAGCCACCCAAAATATATGTCTATGACACGCGCACCCATGCCCAGACGCTTGTCGTTGGTGGCAAGGGCAGTCATTTGTCAGCGGCATTTTCACCAGACGGGCAAAAGCTGCTATATAGCTCGACAGCGAGCGGTAACGCTGATATCTATGAGCTGCGTTTAAGTGATGGTAACAGCAGCCAACTGACGACGGTTCCCAGTACTGAAGTGCAGCCAAGTTATGCGCCTGATGGACAAAGCTTTGTCTATGTCAGTGATAAAAGCCGCGCCGGTCGTCCGCGCATTTATCGTTATAACTTTGCTAGCAAGAAATCTCAGCTAATCGCAACCAGTGGCTACGCGGCAAGTCCGCAGCTCAGTTTAGACGGTCAGCGCATGGCTTATCTGAACGGTCGGCAAGCAGCCGTCATGACCTTGGCAACTGGGCAAGTGCTCAATCTTGGCGAGACTGGACTGGACGAGCCTGCGCGTCTATCGCCAAGTGGTAGCTATGCCGTATATCCAATGCAAAATGCACAACATAGCGGGCAAAAGGGTAGTAGCCTTGTGATTCGCGCGCTTTCAGGCGGCACAAGTTACACAATCAGCAGTAAATCGGGCGGACTAGCGCGCTCGCCAGTATGGGGACGTTAAGCAATGAGTAGTAAACCTTTAATCATCAATAAATAGGCTAAATAGTATGGCGCACAAAAAAAAGAACGTCCGCAAAAAAGAATGTCCTATCTGCCAACGCGAGTTTAGCTGGAGTAAGAAGTTGGATAAAAACTGGGAAAGTATGGTCTATTGCTCCGACCAGTGTCGCCGCGTAAAAAAATATGAAGGATTGGATCACCAAAAAGAAGATAAATAGGCATTAATAGACAGATATAAATATACGGGAACATGGGAGCAGACGATGGCACATAAAAAAGTAAATCTACCGCAAAAAATCTGCCCCATGTGCCTGCGTCCATTTACGTGGCGTAAAAAGTGGGAAAAGGATTGGAAGCAGGTGATTTATTGTTCGGAGAAGTGTCGGCGGGGGAAAAATATTACAAAGGAAAGTGAGATACCTTTTTAATATTAATTGTAATTAAAATTCATTTAGATGCAATAAACCCTTTAAATATAAAAATATTTCTATAGATATATATTTATATTTTAGTATTATCTTCATTACAGTTTTTTTCCAAAGTTTTTCGCAATTCAGGATCAACAAGGCTTCCTGATAGTAATAATCCTTTAGCCAAACGAGTACTTTGGTGATTATGAAGTCCAGCTCTCTTTTGAAAGTTATATTTAAGAAACCTGATGTTCTTTCTGTCTCCAAATATAGCCCAGCGCCAAGGAAATATGGCATTACCAACTATTCTATTCTATTGGGCTCACCTTCTTCATAAATTACTACTCTGTTGTCAGTCTCCTTTATCTTTTTGCTATGGTAACGAGGTGAGGAGTTAAATCCTATAGCTTTTATTTCATCAAATTGATATGAGGCGTATAGTGCTAGACCACCACCTAATGAATGACCAGTTGTTTTAAAAGGAATACCTTTACTTATATAATAATTTGACAAATATTCTATATGAGGATTTGCATATTCATACTGTTTATTTGATACGTTTCCATATGTCCAGTCTATTAACTCAGCAGTACCTTGGAATACAATTACTGCCTCAACAACTTTTTGATCAACAATTTTTTCATATAATTGGTAATCAAGTCCACTTGTGTCTGAATGTCTTCGAACTTCTTTCCAGTTGTTAGGTAAAACAAATTTATAGCGCTCATCTCTATATGCATTATTACTTAACATTGCATAAATTGCATACTCAGCTGCAAGCACCTTATATTTATACTTTACATCTTGTAAATTTAAATTAGTAGCATTACAAGCATTGACTAGCTCTTCAATAGTCAATTTTTCAAGATTGATGGGTTGTATAGTTTTAGTTTGATTAATGGAGGCGCAAGCGCTTAAAGAAAGACATATTATTAATAAAGATAGTTTTTTCATTATGATTCCTTAAATAATATTTAAGTATTAATATCAATGGCTTAGTAATCATAAATCTTTATTTTAGATATAAATAAGCGACTGACCACATAAATTTATATGGGTAGTTTATAAATTTTATTATACTTTTAATCCTAACTTAGCATCAAAATATACTGTGATTAGTCTAAGAGTAACTACCAATATTTTTAGTAGTTAATATTAAAATTTCTAATTTAATTAACACTCCTCTAGCTCGGCGGTAATTCATTAATCTGTACATCATCATAAGCTTAAATTAATAATGATTGCAAACAAAAGTTAAATTTACTATTTAGGGATATTAGTTTAGTTATCTTAATGAAAATTTTATGCGTGAGAAAAAAATTAGTAAATGAAAAAATAAAATGAAACCGTCTAATCAGAGTAAATAAAATACCCCGTCTATGCGTTGCAATTCAGCTAGTAGGAAAAGTATGTAATAGACTGACAGTAAGTTGTTTATTTTTAAGAATACTGTTGGGGAAGGGGTTTAATGAATAGAGAAACGATAAAAAATACAAATAAAAAGCCAAATATCGATGACTGATATTTGGCTTTCAAGTAATTATAATGTTCACATGTTATATGATAATCTAAATTAATAAACTACAAATTCGGATTTAACCACTTCTCAGCAGTCTTCATATCCCAACCTTTACGCTCAGCATAACTTTCTAACTGATCAGTGCTGATTTTACCGACGTTAAAGTAGACACTGTCAGGATGCGAGTAATAAAATCCGCTGACCGAAGAAGCGGGCCACATCGCATAGCTTTCGGTCAAGGTCGTACCAATCGCATCGCCCGTGCCAAGCCATTCGAATAATTTGCCTTTTTCCGTGTGTTCAGGGCAAGCCGGATAGCCGGGAGCAGGGCGGATACCGATGTATTTTTCTTTGATGAGCTCGTCATTGTCGAGGGTTTCTTCTGGTAAATAGCCCCAATATTCTTTACGAATGCGCTTATGTAGATGCTCAGCAAACGCTTCTGCTAAGCGATCAGACAAGGCTTGTGCCATGATGGCATTATAGTCATCGCCACTGGCTTTGTAGTCTTCCGCGAGTTTTTCTGTGCCGACGATTGAAACAGTAAAGCCGCCTAAGTAATCGGTGTGCGTGTCCGATGGTGAGATGAAGTCTGCCAAGCTAAAGTTCGGCGTGCCACTGGCTTTGTCACTTTGTTGACGTAAGTGCTCAAACTGATATTCTGCTGTGCCGCCATCTGTCGGTGCTTTGTCATAGACGGTGACGGTATCTGCGCCAGTACGTTTGGCAGGTGCGATTTTAAATACGCCTTTTGCCACGATTAACTTCTCATCAATCATCTTTTGGAGCATATCTTCGGCATTTTGAAATAAGTCACGCGCTGCTTCACCAACCACGTCATCGGTTAGGATTTGTGGGTATTTACCCGCCAAACCCCACGAGATAAAGAACGGTGTCCAGTCGATATACGGAATAAGGTCATGAATAGGGTAATCGTCAAAGATGATTTGTCCTAATTGATTCGGCGTTGGCGGTACATAATTATCCCAATCATATTGGAAGCCAATCTCGATAGATTCAGCGTAAGAGAGTTTGGCGGCTTTCGGTTGGCGTTTGGCAAGACGTTCACGCACTTTAATATATTCCGCGCGGGTTTCATCAATTAAGCCCTGACGATGCTCTTTCGATAATAATTTGGTCACTACACCGACTGCGCGTGAGGCATCAGCTACGTAAATGACACCATCGTTTTGGTATTGCGGTTCGACTTTAACGGCAGTATGCGCTTTTGAAGTAGTAGCACCGCCAATCATGAGTGGCAAAGTCATGCCGCGCTCTTGCATTTGCTTGGCGACATAGACCATTTCATCAAGGCTTGGGGTAATGAGTCCTGATAAGCCAATAATATCGACTTTTTCAGCAATGGCGGTATCAAGGATTTTTTCACACGGAACCATCACGCCCAAATCGACAATATCGTATCCATTACAGCCAAGTACCACGCCGACGATATTTTTGCCGATATCATGGACATCACCTTTTACCGTTGCCATCAGGATTTTACCTTTGGTTTCACCTTCGACTTTTTCTGCTTCGATATATGGGTTGAGCCAAGCGACTGATTGCTTCATGACACGTGCGGATTTGACCACTTGTGGTAAGAACATTTTACCGGCACCAAATAAGTCGCCGACAATATTCATACCGTCCATGAGTGGTCCTTCGATGACTTCAAGTGGTTTCGGATATTTCTCCCACGCTTCTTTGGTGTCGGCTTCTATAAAGGTGGTGATACCTTTAACTAAAGCATGCGCAATACGCTCTTCAACGGTACCTTCACGCCACGTTAAATCGACGGTGCTGTCTTTTTTCTTGCCGCCATCTTGATAGTTTTCAGCGATGGTCATTAGCCGTTCAGTAGCATCTTGTCCCGTCTCGCCTTGGTTGCGGTTGAGCATCACATCTTCGATAGCGTCGCGCGCTTCTTTTGGGATGTCATCATACAGCTCAAGCATAGCAGGGTTAACGATACCCATGGTTAAGCCATTTTGAATCGCATGATAAAGGAAGACGGAGTTAATGGCTTCACGAATTGGGTTACCACGGAAACTAAACGACACGTTAGAGACACCGCCCGATACCATGGCATTTGGCAAGTTCTCGGTAATCCATTTGGTCGCGTTGATAAAATCGGCACCATAATTGTTGTGCTCGGTAATACCAGTGGCGACCGCAAAGATATTTGGGTCAAAGATAATATCTTCAGAAGGAAAGCCCACTTCGTCGACCAACACATCATAGCTACGTTTACAAATCTGAGTTTTACGCTCAAAAGTGTCCGCTTGTCCATCTTCATCAAATGCCATGACGATAATAGCAGCACCGTAACGCATGCATAGCTTTGCACGCTCGACGAATTCGGCATGACCTTCTTTTAACGAGATAGAATTGACGACACACTTGCCTTGGGTACGTTTAAGCCCTTCTTCGATAATGTCCCATTTCGATGAATCAAGCATTAACGGTACACGGCTGATATCAGGCTCGCCCGATACCAAGTTGACGAAGTGAATCATCGCTTGCTTGGAGTCAAGCATTCCTTCGTCCATGTTGATATCGACGATTTGTGCGCCGCCTTCGACTTGGTCACGGGCGACATCGAGCGCTTCGGTATAGGCTTCGGTTTTAATCAAACGTAAGAACTTCTTAGAACCCGTGACGTTGGTACGTTCACCGACGTTTACGAATAGACTATCTTTGTTGATGGTAAATGGCTCAAGTCCTGATAAGCGGCAAGCAGGCGCAATCTCAGGAATCACGCGCGGTGGGTAATTTGCGACCATATTAGCGATTTGGCGGATATGCTCAGGCGTCGTACCGCAGCAGCCGCCAACGATATTTAAAATACCCGCTTTAGCAAAACCTTCTAGCAGCGCCGTGGTTTCCTCAGCAGTTTCATCGTATTCGCCAAATTCGTTTGGCAATCCAGCATTTGGATGCGCAGACACATACATATTGGCAATATTCGATAGCGTTTGAATATGTGGTCTAAGGGCATCAGCACCTAGCGCACAGTTAAAGCCAACGGATAACGGTTTGGCATGACGAATCGAGTTATAAAACGCCTCTGCTGTTTGTCCTGATAAAGTTCGACCTGAAGCATCGGTAATCGTACCCGAAATCATAATTGGCAATTCAAAACCGATATCATCAAACACGCCCGTCACCGCAAAGATTGCTGCTTTCGCATTTAGCGTATCAAAGATGGTTTCAATAAGAATAATATCAACGCCACCTTCTATTAATGCTAGCGTTGACTCGCGATAGTTCAGCATCAGCTCATCAAAGGTGATGTTACGAAATGCCGGGTCATTGACATCAGGTGACAGCGAACAGGTACGCGAGGTGGGACCTAAAACACCCGCAACAAAGCGCGGCTTTTCGGGCGTCTTCGCGGTGAATTCATCAGCAGCTTCGCGCGCAATCTTAGCCGCCGTTTTATTCAGCTCAGGCACGAGGTACTGCATATCATAGTCAGCCATTGACAGCCGCGTACCATTAAAGCTATTGGTTTCGATAATATCAGCGCCCGATTCCAAATGCGCCAAATGAATCTCTTTAATCATATGCGGCTGAGATAATACTAATAAATCATTATTGCCGCGCACATCTTGCGTAATATTGGCAAAACGCTCACCACGATAGTCTGCCTCTTGCAGCTTATAATTCTGAATATGGGTGCCCATCGCACCATCTAGCATCAATATCCGTGCTGCCATCTGCTCCGTAATACGCGTGCGCGCGGTCAGCTGCTGCGCTTTATACGGGAACACTTCAGGGGGCGTTAATATGAAATCAGTAGGATTTGCATTTGGATTGCTAGAATCAGGAGTATGAGCAGAAGTTGTTGAAGTCATAGGAAAGCTACTTATCTTGTTAATTTTATAGAATGGGAATGAGGCAATCATCAAAGAGATTGAAAAGAAAAAGAGTTCAGTTCTGAATATTTTAGCATGAAAAAGCCCGCGCTCGTGCTCATGTCAGTATTCATCATCAGTAATATGCCGTTATTAAATTTGCCAAAATGTGACTTCTCTAAAAGGCTATTAAAGCGATAAGATAAAGTTTACTATTGGTTAACAAATGTTTTTTATTTAAAACGTAGAATGGAATCGCAAATCTAATGATAAAAATTCAATTATTTGTTTAGAAAGTAGGCAAAAATTACACGAGCATCACAAAAAGTAGCGTAATAGTAAATTGCTATAGTCTATTTATATGTTAATTTACATTCATAAGGTTTGCGCTTTTGTAAGGATTGCTAATAAATATTTAGTAACATTTATCTAAGTGCTTTTTGTTCGGTGCTCTACTGATGGGCTACCTCTAGGACAAGAGAAACTGACTTGTTAAGTAGTAAGCATGTAAGACAACACTCTGGAATTACTTCATTCTTAAGGATATCACTATGAAACTTACCAAAATGAAACTGACCAAACTTGCGACTGTTGGAGCACTTGCTATCTCACTCGCAGGTCTAAGTGCCTGTAACAACATGATGCCACAAAAAAGTGTAGCAACGAAAGCACCTATGCATAGCCAATCTATGGCAAAAATGAACGTGGTACAAATTGCCCAAAGTAATGCTGATTTTTCATTATTGGTCGAAGCCGTACAAGCCGCGGGATTAGCGGGCGCGCTATCTAATCCTAATGCGCACTTTACCGTGTTTGCGCCAACGAACGCGGCGTTTATGCAGGTACTACAAGAGACAGGCATGAGCAAAGCACAGCTATTTTCTAACAAGCCACTACTGACCAAAATCTTAGGCTATCACGTTATTAATGGGGCGATGCCAGTTTATGCCAAAGATGTTAAGCCTGGTAATATCACCATGCTGAGCAACGATACCTTGATGGTGACCACACAAGGTAAACTCATGGATGAAAATGGTCGCACCGCCAATATATTAAAGACCGATATTGCGGCTACTAATGGTGTAGTACACGTGATTGATAAAGTATTGCTACCAAAATAAGCTGTAATTAAAGAGTAAGATGTAGTATATCTTAATATAGTGCAGCAATTACTAAAAGCGTCTGATGGTTACTGCAAGATATGCAGATCGGATGCATGACATGACTGCTAAATTGCTGATACCGGCTAACCTGTATTGGCAATTTCAGCATCTGAGTCATCATTCACTTTAGTAAATAGCTTACTATTGTTAACTAGCGTCTGTTAGCTAATGTCACTTGACGCTGACAACCTTTATCCCTTAAATAAACCGATTATTTAGTTAATCCCAACAGGAACGTAACCATGTTAAAAAAGACTTTATTACCTTTAGCTATCGCTATGGCAGCATTATCCTTAGCCGCTTGTAACGATAAAAAAGCAGCAGAACCAGTAGATGAAACGGTAACTGTTGTTGAACCAGAAGTTGCCGCTGAACCTCAAACTACGGCTGAAGCTACTCCTGCCGTTGATCCTATGGCTGAAACGGCTGCTACGCAAAGTATCGCTGAAATCGCAGCAGCAAATCCTGATCTGTCAATCTTGACAGCGGCACTAAAAGCGGCTGGTCTTGATACGATGATGATGGACGCAGGCACATATACGGTCTTTGCACCTACTGATGAAGCATTTGCTGCATTATTGACCAAACTGAACGTGACTAAAGAAGAGTTATTGGCAAATACCGATTTGCTGAAAAAAGTACTGCCGTATCACGTCGTTCCTATGGTCGTAAAAGCAGCTGATATTCCTTACGGTCAAGAAATCAAAACGGTAAACGGTCAGTCATTTACTATCAGTGATGCTAATGTTATCACTGACGCTAGCGGTGACACGGCTAATATCGTTGGTACTGACATTATGGCTACTAATGGCGTTGTCCACGTTATCGATACCGTACTGTTACCAAAAGAATAAGCTACTAAAAGAGTAAGTTTACTTGAATAAAATATAGTCATTAACCTTATCCAAAAGCTCAGCCACTCGCGCTGGGCTTTTTTGTGAGAGCAGGTTTTTGCAAATAGAGATGTCGCAAATAGAGATATTGCAACTTATAGTAGATTTTATAGAGTAATCAGCACATAAAAAAGCCCGTGACATCTGCCACGGGCTTTTTCAAATCAACTTAGCTTTATTAATCGTCTAAGCTATTAAATGTCTAAGCTTCAGAACTTACAGCTTAGGTTCTTTATGTAGAGAATCATGCTTAAGCGCTGCTTCCTCTCTTAGATGACGCTCTTCCCAATACGGTGCGTTTTTGATACCGAATTTAGCAGGATCAAAGGTATATTTTTTCACGCCAGCTTTACGCTGTGCTTCGTAGTCTTTGAGTATCGTTAAGGTTGGTTTTGCCACAAAGAAGATGACTAAGATACCAACGATATTGAGCCACGCCATCAGACCAACACCAATATCACCAATCGCCCAGATATAACCGGCTGAGTTTAAGCCACCATAGGCAACCATCGCCATAATCAAGATTTTAACTAAAAAGACACCTTTCTTATGAGCGCCACGGCTGATAAAGCGCGTGAGATAAGCCACGTTTACTTCAGCGATATAGTAGTAAGCCAAAATGGTGGTAAAGGCGAAGAAGAATACAGCAATCGCGATAAAGGTATTGCCATATACACCATAGACCGATTCCATCGCCATTTGGGTAAATGCTGGCGAGTTAATCTCAGTAGCAGCAGCAACGTTTTGGACGATAAACTGACCGTCAGGTAGTGTACCTTGAATGTTATACGTGCCCATCGTGATAATCATAAAGGCGGTAGCAGAACATACTAATAAGGTATCTACATAGACTGAAAATGCCTGTACCAAACCTTGCTGCGCAGGATGCTCAACTTCAGCGGCAGCAGCAGCGTGAGGACCTGTACCTTGACCGGCTTCGTTAGAGTAAATACCCCGTTTAACACCCCAACCGATTGCAGCACCAAAGCCTGCTTGTGCGGTAAAGGCGTCGCCAATGATGGTGCCAAATACTTGTGGAATCATCTCGTAGTTTGTAAACATGACGATTAAGGCAAGACCAATATAGCCAATAGCCATAAAGGGTACAGCGAACTCAGTAAAGGTTGCAATACGCTTAATACCACCAAAGATGATGATACCTAAGACCACTAGAATGATACCTAGAGCCAATAAACGCATAGAGCCAACTTCTAAGCCTGCGACATTCATCACAGTCCCTTCACCCATGACCTGCGCGAAGGCACTAATAACGCCATTCGCTTGCACACCGGGTAAGAACATACCGCAAGCTAAGATAGAAGCAACAGCGAAGACAATACCGTACCAGCGTTGACCCAGTGCGCGCTCAAAGTAATACGCAGGACCACCACGATATTCGCCAGTGACCACGTCTTTTTCTTTATAAATCTGAGCCAGTGTCGATTCGACATAAGCGGTAGATGCGCCTAAGAATGCCACAATCCACATCCAAAATACCGCACCGGGACCACCAAAGCCGATCGCTGCGGCGACCCCTGCGATGTTACCCATACCCACACGACCAGCTAATGATACTGCTAGCGCCTGAAACGACGAAATACCTTGGTCACTTGATTTACCTGAGAACAGTAATTTTATCATTTCACCAAACAAGCGCACTTGCACAAAGCGCGTCATGATGGAGTAAAAAAGACCTGCGCCTAAGCATAAATAAATCAGCGCTGGGCTCCAAATAATTCCATTTACTAAATTGACTAAACCTTCCATATCTATATTCCTCTAACTTTCTCAAAGTGGTGCGGTTAAGAGTTATTGGTTGGACATTAGCTATAATAAGCTAAAGACCATAAGCACTAAGTTGCACACTGAGTATGGATTGTAGTTGTCTGTAGTTATCCGCTTGACCTATCACCAACACCTCCACAATACGGTCAGTGTTGATAAAAAATTCGTTGCGGTCGCAATTCCTTTTGCCTTATTGGTTGCTGCAGTATGATAGCCTCACACAGTCAGAATAAAATAAATAACGAATAGTCCAGCGGATAAAACTGGCGATGATATAACTAAATATTAACCTATTTATAAACAACCGTTATGGGTTTTTTGTTTTGACAACAAAGTGGCATCAAATTCTTTATTAAATACAATCAGTTAACACGAGTGAAAAATAAGTCCACTACCAAATGTATTCAAACCATACGGCTACGTAACTGCAATTTGCCATAATTTTATGCTAATTACTAGGAATTTATTGAAATGCGCAGTGTTTAGTTTTTATTAAAAATCGACATATTATCAACGACCCAACTAATATAGTGTAATAGGCAGCTATTGCTGATGGAGAATCCTCTACGAATCAATGAGCTGCCCTTTAAATTCGCTCAGTTCACAATTCTGCTAAATAGTAGTGAACGACAGTATAATCAGGCTTTGCGGTTGTGTTTTGGTAACGGTCAATTGTAAAAGTTCAGCGATACCGCCATTATTAGCAGCATAGTTTTACACTACATATATCTATTTATAAGATTAACATTAGAAGTGGGCACTATCGCGACGACTATCGCAACAATGTTCACAAGCTATCCATTACCTAAAATTTATCCCATTTATTATTAGGAGACACCACGATGACGCGTCACTCTATCGTAAAACCGATATTACTATCAGTAGTTTTAGCAATCTCAACCGTCGGCTTAACTGGCTGTGGCTATAACAATCTACAGGCGCAAGACGAGCAAGTAACGGCTTCTTGGTCAGAGGTGGTCAATCAATACCAACGTCGAAGTGACTTGGTGCCAAACTTAGTCAAAGTCGTGCAGCAATACGCGGACCAAGAAAAAGACGTTTTCACCCAAGTGGCAGAAGCGCGTTCACGTGCCGGTGGCATTACAATAACGCCAGAAGTGCTGAACGATCCCCAAGCCATGGAGCGTTATGCAGAAGCGCAAGCGCAAATGGGCAGTGCCTTATCACGATTAATGGCAGTATCTGAGCGCTATCCTGAGCTAAAATCTGATAAATTATTCCAAGATTTGCAGGCGCAGTTAGAAGGTACAGAAAACCGAATCACTGTCGCCCGTAATCGCTATATCCAAGAAGTGCAAAGTTACAATACAACGGTGCGCCAATTCCCAACCAATATCACCGCGAAGGTCTTTGGTATGCAAGCTAAACCAAACTTTACGGTAGTCAATGAGAAAGAAATTTCTACTGCGCCAACTGTGGATTTTGGTGACAAAAAATAAAGCAGCGCCAGCTTAGTAAGCACTAATAATCCAAGTAGAGATTAATAGTTAAAGATGGGAAAGTAGGAAAGTGTTTTTTTATAAAGTATCTTGTTATAAGTTATCTTCTTATAAAAAATATCCCTATTAAGAAAGTATTGTTGCATAACCGCATGGATAGCACTTGAGGTGGTAAAGATCAGATGAATAATTCAAAAGCACTCATATCAGCATTACTGTTCACGCTTAGCGCATTCGGTGCCACAGCGCTGAATGCCGCGCCGAATGACATTGCTGTCGCTGCTGATGGCACCGCCTCTAACAGTGCTATAAATGGGCAGAATCGTAGCGTTGAGGACTTGGTTGCGCTTGCTAAGGCAGGCGAGGGCAATGAAGCGATTAATGATGCCGTGCTTGGTAATGACGCCGTTAGCGGTGCTGTACTGGGTAACGATGCGCTCAATCCTAATGTTGCTAATACAGCTAATAATAGTGCTGCTAATACGGCTGCAAAACCTGCAAATCTGCCACCGATTACATCCAGTGCTGCTAGCGTCGATGCGGATAAACTCATCTTGAATTCGCCTGTAGTAGATCAGGCTAATCTATTAAGTGCAGCGCATAAACAACGTCTCACTGAGCAGCTACAAAGTATCTATCGGCAAGGTTTGGCACAAGCGGCGTTAGTAATTGTACCGACAACGAACGGTCTTCCTATCTTTGACTATTCGCTAAAAGTGGCTGATAAATGGAAGCTTGGTAGCAAGGATGTTGACGATGGCTTGCTCATCGTTATGGCAGTTAATGACCGTACGATTTATATCTTGACCGGTTACGGACTAGAAGGCGTCCTGCCAGATGCGGCAGTCAACCGCATTATCCGTGAAGATATTACCCCTTATTTTAAACAAAACGACTATGCAGGAGGTCTATCGGCTGGTATCAGTAGCCTTGAGACGCGCTTGAATGCTGACCCTGAGGTGTTGGCACGCGCAGACGCACAAGCTGCTGAGCGCAGTAGCGCCCAACAAGGCTCAGATGACAGCCCGTCATCGATAGTATTGTTTATTATGGCTATGATATTTGGGCAGTTTATTACCAGTATCTTTGGGCGGGTCTTTGGTTCGGTCTTAACCGCAGGCGGTTTCGTTGCTGGCTCGTTAGCGTTGGGTGGTGGGTTCTTTATGACCATCATTATGGCGATATTTATCTGGCTATTTTTGATTGCCCGTGGTGGTGGCGGTGGTCGAGGTGGACGCGGCGGCGGTGGTGGGGGTATGGTCTTTTTACCGGGCTTAGGTGGCGGTAGTAGTGGCGGCGGCTTCGGCGGCGGTGGATTTGGAGGCGGTGGTTTCGGCGGAGGCGGCGGCGGCTTTGGTGGCGGCGGTGCAGGCGGCTCGTGGTAGTCGATTAAGTTCCTCTATTCTTGGTAATGACCGTTATTTTAATAAAAGCTATCATGATAATGACAGCCTTAATCAATAAAAAAAAATCGGCACTAATACTTTAACGCTTGCAAATTGACGCATAGTAATCGCGTATTTGAGGAAATAATATAATGGCAAAAGACAACTTACCCACATCACAGGCGAGCTTTGCGCGCTGGTGGCGTCAAGTCTTGTTTGTTCCGATGCTGCATAGCAAATGGCTGACACATGACGTCAGGGCGCGCTTGACCACGAAAGTCACGGCAGCAGAGCGTGGTCATCGCGGTGAGGTGTTTTTAATCATCGAAAACCATCTGCCGATTCATTCGGCATATCATATGAATTGTCATGAGCGTGCTATTGAATTATTCAGTGCCTATCGGGTATGGGATACGGAAGAAAATACAGGCGTGTTGGTGTACGTCAATATCTGTGAGCAGAATTTAGAGATTGTCGCCGATCGTGGTATCAGTGCCCACGTTAGCCCGACCGTATGGCGGGCGATGTGCGATAAGGCGATTGCGGGTCTTGCCAACCAAAAAGTCGAAGGCAGTCTGACTGATTTATTAGATGAGATAGGACAACTATTAAGCCAATATTATTATTTAGAACATGACCCTTCGGGAAATGAGCTGTCAGATACAGTGGTCTTTCTCAAGTAACGCAGTCTTTTTATTGAAAATAAATATGCTAATGATGTATTTATTATTGACTGGTCATTTGTTCTAGTAATATTGGCAGCACTATCCCTGCTTTTTCGGCAAGTATGATATCGACGATAGTATCGGACTGTGTGTTAGGATTGGGATTAATCTCAATAACCGTTGCGCCGTTTTGCCGTGCTAATTGCGCCAGTCCTGCGGCAGGATAGACCAAACTCGACGTGCCGATACTGATAAAGACCTCACAATTGGCGGCGGCAGCTTCTGCGGTTTGCCATGCGTCTATGGGTAACGACTCACCGAACCAGACAATATCTGGACGGATATAACCGCCACACGACTCACAATTTAGTAAAGCGACACCAAAGCAAACTTTGTCCTCAGTTGATGCTAAAGGCGCAACGTAAGGCGCGTGGCATTGACTACAACGATTACGCCATAGATGCCCATGCAAATGAGTTACCGTACTGCCGGCTTGCTCATGTAAGTCGTCAACATTTTGGGTGATTAACGTAAACTCTTGATTGGCTGAATGAGCGTTGTGTTGCCACTGTGCTAATGCTTGATGTGCCGGATTGGGTGTCTTGTCTTGCACCAACTCTCGACGCCATTGATACCATGCCCATACCAGTTCAGGCTCACGAAGAAAACCTTCCGGACTGGCGAGATCTTCGGCACGATACTGCGCCCAAAAGCCTGTTTGTTTATCGCGAAACGTAGGGATACCACTTTCTGCCGATACGCCAGCGCCTGTTAAAATACAAATACGCTGGGCCGTACGTAATAATGCCGCCGCGCGTTGCACTTGAAGGATTAACTCTGGCGTTAATTCTGCTAACATGGCTTAACCCTTATTGATAATGGATAACTCTCTATGATAGATGGAATTTGGTGGATTGTCATATTGGTGGCGGTCGTTGCTGCCCTGTGGTTACTGGCACATTCACGTGGCACTAAAGACGGCAATACAGATAAAACCAAAACGCCCTTGCGTGCAAATTCCTCGCGTGCCAAATTGTCATCTAATGATGCCTTACAAAAAACAGCAGCTCTGCTTAAAAAGAGTTTTCCAGATTATCGGGTGACGCGGAAGAACAACCATCTACTTATCAGCAAGAAGGGCAAAAAGATTGCCATGATTACTATTGATAAAAAAATTGCAATCGGTCAACGCCGCTTAGGTGAAGTGCCTGTTATTAATTATCACCGTGCACCCAGTCGCGCACAGTTAAGCGCAAACCTGCAAAATGCAGAATAACAGAGTAGGTTTAGTAACAGTATTGTCAGTAATGATATAAAAAATAGGAAAAGTTTTGAGGTAATACTAGGAAATGGCAAAATACGAGGATTGGTGCGCGCTCGGCGGGAGTCAATCCTATATTTCAAGTAACTGATAAATATAGGTTTATATAATATTATTATTTTTATACACAACAATATGTACAACATTTAGCAGTCGCTACCCCCATTTTTTGCTTATAAACTCTATGAGACAAAAAAAGAGGTAGATTCATAGTTGTTTTGAATTCTATCTATTCACAGTGAGTTGGCACTAATGATGCCAATAGCTTATCGGCAATATTTATTAGCAGCTGACATGCCTGATTCACCGGTATGGTTATAGATATCTGTAACTTTACAACTTGCACCCTCACATTTTAGAGAAAAATCCTTGAAGAAAAGATAATCAGGACTATTCAGATTTTTATAGTGCTTGGTGTACATATTTGTTCTTACTCTACCATTTTTTAAAAGCACGAAATCCAGTCCATTACTTTCAAGTATCGATTCATCACCTTCAGACAGGCTTAATATAGCGCGTACCTCGTTACAGTATGACACCATACCGCCATTCTCTTCCAAAAAATTTATAGCATCAGCTTTGGTAATCGCTACTGCGTTTTGTAATTCTCTGTTTGAGTAAGCGTATATGGTGTTTAGTTCATCAGCGTTATCATATTTTTTCATTGTTATTGCTGCATCACGATACATACGCTTGATAGTGTTTGTTTTATAAACTCCTTCATTAGCTTGTGCATGCGTCGGGCTAATAATAGCGGCTAGTAATGGTAAAGCTAATATGAGTTTTTTCATGGCTTAGTCCTGAGATGGATTATAGGTGGTTAGGGTTAAGTATTAATACCAAGATAAAGACGCGCGAGCGTTCGCTCATGGTTTCGCTCTTTTCTACAGTTTAAAAAGCAGGATATTTTATAAGGTATTGTATCTATTGAATTAAAGATAATTACCATCTTGTTTTTAGCCCAAAAATGACGCATTTAACGCGCGAAGAAACGCGAGATATTTGCTAATAAAGTTTGATAGCAACATATGAGTTACGGTTAAACATTATGACGATTGACTTATTAGTCATAAGGGTCGTAGCTAGGTACACCAGAGAGAAATTCAGTTTTCAAAGCAGAAGTAACGTTATAAAAAGCATCACCTCGTGATACTAACTTATGGAACTCAGAAATATCCTCTAACGAAGATATGTCTATATCATCGATAAGATAATCCAAATAGTACTCATCGACTAAAGCTACCTTTTCAGAAAAAATCAATTCATCGAACTCATTCTCAATTTCATCTCTTAATTTTTCATGCATCATTTCACATAAACTATGGTCACCGCCATGATAGACAATGCAGCCTAAAAACTCATACATATTGCTAAATTCATCATCCAATGATGTAAGTGAGCAATAAATCGCTTTAACTTTATTTAAAATATTGTCTTTGATTTTGCTAGTATCGTAACGTTGGTGACAATTATGAATATATGTATTTAAAAAATTTTTAAAGTTCTCTTCGAGGTTGTTTCTGCATTCATTTTCACTATCATAGTCGTTTTCTAGCTCTAGAATTCTAGCTTCTAGCTCAATAACTTTATCTTCACGTCCATTACTTTTATTTTTTAAGTCAGTAGCTAAATACTCTACACTCTCTTCTAACTCTTCCATCATACGATAAAGTCTAAATGCTAAGATATCGATGAGTTCTGTTCGTTCAAATTCATCGTGTATAGGTAGAAATTCAACTTGCGCGTTTACGTATTCCATATATGAGAATATTAGCAATATATCCCATCCGTCAAAGAAACCTTCAATTTCAAAAGCTTGCATCAAAGCGGTTACTTCGTCAGATCGATAATCAAATAATGTTAGTTGAGGCTTTTTTGCACTGATAAGATGCATTTGATCGGCAATGCTTACTAAGGTCACAGGCAGTTTATACTCATGGATAAAACGTAACCTATCTCCAAAGCCTACGTCATGATTGAATAGAGTTTTAATCACATCTTGGTAAAAACGTAATCTGTCATCTAGTCTTAAATACGGAGCCATACTCGGTCCTTTAATTAGCTTTATAATATTCTTAATAAGTTAGTAGTAATGATATGCCTAGATACAAAAACTATCGCTTAACCGAAGCAGACTCAAAAATAATATTGCAACACTCTCAAACGGAGCATTCTCTACTACATACCACTTATGTGCAATAACCGTCTGTCGTAATTACCCACCATGCCTGCAAGTCACCTATAGACCTGATATAATTCTAAACATTTTATCGGTATACCTATATTTGGGTTTACTTGTATCCGTTTTCCTCTATTAGCCTCACACAATAAGACTCTTCTATGACCACTCATAATTACTCTCATACAGCGGCTTTCATTTGGTCAGTCGCTGACCTGTTGCGCGGCGATTTTAAGCAATCACAGTACGGGCGCATTATTCTGCCCTTTACCTTATTGCGCCGCTTAGAGTGCGTATTGAGTGATCACAAAGAAGCCGTCGTTGAGAAGTATGACGTTATCAAAGACCAAGCCATACCAGAGGAAATGCAAGAGAAGCAGCTGACCCGTATCAGTAAGCGCGCTTTTTATAACACCTCGCCAATGGATCTAAGCAAGCTTGGGCAAAGTGACATCAAGGACAATTTAAGCAGCTACATTCAGGCATTCTCTAAAGATGCACGGGAGATATTTGAGTATTTTAAATTCGAAGAGTTTGTCGGTCAGTTAAACGATGCCAATTTGCTATATAAAGTGGTGCAACTGTTTGCCAATATTGATCTGAGTCCTGAGAAGATATCCAATCATGACATGGGTTTTGTGTTTGAAGAGCTGATCCGTAAGTTTGCCGAAAGCTCAAACGAGACAGCAGGGGAGCATTTTACCCCGCGCGATATCGTACGCTTGACTACTGCTTTAGTATTTATGGAAGATGACGCGGCGCTGACTGAAGACGGTATCATCCGCACCATTTATGACCCTACAGCGGGTACGGGCGGCTTTCTGTCTTCTGGTATGGAGTATGTGCTGGAGTTAAACCCTGATGCGGTTATGCGTACCTTTGGGCAAGAGCTGAACCCTGAGTCTTATGCCATCTGTAAAGCTGATATGTTGATTAAAGGTCAGGACGTTAGCCGCATTAAGCTCGGCAATACCTTATCCAATGACCAACTGGCAAATGAGCAGTTCGACTACATGCTATCCAATCCGCCATTCGGTGTGGACTGGAAAAAGATATCGACTGAAATCAGCGATGAGCATACGCAAAAAGGCTTTGATGGTCGCTTTGGTGCGGGCTTGCCGCGCGTGTCTGATGGTTCATTATTGTTCCTGATGCACTTATTAAGCAAGATGCAGAACACAAGTGTCAATAGTGAACAGAGCAAAGCCAATGAGCAACAGGGCAGCCGTATCGGTATCATCCTAAACGGTTCACCGCTATTTACTGGCGGCGCGGGTAGTGGTGAAAGTGAGATTCGCCGTTATATCCTTGAAGCCGACTTATTAGAAGCCATTATCGCCTTGCCAAACGATATGTTCTATAACACGGGCATTGCCACCTACATCTGGATATTAAGCAATAAGAAAGCAGATGAGCGCCGTGGGCAAGTGCAACTGATTGATGGTAGTAATCTATACAGCAAGATGCGTAAATCACTTGGCTCAAAGCGTAATGAGATGAGCGAAGACGATATAAGAACGATTACCAAAAGCTTTGGTGACTTTGAAGTGGTCGATGCGCGCGTACTCGATAAGCCAGAAGAGGTTAAGTCGAACCGTGGTCGCCAATCGGCAAACCCAAAAGCCGAACCGGCGAAAACCTTTGCCAGTAAAATCTTTCAAACCCATGAATTTGGCTATCGCCGCTTAACCATTGAGCGCCCATTACGCCTATCGGCACAGCTGACGGATAGCGCCATTGATAGCCTACGCTATGCGCAAAAACCCTTTGATATGGTCATGCCAGCGCTCTATGAGAAGTTTGGTAGTGATTGGACGACTGACAGCGATAACCATAGCTATGGCGACTTATCTGCCGTGACAGTTGATGCGCGCGCGATGATAAAGGCAGACTTTAGCGAGCTGAAAGAAGGTCAAGTCAAAGACGTGCTAGATGCCAAGATATGGCAGACGCAACTTGCGCTGATGAATAAAGCCAAAGCCTTGCAGTCGGCTATTGGTGGCAGCCAATCTGATGACTTTAATGAGTTTGATAAAGTGTTTAAGCAAGCGTTAAAAGACACTGGTATTAACTTAGACACCAAAGAGAAAAAACAGCTGATAGATGCCATCACGTGGAAGAATCCCAATGCTGAGCCAGTCATCAAAAAGGCGGTCAAGGCTGCCAATCCGCTGTATGGTGCGTTTAGCTATACACCCGCCCTGACTAATCAACAAGCGGACAAGCCCGCCAAAATCGTTGAGTTCCAGCCAGATGGTGACTTGCGTGATTATGAAAACGTACCGCTTGACCCAAGCATGACCACCACCGCGCTGATTGAAGCGTACTTCGCGCGTGAGGTGCAGCCACATGTGCCAGATGCGTGGATTAATGCCGATAAGGTCGATGCTATCGATGCAGAGATTGGCGTGGTCGGCTATGAAATACCATTTAACCGTCATTTCTATGTGTATGAGCCACCGCGCGCGCTTGCCGATATTGATGCGGACTTGGATGCGGTGAGTATGGAAATCATGCAGTTATTGGGTGAGGTGCATTCGTAATGGCTAAGTATCAATATTATACAGAACATAAAGAAACAGGCTTTGAATGGCTAAAGACGATTCCTGAGCATTGGAAACTAACATATAGTAAATGGTTATTCAAAGATAGAAACGAGAAAGCTATACCTTCAGACGAAATGTTGACGGCTTCTCAAAAATATGGAGTTATACCTCAAAAGCTTTTTATGGAAATGGAACAGCAAAAAGTTGTTCTGGTATTTAAAGGTCATGACATACTAAAACATGTTGAAAAAAACGATTTCGTAATCAGTATGCGAAGTTTTCAAGGGGGTATAGAGTACTGTAACTATGTCGGTGCGGTAAGCTCAGCTTACGTTCCTCTTGAGCCTCAAGGTAGAATAAGCACCCGTTACTTCAAATATCTATTTAAAAGCAGACCTTATATACAAGCTCTTCAAGCTACTACGAATCTTGTTAGAGATGGTCAAGCACTCAGATACAGTAATTTTCTACAAGTCCATATTCCAGTACTTCCTTTTGAAGAAGCAGAATCTATTGGTTTATTCCTCGACTTTGAAACCGCCCAAATCGACATCCTAATCGAGAAACAGCAAACCTTAATCAAGCTATTAAAAGAAAAGCGCCAAGCGGTCATCAGTCATGCGGTGACCAAAGGCTTAAACCCTGACGCGCCAATGAAAGATTCTGGGGTGGAATGGTTGGGGGAAGTGCCGGAGCATTGGGAGGTTAAGAAATTAAAATATTTAATTATTGAGCCTTTGCAGTATGGAGCTAACGAGGCAGCAGAAGAGATTGATCCGACTCAACCAAGATTCGTAAGAATAACTGATGTGTTGCCTAATGGTGACTTGAAAGATGATACTTTTAGATCGCTACCTGAGGAAATTGCTGAGCCATACATGCTAACAGATGGCGATGTATTACTGGCTAGAAGCGGTGGCACTGTAGGTAAAAGCTTTATTTATAGAGATTCTTGGGGTAAGTGTTGTTTTGCAGGATATCTCATTAAGGCAAGAATTGATGAGAGTATAGTTCCAGCGCAGTGGTTTTATTTAAATACGCTGACTGATTTTTATTGGAAATGGATTGAGAGTATTCAGATTCAAGCGACAATTCAAAATGTCAGTGCAGATAAATATAACTCATTCGTTGTTGCTATACCTCCACTAGAAGAGAGCCATAAGGTTATCCTTTATATTAAATCCAATTTAGAAACTTTTGATGATTTAATTAATAAGGCTGAACAAGCCATCCAACTCATGCAAGAACGCCGCACCGCTTTAATATCTGCCGCTGTCACGGGTAAGATTGATGTGAGAGGCTGGCAAGCGCCTGAGTAACCTATAATAAGTAAGGACTGTTTAAGTCGCGAACTGTATATAAGAAAGGGCTATGTGCAGTGAAAGCGAATAAGCGACTTTGTGCAGGATTTAAAAGAGGGTTATTGTAGCCAAGCAAATATATATCAGGCTATAGGAAAGGCAATAGAGAAATTTCTAAAAATAGACATTCTGTTTAGCGGGGTTGGTTTTGTTATCTGTAATGTTGACTTGCTAACAAGGTTTATATCTTGGTTTGTTGCTTTAGTCTCTAATAGACTCCTTGCTTAAGTCATCACCAACATCTTAACGCCATTAGCAGAAGTCAAGAATTGGTAGTTTCGCAAGAAGTCTATTAAAAACAGTAGCAGTGGATTTATCAAAAACCAAAATTACTTTTTACTTTTCTTCTTAGAGTTTTTTTTCTGAAGCTTACTGTATTTCTTATCTTGCTTTTTCTGCTCTTTATCGTATTTTTTATCTCGCTTTTTTTGTTCTTTTTTACGTTTCTTGTCTTGCTTCTTTTGTTCTTTCTTATCTACTTTATCTTGTTTTTTTTCGGACTTCTTATCTATTTTGTCTTGTTTCTTCTGTTCTTTCTTATCTTTTTTATCCTGCTTTTTCTGTTTCTTTTCATCCTTCTTGTCTTGCGCTTTCTGTTTCTTATTATCTTTCTTATTAGATTCTACAGCATCTTTCTTTGAATCTTTTGATAAATCGTTATCTATCTCTTTGTTATTCAAAGACTTATTTGACATGATGATTATCCTTTGTTATAGAAAGTATAAAATATCTTGATATTCGATACTATGTCAGTATTTGCCTTTAGTCAATGAGTCGATACAAATGTACCTCTTAAGAATTTTTTAGAATAATAAAAATAGTGCTTAAAGTGTTAAACACTAAACCTCTTACAAAATTACCAATTTGTTGACTTATAACAACAGAGTTAAGAGGGTTAGCGATGACTTGTGCAAGAGATCTACTGTAGGCTTTATCCTTAATGCTGTTCTAACAGGTATTTTTACGGATACTTTTGTTTTAGAATACTTTGGTATTGAAAATAATATCTCATCCAGATGATAAAGTAGATTTTTATATTTTCTCTATCTATTACGTTTTACTTTTTGAAAAGATACTTTCTGATGATATACGAAAGACCAGCACTGCTAACGCTAATAACGTCAGTTAAGAATCTGTATTTCAAGCCGATATCATCGACCAGATGCAAGCGCATGGCTGGTAATTAAGGAAAATAATTGGTACTTAATAAAAACAATTAAAAGGACTTAATTTATGAAAGCAATAACCGTAGCGGCATTACTTGCCTCAATGGCAGTAACCACCCTTGCCCAAGCGCAAACCTACAAATGGGAAGATGATTATTGCAGTTATAAAGGTGACTTTAATAATAAGAAATATAGCGCCAAGCAAATCAAAAATTCGTATTTTGTATTAGACGGTTTAACGAGAACAAATCTAAATAGCTTCTTTCCACCGATGAGTATTGAAGCGTTAGATAAGTTATCTATGAAAGATATGGATTTGCTGACCGAAGAATATAAACAAGCTAAGAGTGATGCAGAGCGACTTGATGTCGTGCCTGAAGCTAAAGGTTATAAACAAGAACTGCTGAAGAGTATTGACGGTGAATATAAAGTAAATCAATTGACCATTTTAGCTTATCTCAACCCTAGTGAAGCCCTTAAGCAAAGCCCACCAATGTGTCATCAATACATAAAACCTTTATTACAAAACGAATCCGCAGTACAAAGTAAGTGGAAGCAGATGGTTGAAAAAAGTGCGGTATCAAATAGCTATGCCATGTCACGTTATCAGGAAGAAAAAGCCAGTAATCCGGCTAAATATGCCAGAATTAAATTAATTACCTTTGGCTTTGGTAATTGCGTGAATGAGCAGGTCTATCATGCTGATTCTGATAAAGTCTTTAGCAATCAGCAAAAAATAAATAAAACGTTATTTGGTAAGAGCTTTAAGCAGATTTGTGATGAGCCCTAAGGTTTAATTTAAGCTAAAAAATAGAGTTAGCTATGAAAAACAACGTATTAAGATATCGCAAAATAAGAGGCATTAACCGCCGTAAGCGTACTATTGAAAAATGGGGCGAAGCTAATAAAGTTCTTGATATTGATCTGTTAAACCAAGAAAAGCGAGATTACGTTAAGTTTTGGGTACGCCCGTGGACGGATCTTAGTCTTATCAATAGCGTATATCCTGAGCCAACCGGCGAGCTTGTAGCCTTCCTCATTGCCCATTTGATGACTATCTATGAGTCGTGGGATGAGGCTTTAAAACAATTAGAGCAGCCTTATTATCTACAAGCGTGGCTATTTGAAGGCGCTATCAGTCGCTCGCAAATCGTATGCGCTATCGAGCAGCCGATGGACTTTGCTAATGTGTTCGAGCCAGTAGAGGATCAACCGAACGAAGGTATCAAAGACTCAAACCATTACAGTGACCAGACGGCTGAGGTGTTAGACCGTTATGACTGGACGCTGCATCGATATATTCAGGCGTATGACTTAGCTGATCCTTGGGATGCTGAATATGTCGAGAGTGTAGCTAGACAGCAGTTGCTAAGAACACAAACCATAGGGCAAATAGAGTATCAAATCGTCGAGATTGATAAAGTATGGTTACTTTCATAAGCCCAATTTATAATAACTGATCTATAACTGCAAACTAATAATAAGAACCTCGCCATGATCCAGATCAGCACTGCTAATGCCAATAATGTCAGTTACGAAACCGTCTTCCAATCCGATATCATCGACCAGATGCAAGCGCACGGCTGGCAGTTGGGTAGTCCTAGCGGCTATCGTGCTGAGACCGCGCTATATGAGCAAGACGCGCTCAACTTTGTGCAGCGCACTCAGCCAGATGAGTGGGATAAATTTTGCCGCGTGTTTCCTATTGATAGTGAGCGCCATTTTATTGAGGCATTGGTTAAGCAGCTCAATAAAGCGGATATTAACGCCACTGACAGAGCCTCGCGTACTTATGGCACTTTGGGCGTATTGCGGCATGGATTAAAGATTCGTAATGCGCGCTTTAGCTTGTGTCAGTTTAAGCCGGAGCATGGCTTGAACCCTGATATCATCGCCCGTTATGAGAGCAATATCTGTCGTATCGTACCGGAAGTGGTGTATAGCCCACATATTAAATCGAGTGCTGACAGCGACGGCAAAACCGCCAAGCGTAACCGCATTGATATCGTACTGTTTATTAATGGTTTGCCCGTGGTGACCATGGAGCTTAAGTCTGAGTTTAAGCAGTCGGTGGACAATGCCATTACTCAGTATAAGCAAACCCGCCAGCCAAAAGACCCCAGTACCGGTAAGATTGAGCCATTACTGACCTTTAAGCGCGGCGCATTGGTACACTTTGCTGTTAGCCAATACGAAGTCTATATGACCACACGGCTGGCAGGGGACAGCACTTACTTCTTACCATTCAATAAAGGCACAGCGGACGGCGGGGCGGGTAATGATGTGCCGAGCGATAGCAGCCGTTATGCTACCGATTATCTGTGGAATGAGGTGCTGACCACTGAGAACCTATTGGCTATTCTTGGGCATTTTGTGCATCTGCAAATTGAGGACGTTGAGGACTGGGAAGGGCGCAAGTCTAAGAAAGAAACCTTAATCTTCCCGCGTTATCATCAGTGGGACGTGGTGAGTAAGTTGGTTAATGATGCCGTGACTGAAGGCGCAGGGCAAAAATATCTGATTCAGCATAGTGCCGGTTCGGGTAAGTCCAACTCTATCGCGTGGACGGCGCATCAGCTCTCGACGTTATACAATAGTGACGGCGATAAGCAATTTCATTCAGTGATTGTTATTACCGATCGTACCGTGCTCGATGATCAGCTGCAAGACACCATTTATCAGTTTGAACATGCTGATGGCGTGGTCGGGCGGATTAATAATAAAGATGGCGGCGGCTCTAAATCTGAGAAGCTTGCCGCAGCACTGGTGAACGCGCAACCGATTATTATTGTCACTATTCAAACCTTTCCTTTTGTCCTCAAAGCCATTGAAGACTCTAGTGTTCTAAAGTC
The DNA here is from genome assembly GCF_001298525.1 of Psychrobacter urativorans. Lineage (NCBI taxonomy): Bacteria > Pseudomonadati > Pseudomonadota > Gammaproteobacteria > Moraxellales > Moraxellaceae > Psychrobacter > Psychrobacter urativorans. The sequence goes on from NZ_CP012678.1 coordinate 2,055,882, forward strand.
GCGCCGCTATGCGATTATAGCTGATGAAGCGCATTCCTCACAGACTGGTTCAACGGCACGCCAGCTTAAAGAAGTATTGGTGTCTGGTGAATCGGTATCTAGTGATAATAAAGCAGGCAGCGAAGAGGGCAATGAAGATAAGGAGTTGTCTAGCGAAGATATGCTAGATGCCACGATTGCCGCGCGCCGCAGCAGCCCTAATTTAAGCTATTACGCCTTTACTGCCACGCCTAAAGCCAAAACCATTGAGCTGTTTGGACGCGTGCCCAACCCTGAACTGCCCCCATCAAAAGATAACGTGCCAGCCGCTTACCATGTCTATTCGATGCGCCAAGCTATTGAAGAGGGCTTTATCTTAGACGTGCTTAAAAACTACACCAATTATAAAGTGGTCTATCAGCTGAGCCAAAAGCTTGCGGCTAAAGATAAAGAAGTCGATACCCGCCGCGCAAAAATTAAGCTGAATAACTGGGTGCGCCTACACGATCATAATATCGCCCAAAAAGTCAAAGTCATCATTGAGCACTTTAATAAACACGTTAAAGGCTTACTTGGCGGGCAAGCCAAAGCCATGGTCGTGACCGGCTCCCGTAAAGAGGCAGTACGCTACAAGATGGCGTTTGATAGGTATATTGCTGATCATGACTATAAAAGCATCAATGCTATGGTGGCGTTCTCAGGTGAGGTGACCTTTAACGCTAATGATCCTGATAGCAGCGCATTCATCGGTGAGAAGTTCACTGAGCATAATATGAACCCTAATTTAAAAGGGCGTGATATGCGTAAGGCATTTGATAGTGACGATTATCAAGTGATGCTAGTGGCTAATAAGTTCCAGACCGGTTTTGACCAACCCAAACTATGCGCTATGTATGTGGATAAGAAGCTTGGCGGGGTGGACTGTGTGCAGACGCTCTCCCGCCTTAATCGTACCTATGCGGGTAAGTCAGTCAGCGGCACTTTCGTGCTCGACTTCTTTAATGAGCCTGAAGACATCTTAGAAGCGTTTCAGCCGTACTATAAGAATGCCACCTTAGATGACGTGTCTGACCCTGATAGCGTGTTTGATCTACATGATAAGCTACGTGCCAGTGGTATCTTCCAATGGTCGGAGGTTGAGCAGTTTGCGATTGCTTTTTATGCGAAAAATAAGTCCAATGCCGCCATTAGCAATATCTGCAAGCCCGCCGTTGAGCGTTGGCAAAAGCGTTATAAAGAAGCACGCGCGCAAGCACTAAACGCCAAGATGTTACTTGAGCGCGCCAAAGCTACTGACGATGCGGTATTGATTGCCAATGCTGAAACCGATTATAAGGGCTATAAGATTGAGCAGGACGCGCTTGAGCTGTTTAAAAAGGATTTAAGCACCTATACGCGCTCTTATGAGTTTATGTCACAGATTGTCGATTATGACGATAAGGATTTAGAAAAGCTGAGCCTTTTTGCCCGTCACCTGCAACCTATGTTACGTGAGAAGCTAGACGATGAAGACGAGGTTGATTTAAGTAATATCGTTATGAGTCATTACCGTTTATCTAAACTGCGTCAACAAGACCTAAAACTGCAAGAAGAGAGTGTTGAGCCGCTACAATCTGGCGGCGGCGGTGCAGGGAAGGCAAAGGATAAAGAAGAGGACTTACTATCTAAAATCTTGGCACGTCTGAATGAGATGTTCGATACCGAAAAGCTGACCGATAGCGACTTGATTAATTACTCGCAAACCATCTGGGATAAGGTCAATGAGAACCCAGTCGTCATGCAGCAGCTCGCCAATAATCCCGCTGATAAGGTCATGCTCGGTGATTTCCCTGATACCACACTGGACGCTATCTTTGACAGCCAAGATGCGTATCAAGAGATCACACGCCAGCTGTTATCAGACTCTAATCGCTTGGCACAATTCACGCGGTTCTTGCTGGATAATAAGATGGATGCTTAGAAATTAGTGCGGGTTTTTAGAAGAATTTGGGCTAATAATCTAAGTGTTTTACATAGACAGAATTGAGAGGTTTTTGCGCGAGTATGGAAGGTGAGGGCAGCTATATTTGAGGGTTTTTTAGGGCTCGTTTGGGGTAATAGATAAATTGCTTATTTTGCTAATCTATTTTTCCAAACGAATATTCCGTTTTCCTTCCTAGCGTAATGTGTTATTGACCTGTAGAGGAAAAAATATTGGGAAAAACTTACAAATAGAGAGTGTGTTTTTTCCACTTTTCTATGTTTTAGTGCTTTTTTGGTTCCATTTTTCCATAGCAGATAATGCCAGTGTTAAACTGGTTTGGCGGCTAGCTAGCCACAAAAAATATAAGGGTTTGTAGTTAAAAAACTCTCTATATGATGGGATTTTTTAAGCCGTAATCTGGCATGATAAATAAAAATTATTGTTTAGCTTTTCTTGGTTCCAATTTGTTATAAAGTGGTTCCACGCAAATATCTAATTTTACTTATAATGCAGTTCCTGATTGAATCATAGAGGAACCAGTACTAGAGTTTTTCGCACTAGTAGGTTTCTTTGGTTCCTGTTTTAGCTGGTTTAGCCTTTACTGGTTCCTATCTGACTCGATTTTTCATAGAAAATAATGCCAGTAAAAAGTAAGTTTACCGGCTAGCCAGCCACAAAAAAATACTGCAGTTTTTATTCATTTTTTCATCGTAATTAACAGCCAGATATTGATGCAAAAATGTAGAAAGCCCTTTCTTTTAGAGAGGGCTTTTAGTGGTGATAAGTTGAAAGTATATTAACGATTTATTTCGTTGGCTCTTCAACGATGATTACTTCATCCGCTGCGCTATGCGCTGCACTATAAGAGCTTTCTTGATAAGCATCTTCTACGCTCGAAACTGCCTCAATATCAATATGCTTTTTAGATTGACCTTCCTTGTAAATCTGCTGATTAGTAGATAATTGACGTCTTTGTGCTAACGTGAGTGTCTCAAGAGCACTAGGCTTTTTAGGTGCATCATCCCTATAAAACTGCTTGTTAGCAGATAACTCACGTCTTTGTGATAGTGTCTCAATATCATTAGACTTTTTAGGTACATCTTCCTTATGAATCTGCTGATTAGTAGATAATTCACGTCCTAATGCTGCTTGTTCTGCATACCTAGCGTTTCTCGCTTCGTTTTGTTGCACTCTGTTATCAAGGGCAGTTATTACTGCTAACATCGCCGACGCCCTACCTATGGTTGCATGATAGCTTTGCTGTTCCTCACCCGATTCTGCATATGTCGTTTTTATCTTATAATCAATAGGTACAGAAAAGTTATTACCTCTTATTTCTCTAAATTCATTTATGTTGTATGGCGTAATACCCATATTTGAAAATGTAAATGCGTTTGCGTTCATCATCTTAGCGATTTGAGTCGCCAAGTTGCCGCTTGAATCTCTATTTCCTATATAAGTCACATTCGCCTGAGCCGAACAAGACCAGCCGCCACTCTCAAGCTCGGTTGCTTTGGTAATATAGCTAAATTCAATATCAGTATCATAAACTACGGAAGTATCTAGCGTATTGGAGCTGTAGTTGGTTTGGATGTTATCCACTGCTTGCTCAATAATTTTATCTTTCATACCTTGTATTACCCACTTAGAAAGGCATGGGTTAGCAGTATCTTCGGCTGGATCAACAGTGTCAGGGGTTACTGCATCTAACGTATATGCTGCAACTGCCGCACTCTCATCTGAATCATCCTCTGTTTGTTTCGGAACACAAGCAGTAAGCAAACATACAAATAGAGAGGAAGCTAAAAACACTTTGGTGATCGACATATATAATCCTAGATTATTGCAGTATTTAGCCAAAAGTAGCGCCAGTTGTTAGCCCCACTCAATTTATACACTGGATAAAATTCTGCTGATTGTATCACCGTTATACTGAATAATTATCGACTTTTATCTATAAGCATATCTCAAGTGCTATATGGCTCTTACATAACAAAATATACCTAACCAGATAGAACTTAAATTATTCACCTTTCACAAAAATATAGAAGGAATCATAGTTATAAAGCTATCTATATAAGGCAGTTTCTCAGCCTTAATTTGGTATGATAAAAAATCTTATGTTTATTTTTTACTGATTCCATTTTGCTCAAAAGTGATTCCCTATAGTTATTAGATATTTTCTCTAATATATACAGTAACTGAGTTACAGAAGATTTAATTTGGAATCACTTACCGAACTTTGATTTTTATGATTCCCGTTTTTGCTAGTTTAGCCTTTACTGATTCCCATCTGAAGCCATCTTTCATTGTAATTAGTAGGCGTATATTGCTGCAAAAATGAAAAAATCCCGTTCTAAGAGAAAGAGCTTTATTAAACTAAAGTGATTATTTGTCATAATCCCAAGTGCAATAGGAGGGTTCGGTTTTTATCTTTTTTATTGCTAGTCGATCGCCTGCTAACGCAGATTTAACCAGTTTTCCGCATTCAGAATTAGGTTTTTCCGCATAAAAAGTAGCAATATTACTAGCGCCAACATTCGACAAGCCCATATCACCAAGCTTATTACGCGCATATTCAGATTTTCTACCAGCAGGTGAACGCTTATCAAGCATCAATACTTCTTTAATACCTTCTACTTCCGAGCGTCTGACATAACCTATATCTATCATTTCTTCAATATCAAAGTCACTAACATCGCCATAACCGCATAATCTCCATACTACAGATTCATGAATACGGTTAAAGTAACCTTCTGCCCCGTCTATCAGTCTTGCTTCTATAGCTAGGGCTGCCATATTTTCATGATAGTTATCATTGCCATGTTTAACATCTTTGCAGGTAAGCGCTGCGTGTGAGAATGTCACAGCCATAGATAAACTAATGCCAACGCCTATTTTGCTTAATGCTGTTTGGAATCCCATTTAATAACTCTCTATCTAGTAAATTTTGCTGATTGTATCATCGTTATACTGAATAATTATCGACTTTTATATGCTTATGCAATAAAAAGGCAGACGATTAACGCCTACCTTTTAGCATTATTAATTAATACGGGTCACATATTAGGGAATGTGGGGAAAGTAGGAAAGTATAAGCTGTAGCCCTTACGTTTTAGGTCTTGATGGTTTTCCCTTTTAATTTCCGGCTAGGAAAGTAGGGGAAAGTGGCTTAATTAATGGACTGTTTTCCTCTCAACTTTCCCTTGCTTTCTCGTATCACTAGTAAAAAAGGAAAGCTTGAAAGCTATATAACACAAGGCATTACCTCTTAGCTTTCCTACTTCCCCCGTTTTCCCTACTTAGCGACTAACAATTCAGGTCTTAACTGTATGGTTCTCGCTCTACCACTCACCTTGACCTTGATGTAATTCTCACTTTCTAATACCTCAATCAATAAATCAAACGTACTTTTAAAACGTAAGGCTTTGGGTATGACCTTGCTTTGCACAGTAGAGTAAGCAAGCTGTTTAGCAGACGTTTTATGACAATACTTAATCAGCCAGTTAAGTAATTTTTGAGCGTCATTATCGCCAACCTGTGGCTTATCTGTGTACCTAATGCGCTCACTTATAGAGTAATCAGCAAGTTTTGAGGCTCTATTAATATCACTCGCTGATATAAAGCGCCTACCATCAAAAAAAGCCATGATTGTTGCTATGCGGCTGGTGTTTTCATGTAAGCGTTTGGTATAACCTGCATACTTTTCAAGCTTACCCCCTTTGCATAACTGGCTTTCTTTATACGTTTGATAGTCAGCAAGCGCTTGTCTTGCCTGTCTGTTTTCAAAAGGCATATTAAAGCGTTTAGGCTTGCCCTGCTCATCAAAAGGTTCATTTGCTGGGCTAGGTTTGAGTAAGTCATTACAGCGTTGATGATAGGCAATAAGGCGCTGGTCGCGGTCGGGCTGTGCGTCCATGCGTTCAGGGGTGTTATAAACCAACTTGCCATTCATATTGTCAGGAAAGGCAAAAAGAAATCTTGGCAATATCCCTTGTCCGTTCATGATCTCATTATTTAATGCCGGTTCAATAATTGGGGGTTGCCCTTGCAAGTCGAGTGTAAACCTAACCTCCTCACAGCCTGTCTCATCAATGGTGTTATAGCGAGGGGATAACAGCCTGTCAAAACTGCCACCACTCCATATATCGCATAGTTGCGCCATATTACTACTGGCGTTTTCATTGGTCATGCTGTGACCACTTAGAAATAAAGCCGCCTCCGCTGTTGACCATGCCACATTGTTGGTATTCCCCATCAGCATATTGTCTAAAAAGCCTTGAATAGTACCTGACTTAGCAAAAATGATAGTTTTCTTAGGTGGTGGATTTTCAAGTAACCATAATTCTAAATCTGCTTTTGGCGTACTTGCCTTTGCTGCTTTCCATTCATCGCTTGCTTGCCTATCTGTTTTTCGCTTTTCACTTTGATACTCGATAAGCGCCTTATGACTAAAATCCACCGTTCTACTCTTGCCGCTGCCACTTTCCCCCTCAGTTAATAAAAACAATGAGACGGGCATAAACTTATTACCTAGTGCATAAGGGGCGTTCACGTATTGCTGAATGATGGTCGATAATGCGCCTAAAATACATTGCCCTGCCATTGCAGGGGTTACTTGTGAAAAGTAAGTAAGAGCCGTTAATGCGTCTCTAAGTATCGTTCCCTCATTGCCCCATGCCTCTACTGGATAAGGGGTATCCTTGCTGTCAGGGTCGCTAATATCACCAAGCGTACTCCATGCCAACGCTGCCAAGTCGATTGTTTGAGCGTTTGCAATAACATTGCTCATCAGTTCGCCATCATTCAAACGGTTAATCATGGTATCAACGGTAAAGTAACAAACTGCATTAACGCCTGATAACCGCTTTTCTATTGCGTTCCTATATTCAGCCGTATCTGTAATTTTAATCGTTTTGATTTCTGCAAAGTGTCTTAATGTTTTATCAAAAAGACTATGATTGAGACAAGCCAGCACAGTCACATTGGGATCATCTATAGCTAACACTGTATATAGCGTTACTGCATCACTTAGAGTGGTCACTAGCCACCAGTCGCTATCATGGCTCATTGAACCGATAGTATAGGCACTAGCTTGTGTGGTGTCTGCTATAAAATGCGTATTTTCAGCGTTTGGCATGTGCGCTGCTATGTTGACGGGTTCGGCTTTATTGTTGAGCATTATTAGCCCATAACCGCCCTTAGTGCCCAGCGCGTTATCACCTTTACTGTTACCGCTATGGCTGCTAATATCTGCATGTAGATAGCGTGTGTTGTTAATATGGTTGGTTGGCAGTTCTAAATCATCATGTAAGCTATCTAGCTGACCTAAACTAGCATCTGGTGCGCGTTGCTCAACTGTTGCGTTATCAAAGTCTGCTATGTACTCAGCGAAAGTTAAACCGCCCGTGTCATCACCACGGGCTTTTTCATGGGTGTTTGTTTGTGTTTTAGGGGTCATCTAGTCCCCCTTATCAAGAAACAGTTAAAGTTTGCCTGATTTAACTTAATCATAGACAAGCAATCATCAGATAAGCCATTAATGACTTGATGGTCTGGTTTAGGATTGTTAATTTTTGAAGTCACGCTGATTGAATTAGGCATGATGATGCCCTCCTGAACGATTAGTGTGTTTGAGGTCAAGCATGAAAAAAGGGTAAAACGGGTCATTAACAATCGCGTTCAGACGACGGAACTTATTCCCCAAAAAGGGTATTTTATTAGGTTCACTTAACCCGTCATAACGTACGGCACTGTGTCCAGTGTCATAGGTATAACGATTACTACTTGTCACACTGTTATTCATGTCCGTGGTAACTTGCTGGGTGTTAATCAGGTCAGTTTTAGACACAAAAATAGCCAAAGATTGAGGACTTGGCTTTGCCCCTGAACGTGTTGCTGTGACGCTATGATAACCGCTGGTGTTGTCACTTGCAATCTGTTTTGCAGTGACGGGCTGGCAAGCCACCAATGATGTGAATAAGCCAATAAGCAAGCCGATAGCCACCACCCATGCCATAAAAATGATAAAGCTAGGTAGTAAACCGCGCTTGCCTGCCTGTTTGCCATTGTCTGCCATATGGTGGGGCTTTAGATTATCTTTGATAGGATTATTACCCATGGCGTGTCACCTCCGTTTGTGGTGCTGATAACATGCCGTCTAGTTGGTCGGCTAAGTCCTCACTGGTCGCGGCATTGTCTGATAGCGCCATGATGACCGCACTGATTACGCCACCTGATATCGCGCAATCTACTTGCACCGCTTGCAGTGCCATAGCTAAGTGTGAGGTATCAATCGCTAACAATACTAATTGTTCATTGATGCACTCTAAGTGGTCGGCTGATACGTTGATGTTATTCATGGTTACACCTCGCTAGCGGTTGAGGTGCTGGTATCTGTCGGCAGGGTGTGACTGTCTAGCCAGCCATTAATTTGAGATAAGCGCCATAGACTAGCCCGTCCGATTTTTACGGGAGCTGGAAATTGGTTTTGATTGATTAGATGGTAGATATGTTTAGCAGAGAAACCAGTGATACCACGTGTGGCGGCTTTGGCTGTGATGGTACGCTGTTGACCTGACTTTGTGGTGTAGGTCTTAGAGGTGCGGGCGGGCTGATTGGCAAGGTCTGCCATTCTTAAGTATTGGTCGTTCAATGTCATAATAGTTCACTCCATAGCAGCTAAAGGAATGTGAGGTAATGCCCTGCTATGAAGTGAATGTTAAGTGATAGGGCGGGGTAATAAAGGTCATATGACGGTCACATGACCCTAAAATAATTGATATGACCCTATTTTGTGCTATCACTTTTAGCTTGATTAGCTAAATCAATCCATTTTGCTATGAAGTTTTTAGTGACTGGTGTGCCATGTAATTCCGATGCTTTCTCTATCAAGGTATTAGTTTTACCCCTTGGCGCTGATAAGTTATATTTATTCTCTGTGAAAATAGTGTAAAGCATTCTAGCTACACCCATTTGTGACTTATAGGTCAACTCCTTATCCTTAGGTTGATGGTCTATTTGCTCTTTTAACTGGGCATTGAGAATACCTATATCTTGCTCTAGCCGTTTGACCTTAACGTCAGCGGCTGTCAGTGCTTTAGTATGTTTCTGTATTAGACAGGCGTTTTCAGTCTCTAACTTCTCGATTTTAGACTCTAATGTTTCTATATTGGTTTTGTTATCTATATGATTAATCTGCATCTTATTTAAATACTCTCTTAAATCCGATTTAAGTACACCAACTTTACCATTATCAATTATTATAAAATTTCGGGTATTTTGATGGCTGAATATGGGTGAAACCCCACCAGTTTCAAATAAAATGTCATCGCCTTTTTTAGGTTTGATACCGTTAGGTACATTTCCACGAATGTTGGATGAATCCAATTGATAAATGATGGCTTCGTGTAAATTTATCTCTTCTAAAAAGCCTTTAAAAATATTTACGGCGTCATTTCTATTTCGGAATTTAAAGTAACCCTTCACTTTCATATTAAGCGATTGCCATCCGCTTTCAGCTCTAAACTCCCATGTTCCCCATCCTTCATATTCGAAAACTATAGGTATCTTTTTTTCCTTTATGAATTTAATGATTTTATCTTTATTGAAGTCTCTATTTGTCTTTTCATTCAAATACTCAATCACTTCATCAATACCCATCAAACGGCTATATAAATCCATAATCATACCTTTGCACACTTTTTTATAAAAATAAGGCACAAGGCGCTGACAGCATAAGGGTGCGGTTGCTGTCGTTCGGGTAATTAGTCCTAGCCTTGCAATCGGTTATGACAGCGATTAACGCTATCAAGTTCGGCTTGCCAGCCCAATGCTGACGACAATCAGTAACGCGGTGTTGTTAAATATTGTTGTTAAAGCTGATCAGCAAGCTTCATCAATAATTCTTGTGATACGCCTTTTGATTTTAAATAATGAATTAGCGTGTCTTTTTCGTATGCCACAATCTGCATTTCCTGTCTGCCTCTTTCTGTCATGACAATATTTAATGCTTCAGGACTTAATAAGCCAAAATTAACGGCGCAACCTGCCCGCAAGTTATCAAGATGCCTTGCCCATTGACTCATCATTACTTGGCGTTCAGCAAGGTGAGCGGATAGATCATAGCGATTTTTAACACTGGATTGATCAAGATGGGATAGCTGAATTTCAATGACGTCTTTAGAAAATTTGAGCTCATACAGTCCAGTACTGGCAAGCTGTCTAAAGCCATGTCCGGTCATCTTAGGGTAGGGATCACCTGTATAGCCCATACGCTGTAATGCTTGATTGAACCAAGCTTCACTATAGGTTTTATTTGACTCAAAGTTGTAAAACACATAGCCCGTGTGTTCAGTCAGTGGGCGCATACGCTCAATAATTGCCATAGCTTGCGGTGACAGGGGAATGATGTGGTCTTGGCGCATCTTCATCTTATGTGCTGGAATCCGCCACACGCTTTGATGATAATCAATCTCTGACCATTCAAAGAAGCGAAGCTCCTTAGTGCGAACGAAACATAGTGTCATCAGTTGCAAGCCAGCAACCGTCTGTTCATGACCATTAGGATGGTTTTCTATATAGGTATCAATATGACGTAGTAGTTCAGGAAATTCATGCTGCTCAACCGCTTTCATGCGTTCGGCTTTATGTTGTCTAAGAGCTTTGTTACGACCAATAGCAATATTGATAATATCGTAACCTAGCGTATTGATAGCATATTCAAAGATGGAACTAATCAGCCCCATGCACTTGGGCGCGGTTTCCGAGGTATGTTTGCCTTGCGTTTCAAAGCTCGCTTGAATAGCAAGCCCTGTCTTAATAATATCTTGCGTGGTGATAGCGCCAATAGGGTATGCGCCTAAATGCTTTAAGATATGATTGTCTAAAAAGCCTTGTAGCTTTTGCACGTTCTTGGTCGTGGTCTTAGATTTTTCATCTATATAACTTTTGGCAATGACTTTAAATAAGTCCTTTTCTTCAAAGTTATGCTTGTGCTGGTTTTTATGTTCAGTGGGATCAATGCCATCAGCAAGTAGGGTTTTGGCGTTATCACGTTCACTACGGGCTTGCTTGAGCGTCACTTCAGGTTTGAATGATGCGTCAATCAACTGTTTAGAGGATCTATATGTACCTACATGAAACGTTTTTTGTTTTGATTTAATGTCTTTGTTTGATTGGTAGCGATAAGCCATTACCCAATACAGCGAACCTTTGGGATCATGAATTAAATAAAGGCTGTCACCATCGCTATATCTTGTACGCTTAGCAGGTGCTGATTGTTTAGCGATTGCTTTCACGCCAGTATCAGTTAAAAGATAGTTTTTGCGCTCACTCATGACAGCACCTTGAAAGCCGTATATTATAAATGTTGTATATGTACAACAGAGTGTACAACATTCTATAGGTGCTACTAGGTAATGACAAGTGATGTTTAAAGACGTAGAATAATGGTATTAAAGGGTTTTAGCGGTATGAGGTAATGGCAAAATACGATGATTGGTGCGCTCGGCGGGAATCGAACCCACGACCCTCGGCTTCGGAGACCGATACTCTATCCAACTGAGCTACGAGCGCATAATAGAACTAATGAAAACAACTATAACTCAATGTCGTTTATCATAAAGTCTGTCGAAAAATAAAGACCGCCTAGTCTAACAAAAAAAAGTGCAAAAGCCAATGAGAGACGAGCGCTATTGGAGTTTTTTAAGAAAAAGCAAGATAGTCAGCAAACAGGCATGGCAATTTGCCCGTCTTTTCCCTTATAATGTCAGGATAAATGACCATTGATAATCACCGATTACAAGTGTCTCTGCTAACTGAACGCCTATTTGCTATTGATAACGACGTTATCAAAGGAGGACAAATAGGCGTTCAATTAAGCCAGTACCTTGTATACGCAATAAGAGAACGTGACGAATGAGAAAAGTAGTGATGTTATCGGCAGCTGCCATTCTAGGAATCGCTAGTATCGCGGTGAGCCAAGCTGAAGATGTCGTAAAAACTCCTGTAACCGTGTCTGATGTTGCAGAAGGTAAAGATGTCGTTGCTGCCGCGCCTGAAAAGCTAGGTAATGACACACAGGCTGCCGCTGTCACCACAGATGCTGCTGCGCCTGCCGAAGCAACCGCGCAAGCTGCACCTGCTGCTGAAGAACCTATCCCTGAAGATACCCCACAAGTGAAAAAGCTCATTGCTTTATATCCTAACTTAATCGCCCGTATTCAACCGGTTGGTAAGGTGTGCTTTGAAGGTGGAGAAGCTTGTGATGTAACCGCGCGCTCTTCTGGTCCTGCAGCCGGTGACGGACCTCGTGATGGTGAAGCAGTATATAATGCGGTATGTCACACCTGTCACGCAACAGGCTTGCTTGGCTCGCCTATGTTAGGTGATGCTGGTGCTTGGGGTCCGCGTATTGCTAAGGGTAAAGCCACTTTATATACCCATGCAATTAACGGCTTTAATGCCATGCCTGCTAAAGGTGGCGCTGATATCGTTGATGAAGAAGTACAAAATGCAGTTGATTTTATGATGGCTAAAGCTAGCTAACGTTATCAATAGTCGTTAGTCATACTGAATCAGTATCAGTAATCTTTCGCGATATTATTCTAAAATGTATTTTGTTATATTATTAAGTATGACGCTTATATATTAAGCGGATAGAGCGCCCATTTCATAATATGAGATGGGCGCTTTTTTATGGCAGATGATTTTTATCTTATACTGATGCAGCGCTACCGTTGAAATTCATGACCATTAGCCTCACATTAGAGCACTACATTATCCATTTTATATATTGTTTTATAAAAAAATACAGAGGTTTGCATGTCTGAAGTACCCGCGCTTTCTATTCAGAATCTATCCAAAACGTATAACAATGGCTTTTCGGCATTGAAAAATGTCAGCTTAACCGTACCGCAAGGCGGATTTTTTGCGTTGTTAGGTCCGAATGGAGCGGGTAAGTCGACGATGATTGGTATTGTTAGCTCCTTGTTTAAGCCTACGAATGGCAGCGTGCATATTTTTGGTACAGATTTATTGGAAAATCCGTCTGTTGCTAAGCAATATCTAGGGGTTGTGCCGCAAGAATTTAACTTTAACCAGTTTGAAAAAGTGCAAGATATTCTCATTACCCAAGCCGGTTATTTTGGTATTTCTGCTAAAGAGGCAAAACCGCGTGCCGAGCGTTTGCTCAAGGCGTTAGGATTGTGGGATAAGCGCAATAATATGTCGCGCGAGTTGTCAGGTGGTATGAAGCGCCGCTTGATGATTGCGCGGGCATTGATTCATAAGCCTAAATTATTAATTCTTGATGAGCCAACCGCAGGGGTAGATATTGAGTTGCGCCGTTCAATGTGGGAGTTTATGCAGCAAATTAATATCGAAGAAAACACCACGATTATTCTCACCACTCATTATCTAGAAGAAGCTGAGCAATTATGTAAGCGTATTGCCATTTTAGATCATGGCGAGATTCGTATTAATACTGAGATGAAAGATTTATTGGCTCAGCTGTCAGTTGAAACCTTCGTATTAGATTTGACGCAACCACTGACTCATCCGTTAGTCATCGATAAAGTAACCGCAATTGTACAGCCTGATGAGATGACGCTGGAAGTGACATTAACTGAAGGCGAGTCGCTAAATTGTGTGTTTGAGCAGCTGACTAAGCTTGGTATCGAAGTCGGTAGTATGCGTAATAAATCCAATCGCCTAGAAGAGCTGTTTATGCGACTGGTGGATAAAAATATTCAAAGCGAGGACAGCATGAAGGAGGCGGGATTATGAGACAAGTCATCAAAGTCAATCCAAATGAAACCATGTCGTTTGCTAAAAAATGGATTGCCTTTCGCACTATTTTAGTCAAAGAGATTCGCCGTATTCTACGGATTTGGCCACAAACATTATTGCCACCTGTTATTACCATGGTTTTATACTTTATTATCTTTGGGAAGATGATTGGCGGTCGCGTTGGCGAGATGGGCGGTGTGCCCTATATGCAGTTTATTGTGCCCGGTTTAATCATGATGGCGGTGATTACCAACAGTTATTCTAATGTGGTTTCCAGCTTTTTTAGTGCCAAATTTACCGCTAGTATTGAGGAGTTGTTGGTTTCTCCCGTCTCTAAGCATGCTATCTTGATGGGCTATATCAGTGGCGGTATTTTTCGTGGTTTGATTATTGCCGTCATTGTCTCTATCGTGGCGCTATTCTTTACCAAGCTTGGTATTGAGCATTTATTTGTGACCATGTTTACGGTGCTTGGTACGTCTGTTTTATTTTCCTTAGGCGGCTTTATTAATGCGGTCTATGCGCGCTCATTCGACGATATCTCCATTATTCCAAGCTTTGTGCTGACGCCATTAACCTTTTTGGGTGGGGTGTTTTATTCAATGGAGAATTTATCGCCATTTTGGCACAATGTCTCCTTGCTAAACCCAATTGTGTATATGGTGAACTCGTTCCGTTATGGTATTCTCGGACACTCTGATGTCAATGTTTGGTATTCGATGGGTGCTATTTTTGCCTTTTGTGTGGTGTTTTATATTATCTCTTACCGACTTTTGAATAATGGTTCGCGCATTCGTTTATAGGGTTATTATTAACCCTCATTACAGTTATAAAAATAAAGATAATAAGGAAAAGAAATGAATATTCATGGCATTTTAGGCGAGCAGACCACGGATTATCCGACCCAATATAGTCCAGAGACGCTGTATCCTATTGCTCGTAGCATTGGACGTGATGCGATTGGCTGGCAGGACGATAAGCTGAATGTTGGCGTTGATTGGTGGCACGCGTTTGAGATGTCATGGTTAAATACGCAAGGTATCTCGCAGGTGGCAATGGCGCGTTTTAGTATTCCAGCAAGCTCGCCTTTTATTGTTGAATCGAAGTCATTAAAGTTATATCTCAATAGTCTGAATTTTACTGAATTTAATAACTGGCAAGCGGTAGAAACGCTGATTGCTAAAGACTTATCCAAATGCGTACAAGCGGCTGTACAGGTTGAATTGTTTGCATTAAATAATAATGACTCAGGATTGTTAATCACGCAGCCTGCTGGGGTTTGCATTGATAACGCGCTTGCTGACAGCACCGATAAAGTTGCGTTAAGTCTTCATCCTGATGCGTCGCTGTTAAAGGTAGATAGTGTTGACGCTGACGCACAACAAAACGGCAGTCAGACCTTTACCTTTTATTCTAACTTGCTGCGCAGTAATTGTCCGGTGACTAATCAGCCGGATTGGGGCACATTAGCGGTAACGATGACGTCTGAAAAAGCCGTCAATCAAGCCAATATGCTGCGTTATATCTTGAGCTTTCGTCAGCATAATGGCTTTCATGAGCAGTGCGTTGAGCAGATTTTTGCCGATTTAAGTCAATATTACGAGCCAAGTGCGCTGATGGTGCGAGCATGGTACACGCGCCGTGGCGGTATTGATATCAATCCTTGTCGCTTAAGTGAGTCGTCACTGTTGCCAACACCTAGTCGTTTGATTCGTCAGTAAACATTAGCATTAGCATTAGTAACTGTAATCATCCAATTTTATCCTATATAATTAGTAAACATTATTTTACTAAAATTAGGATGTAATTATGAAAGTAATAACAGGTTTTTTTGCTGCGACAATGATGACGGTATTATCAATGACTGGAGCACAAGCTGCATTTGTAGAAAAAGAATATGTTTGTGAAGATTCCTATATGGAAGTGGCTTCCGATTGTGGCACAAATGCCGTTTTAGTTGAAAAGAAGCGTCTTAATAAAATTTATATGAGTGCGTATCGTACACTATCTGCAACGCAAAAGACCCAGTTGGATAAAGAACAGGCAGCTTGGCTGAAGAGTCGCAATAAGAAGTGTAACTTTGAGCATGAAGGTGAGATGAATAATATGGTTGTTTGGCAAATGATTGGTGCTGATGTTTGTACCGCGAATGAGAGCCAAAAACGCAGTAAAGCACTGGCTAAAAAGTACAATATTAAATAATGATTTTCATTTATTCAGCAATAAAAAAGCGCCCTTAAATAGGACGCTTTTTTATTACTTACTTTTTAATACTACTATTTAGCAGTTACTTTAGCCAATACTTCATCACGGCTTAGCAATTGCTTTTCGCTATCTCGGCGATTGACATATTCGTACTTATCTTCTGCTAAGTTACGGTCAGACACCACGATACGATGCGGAATACCAATCAATTCAAGATCAGCAAACTTCACACCCGGACGCTCGTTACGGTCATCAAGCAACACATTAACACCTTGTGCTTTTAACTCGTTATAAAGTGCCGTTGCCGTCACCATAACGGTCTCTTCTTTCGATTTCATCGGTACGATAGCGACTTCAAAGGGTGCCAGTGAGTCATTAACGTTTGGCGTTGGTGGCCACATGATGCCATTTTCGTCATTGTTCTGCTCAATAGCCGCGGCAATAATACGGCTCACACCGATACCGTAACAGCCCATCATGAGCGTTACCGGTTTGCCATTTTCACCAGACACGTTACAGTTCATGGCTTGCGAGTATTTATCACCCAACTGGAAAATATGACCAACTTCGATACCGCGCTTAATTTGTAGCAAGCCTTTACCATCAGGAGAAGGGTCGCCTTCATTGACGTTGCGAATATCAACCACGCGGGTAATACGCGCATCACGCTCCCAGTTCATGCCAGTGGTATGTTTATTAACCACATTGGCACCAGAGACGAAATCAGACAATGCCGCAGCAGCGCGATCGACAAATACGGGCATATCTAGCTCAACGCCAATATAGCCTTTATGTAGACCAGCTGCTTTTAACTCTTCCTCAGTTGCCATCGTTAACGGTACATTGGCTTCTTCGATTTTTTCAGCTTTAATGGTATTCAGCGTATGGTCACCGCGCAAAACAACGGCGATAAGCTGCGGCTCACCTTCAGCGGTATGCCCTTGCACAATCAATGTCTTAGCCGTATTCGCCAGTGGAATATTGAGATATTCTGCAACCGCTTCACAGGTTGGCATATTTTCAGTGAATACATCTTCACGTGGCTTGGTCGCTGGCTGACGCTCAGCGGTGCTGATAGACTCGGCAAGCTCAACGTTCGCAGCATAATCGGACGAATCTGAGAAGGCGATATCGTCTTCACCGCTATCCGCTAGGACATGAAACTCATGTGATGCAAAACCGCCAATAGAGCCAGTATCCGCTTGTACCGCACGGAAATCTAAACCCAAACGCGTAAAGATGCGCGTATAAGCGTCATACATTTCATCATAGGTCTTGGCTAATGAGGCTTGGTCAACGTGAAAGGAGTACGCATCTTTCATGGTAAATTCACGCGCGCGCATCACCCCAAAACGTGGGCGAATCTCATCACGGAATTTGTTTTGAATTTGAAAAAAGGTAATTGGTAGCTGCTTATAGCTGCGCAATTCACCTTGTGCCAGATTGGTAATCACTTCTTCATGTGTTGGACCGAGCACAAAGTCGCGGTCATGACGGTCTTTAAAGCGCAAAAGTTCAGGACCGTAATCGTTAAAACGTCCGGTCATCTGCCACAGCTCAGCAGGCTGAGTCATCGGCATCAGCACTTCTTGTGCGCCAATATTTTGCATTTCTTCGCGAACGATACGCTCGACTTTTTGCAACACGCGCAGCCCCATCGGCAGCCAGATATACAATCCAGACGCGATTTTACGAATCAGACCGGCACGTACCATCAATTGACTTGAGGCGATATCGGCATCACTAGGGGTTTCTTTTAGCGTGGCAAACAAAAACTGACTGGCTTTCATAAATAAAGCATGACCTTATCTTTGATAAAATAAAAAATAAAGAGTAGAAAGCTGAGCGTTTGGCTGAGGATACTTGCTCGCCATAATCTCACCTTTATAGCTACTGTTTATAGCTGCAACAACAATGGAATCAACCGTAATGGACGTATGAATACGTCATCCATTTAACAGTTTGTAAGCCTGAAAATAAATTTATGCCGATATTTTATCGATACAATCAGACTATGTTAGGTAAACTTCGTCTCAGACGCAATGACTTTTTACGTTTTCAGCTTGTGCCGCTCAGAAACAAAGCAGCAGAGCGGAAAATAGCAGCGTTATTAAATGGTTATTGAAAGCGTCTTAGGGCAATATGGGTTAACTAATTTATAAAATTTTATGCAGATTTTTCCAAGTCACTGTGTAAAAAATGAATAGCAATAATTTGATGCACATGCGAAAACTTAGCATTTCTATCATCGCCAGTGTCGTCAGTATCAATAGCTTATGAATAATAAATAATGATGAATTTAAGGTAGCGTTTATGAAAACTCCTGTTAAGCATACAGACCCTAATAGTCCTCTTAGTAAGCAGCCGAAAGCGCCGCAAAACTCTAAGCAACCTATTGCTATGTCTACGTGGCTATTATTACTGCTCAGTTTTGCCGCATTGGCTTTTTCTCTTTATAGTATTCAAGATCGCGCTGTAGAAGAGCCTATCAAAACCATCACGCGTGAAGGCGTGGTGACAAAAATACAGCAGCTGAATCGTTTGCAAACGGTGGCATTTAGTGTCGATACAGTGATTAGCAGTCAGAAGCAAGGCAGTTGGATGAAGCTGTGGCAAGATGAGCAAAAAGGGCTGTTTATTGCTCGCGGTCGCGTAGAAGCAGGCGTTGACTTAAGCGCGCTCACGCCTGAGATGGTACAAGTGGTACAGCCAACAGCGAATGAAAATACTAAAAATACAAATAGTGATATGCCGACTGCTGAAGGGGAAAACCCAGTCGCTACGATGCCGCATATTAATATCACCTTGCCACAATCAGAGATATTTTCCGTTTATCTGGATAATATCGAAATTTATGATTGGCAAACCGGTGCCTTTGGATTGATGAAAGTTGACCCCAAAATCTTAGCACAAGCCCAAAGTATGGCTAAAAAAGAAGTACTCGAGCGCGCTTGTCGCGGCGACGTTTTGGATATAGCGTTAAAGAATGCCCAAACGCAGATGCAGCAGCTATTTTCTTTAACCGGTGCCGTGGTTACGGTGACGACTCAAGGTTCGGGTGCGTGTCAGTTACCGACTGCAAAGCCACAGTCATAATTTGAATGGGCTACCTGTTTGTCTTAGCGTTTTAGTGTTCTACGTTAGAATAATACTGAACAATATTGACTAATACATGAGCCGTTTTATGAGGAGTGTGGTAGTCAAGGTCTTAATAGATATAGTATTCAGAGTTGCTATAATCTAAACTTCACTGCCACAAACCGTCATAAGCTGAAGTATTTAGATAGGTGTTAAACAGTGTTCGAATATTATGAAGTTACTGTAAAAGTAATATGAAGATATAAAGATGAGGACGTAACCAATGAGTGCAAAAAAACAGTATAGCGAGGTAACATGAGTGATCTCATGCAAAGTAGCCACAGCAATCTAAAAAAAATATTGCGCACCGCGTTGGTTGGCATGAAGCCTGCTGACCAAGTGCTGCTGAAAGGTTATTTGCGCGTGCTACTACGCTTAGAGGTCGATTTGGAGTGGGTATCAGCCAGTCACCCGCAAGTTGATTTGTTTATGATTAACAATGAGTTTCGCCATGCTGAAAGTATTGTGAAGCTGCTAGCAGGACAACGACAAAAACCAGTGCTTTATATCAGCCGAACGGATAGTCATAACGGTTGGATAGCGGACGACAGACTTATTTTGCCGCTCAAAAAACTTGATACGTTTAATGACTGGTTGATACAGTCGGTCATCGTGCTTAAACAAAATGCCGGTGTGGTCACCACTATTTTACAGCACAATCAAACCATCGCTGCACAGCCAATGCCCGCTGATGTTAATACCCAAATGCCTGCTCCGCTTAATAATGCTCCATTAACTAACGCCTCACTGAATAATGCGCCACCAACGGCTAGCGTGCACACACAAGATTATCAGAATATTATTACCATTATTCAACAGTTACAGCGGCGTCCAACGGGGTTGTATCAAATTGTGATGCACTCTAATAACCATACGCAGACGCTTGCCATTATTCAGCCGCAGAAAGGACAAGTATGGTTGCCTGAGAAAAATAATGAGAGTAGGTCGTCAGCATTCAGCCTAGATTGGCAGCTACAACCCTATCAAGGGCTAGCGCCACTCGATAGCGAGGCTGATGATTTGAGGCAATGGCTGTGGCAGCAAGCGTGGTGTCAAGCGCTGTTACTGCTGCCTTTAGTCAGTGATAACTTAACTTATCAACTGCGCTACTCGATTAAACCAAATTTTATGATTCCTCATAAAACGACTGATCATCCAGACCTCATAAAAAAAGAACGTCAAGCATTGCTAAGCGTGATGACGGCTTTAGAGTTTGCGCCTTGTGATGTTAATCAGTTGGCAACTCTGGCGGATATTTCCATTAAATCCACCAAAAAGATAATCGGCTGTCTATTGTTCTCAGGCAGTTTGCAGGAAGATAGTTATAAACAACTTGATATTCGTATTAAGCGTTTATCGAGTACGCTGCAAGCTCACGCTGTCGAGGTATCAGCAGTTAAGCCATTATTATCCGTATCGACCAGTGCGACTAAGGCAGCAATGGCGGAAGTGGCAGATAGAGCGGGAACTACGCTTGATTCTAATAAAGAAGAGCAAACTCCAATGGCAGCATTATTAGTAAGACACGCGCACGGTAAGACGCCTGCGAGTACCGTATCAAATTCTGCAATCAGCTCAAGTCGTATGTCTACTTCAGAACGTGCTATCTCAGAACGTTCTACCTCAGAGCTGTCTACTTCACAGCTTGCCAATCGGACCGCCAATAATCAAACTGATAGCCAAAGCAATGCTCAGACTATAGATGCCCAACAAGAAAAGCGTGGATTTTTGTCTCGATTACGGCAAACATTGGGTTTATAAAGAGACGTACAATAGTCACCAATTTAAAAAAAAACAGAAAGGTGGAGGGCAGTTATTTTTTTGTTCTCCGCCTTTTTTATTTATCTTAATTAACATCGTAATAGTGCGATTACAATAACAGGCTTAATAACCTGCCATTATTTTATGTTTGCGTGATGACTTCGGCTTCTGCGCTAACTGCCTCAAAGCTGGTCACTTTATTATTGCGGATTAAGTCTATGATTGTGCCACCTTCATGGCTGACCAGCTCGATATCACCATCGGCTGATTGATACGTTGGGTTGTTACCTTGCCCTGCAGGCGCACTTAGCGTCATTTTTGACTGGTTTGGCAAGGTGATAATAGCGCTGAGCACGCCTATGGCTGACGTTTTGAACACTACCGTTAGGGTTTCACCGGAGTCGCTACGATAATGAACATCGGTCACTTGCGTCCCTTTTATAGGTTGTTGCGGGCTAAGCGGCATGGTTTCAGGATTGGTGGTTATATTGGCATCGTCGGCAGCATCTGCATGGTTCGCTAAGGAATCTGTTGTCGTAGCGCCATCTATATTTTGCTGATTAGGGTTTGCTGTTATATCTTGATTGATAGTACTGGTCACAGGTATATTTTGAACGCCAGTTTCTGCCTTGTCGGGCGTGGGTGCTTTTTGACAGCCGCTCAGGATAAACAAGCTTAAGGCAGCGATTTTGAAAAACGATGTTGGTGTCGAGGGTGTCGGTATCGAGAAGGATGTTATCAATGGGCTGTTCATAAGAGCACTCTTTTCTTTATATAGGGGTTGTCATTTATTTATCAGTGATAGGTCAGTCAAACATTATCATTATAAGGATAAGCAGACCAGAATAAGGGCGAACCTAGTTATCGGTTCTATTGTCAGTTTCGTTATCAGTTTTGCATCACCGCGGCTACTTTATGTTGAGAATATCATTAACCATGCCACTATCTTGAGATACCTCAGCCAGATAGCGCTGGCTGGCAAGCAACTTATCGACCACACCACTTTGACTTTGATTATTTATTTTTTGGGCAAAATCCAATATGGATTGTAATTGCGCGAGCACCATAGTATAGCTGGTGATTGCCTTGTCTGTATCAATGATGACCGTGGTTGCATAATCGGGGTCTAAGCTTAGGTAGTCGCGCAATAATTCTGGAATACGGCTGTCGATGAGCTTATTGAGCGTAAAAAGCTGTGATTCAGTGACATGCTGATGATGCGTACGCTCGTATTGTTGACCGATATCATCCATGATTGCCCGAAATGCTACCGGAACTTGCTCATCATACAGCAGCTGAATAAAGGGATGGTTTGCGGAAAATTCAATAATCGACTGTTGATTTATACGTTGCTTCGGTACGGTTTTTTGTTGATTGCCGACCATGGTTGTCTTGGCGGCTGCTAAATATTCTTGATGCTGGCGTATTGATTGTACTTGCGTGCGCTTGCTCTTTTCTGTCAGCACAAAAAAAATGGGCACAATAATAATCAGGCTGAGTAGCACAAGTAACGCAAAAAAAGACATATTAAGGCGCTGCCATTGAGAACTGTTAAAGATATAAGAAGGAAGATTGAATAATAGACATTATTATTAAGTTATGCTAATCGTTTAAGATATTTTAATACTGTTTTTAGCTTACAATATAGCATGGCTATGCTATTTTAAGGCAAAACAGTGTTAAGGCAAGCTCGTGTGAAAGCAAAACCGCGTTAAGATAAACAAGTAAGCGGTAAATGTGGTCAGCCCGTCACGACTAGCAATTAATCTATAACCATAAGCAGCCATTACGAATAATAATAATGATTAAGGATGATGAGATGGATAACGATACGATTACTAAAAGTCAGTTAGCGGCTTATAAACCGACCACCGCTTATGTGGGCACGTCTTGGGCGGTGATGTTGGTTGGCATTTTGGCGTATTTATTTGGCTTATGGAATGCTCAAAGTATGCTGCTCAATGAAAAGGGCTACTATCTGGCGGTACTGGCGCTTGGATTATATGCGGCAATCAGTTTGCAAAAGACCCTGCGTGACCGTGCGGAAGGCATTCCGACCACGCAGCTATATTATATGATCAGTTGGGCAGCATTAGCGCTGTCGGTGGTCTTGATTGCTATGGGACTATTCAATGCGGCAGGATTGAGCCTAAGTGAAAAAGGCTTTTATATGATGGCATTTACCATGAGTCTATTCGCTGCGGTGACGATTCAGAAAAACACTCGTGACGAGGCGCAGATTAATGCGCTCATTGCTCCGATTCATAGCCTAAATGTGAGTAGCGCTGCCAAGCTGAATCATCAGGAGTCTTCTGAATCAGGTAAATCTCTATTTGGCACAGTGAAGTCGCGCATCGACAATAAAGATTGAAAGCAGCTTAATAGCGATTAAATTGATTGCAATTAAGACGTTCAGTTTAAAACGCACGGGCTTGAATCACTATTTTAAAGCATGTACGCGCGCGCGATTTGGTGATATTTTGGCAATCATAGCTGCTGATAAAGGCGAAAATGACCCTAACATCATATCTGCTAATGTCTCCGCACAGAGAGGCGCTAAAGCGTACCCTTTTGCGCCCATTGCCGATAGTGTCCACAGGCGTTTGCTGTCTGCTAATAGACCCACTAGCGGATGATAATCTATGGTTTGGGTGCGAATACCGGCACGAGCTTGCCAATTATCGGTATCTGTTGGCAAGCTACTATCTAGCTCAGGTATGTCAGTAATCAACTTTTCACGGTTCTGCTGATTTTCCTGCGGACGGATACCCGTGTCGGTATCGGCATCGAGAAAGCTTGCGCCCAGTAAAAATTGCGCTTGACCTTCTACCATAGTGTTTAGTTCAGCATCACCTTTTTGCGCGAGGAATGGTGCGCAATAGCCACTATATTTTAGTGGTATTTTGGGTAAATGTGTCTGTTGTTCAGTAGTGGTAGTAAACCAAGACAGTTGCCCACGAATGGTACGACATTTGGCAATTCGGCTGTCTAGTTTGTGACCTTCATAAGCCGCGCAAATGACGACGCTGTCGGCATCAAGAGTAATAGCATCGAGAGTGACAGTGTCATTCTTCTTAATGTCATTACCTTGCATATCATTATCAATGTGTCCAATAATGCGCACATTATTTTCAGTTTCATCTATGTGCGTGACGGCTAGTTGTTGAAAAGTAATTAGCGGATGCATGAGTATTATGTTTTTTATCGCTTGCGGATTGACCAGTCCGGACTGCGGTAAATATAAGTTTGTGGATAAATCTAGCGTTGATAAACCAGTAATCTCTTCAGCTTGTGCAGTAGTTAAAGTGGTTGCCATCTCATACGGATAGTCAGCAATTTCCTCGACACTCACATTAGATTTGACCAATATCTCAAGCGCTCCGGTAGGCTCAAGTATAGGCGGAGTAGCATGAATTGCCGCTTGCTGATTTAAATACCGATAAAATCGGCTGCTATAAAGATAACCGATGGTGTGTAAATGCTCATCGACATGATGAATGGGCGTCATTTTCGGTGCGAGTAGGGCGCGTGGATTGCCTGATGCGCCTGATAGTGGCGCGTCTTTATCTAACATTGTCACCTTGATACCACGATTCGCTAGCGACCATGCGCTCATCAAGCCGGCAATGCCCGCACCAATAGCGACGATATGCGTTGGTCGGTTGGGAAGTATTGGCGATTCTTTAGACTTATTCACTTCACTAGAAACAGAAGCGTTATCTTTAGCGAGCTTCATCACTGCCGTTAGCATGTCACGCTTACGCCCAAATCCTGCCACTTTTTTAATCTCAAAGCCGCTATCTTGCAAGCCACGTTTGACCACACCGGCACAGCTATAAGTGGCTGCAGTCGTACCTAAATGCGATAAACGCTGTACCTGCGCAAATATACTATCCGCCCACAACGACTGATTACAAGAGGGCGCAAAACCATCTAAAAACCAAGCATCAATATGCGCTGGCTGATTAGAGCTATGGCTGTCTAACTGTGTATCCAATTTTGCTAAACTCTCTGCCGCATCGCCCAGCCATATATCTACAGTAAAATTATCACTAATAAAATTCAGACGGTGACAGCCCGAAATAAGTGGCGGATAAGCGGCTAATAATTGCCCAATAAGTGTAGTTAATTCAGGCGCGCGTTGTCCCCATAAGGTGAGTATCTGCGTTAAATCTACTAGTGGTATGGGATGTTTTTCGGTCGTGATGAGGTGCAAGCGAGACGTGATTAACTCTGGATGTGTCGTACGCAGTTGTCGCCAAAGTTGCCATAATGCTAATAAATTGAGTCCCGTACCAAAGCCCAATTCAGCAATGGTAAAGCACTGATACGCTGCTAATATTGCTAAGCGTTCTGGGAGCTGATTGCCATTAAGAAACACATGGCGCGATTCTGCCAAGCCGTCCACATGGGAAAAATACACATCGCCAAATTCGCCTGAGACGGGCACGCTATTACCGGTATCGTCTGTTTGCCAGACAATCTTGGCGGGTGTGATGACATTGGGATATTCAGATGGTTTTAGAGGCGGTTGCTCCGCTTGCTTTCTGAATCGGCGAGGAATACTGTCAGATATGGAGCCAATAGCTTTAGACATGGAGGGTCACGTAAGATAAATAAGCAATGTAAGCCATTAAGGAGTTGTCATATTACCAACGCACACGGCGTCTAAACAACAGCCACGAGATAAAAATACCGACTAATAAACTAATGAGTACGGTAAAAGCGCCGTACAAAAACAGATGACCTTTACTTTCATAGACTAAAACATTCACTTGATTTTGTAAGTCATCTACTTGCCGTTGCAGGCTAATATTTTCGCTGACTAATTTCTGATTGGCAGCGCTGAGGGCAGTAGGTTCGGGTTGTAATTGCGCTGCTAAAGTATGGTTATAAAGGGCTTCTGGCGATAAAGTGGGTTCATTATTCGTCTGACTCGTGTCAATGCCGTTATCAACGGATGCTGCGGCTTGCTCAGCAGCAGTACTGACAGGTGCTGCTTGTGCGCTCATAGCGGCGACAAGCATGACAATAGCCACGCCATATTGATAGCTTTGGCGTAGAGATGGCTTTACTGGTTTTGATGCGGTCATCAATCGTCTCACGAAGCGGCTATCGTATCAGTGGGTGTTGGTAATACATGGATAAAGGGCTTAATATCGACATGGCTATAGACACCGTCACGCAGATAAGGCTCAGCGCCTGCCCACGTTTGCGCAGCATCAAGCGATTCAAACTCAGCAATCACAATACTGCCTGACATCGCACTTTGACCATGTTCAATAGGCGTGGGTCCAGCGACGACCACGCGCTGCTCAGTATCTAAAGCTTGCAAACGCGCAAGATGCTCGGGACGCGTGATTTTTCGTTGAGCTTCACTATTAGCAACATCATGACCGATAATCGCAAATAAAGGCATTATATTTCCTACGTAAATAATAAATTTGAATGGTAATTAACTTATAAATACGTCTAATATATTCATAAGTCATCGTTATCAGAGCATTTAGTCGCTTTTATGTAGCGGTTTTTATTTGGTTATTGATATTTCACTATGGTTACTTGTTGGTTTTATCCATCAATGCAGGATTGATATGCTTTTTTAACACCAAAAATTGCGCAATCACGAACACCAGCATAATCGGAATCCAGCCGTACGTTTTAAAGTTAATCCATGCTTCATCAGTCATCGTAAATGCCGTGATATAATGTAGTACGCCCATCAGCATAAAGAATAGCGCCCATGCAACAGTCAGCTGTTTCCAGCCGCGCATGGATAGATTAAACACGTCTTTCATCGCCAATTGCATCAGCGGCTTATTGATAGCGGCACTGACCAGTAATGTCAACGCAAAGACACCGTTAATAATGGGCGACTTCCAGCGTAAATAGATATCATCACGCAAGATGAGCGTGCCGCCACAAAAGACGACGGTGAGTAACAAAACCACCCATTGCTGTTTATCAAACTTGCCTTTTTGACGCACAAAATGAATGGTATAGATGAGTAGGGTCGCAATCAATAGCGCCCCTGCGGCTGCTAAAATACCGTTGGTACGAGCAGCAATAAAAAAGGCAATCAGGGGAATGAAGTCTAATAAAGCTTTCATATCAGGTGGGATGTCCATCAAAAACGTAACGGCTAGTTTACACGTCTACTGCGCTAAAAAAAAGCTGACAAGTCACAATCATTAAAGTGTGTCTGTCTTATGCACACGATTTACCCTCATTCATAACATAGCTAAGGTCACCATTATGAAAATTGACTTACATTGTCACAGTACTTTCTCCGACGGTACTTTTGCCCCAACAGAGGTGGTACAGCGCGCCCATTCGGCAGGTGTCAACGTATTGGCATTGACCGACCATGACACGTTAAAGGGCATTGATGAAGCGAGACTTGCCGCTACAGAATGTGGCATTCAACTGATTAATGGCGTTGAGATTAGCTGTGAGCATACGCTGAATGGCGGTTATGGCAAAAATAAATCTACCAATAAAATCATTCATGTGCTCGGGCTGAATTTTACGGATCGCGAGCAAATGCATGAGACTTTGCAACAGTTACAAGACAGTCGTGCTACCCGTGGTCAACGTATCACAGAAAAATTGAGTGAATTATTATCGCTAGATTATGACGACTTATGGCAAGAGATTTGCGCCAAAGCAGGCAATAATCCGCAAGCGGTAGGGCGTGCGCATATTGGACAAGTATTATTCGAGCGCGGTTTGGTCAAAACGGTACAAAAAGCCTTTGATAAATACTTGGCGGACAATAAAGCGGCTTATGTGGCGATTGAGGCACTGAGTATGGAACGGGGTATAGAGCTGATTCATGCGTGCGGTGGCAAGGCGGTATTGGCGCATCCAACCCGTTATCAGCTATCGGCAACCAGAGTGCGCAAACTGATTGCTGAATTCGCTGAGCTTGGCGGCGATGGTTGTGAATTACCGGCAAATAGTGAACCCCTGAGCACACGGCGCATGGTAGATAGAACCATTGCTGAACATGAGTTAGCGGTTTCTACGGGCAGTGACTTTCATGGCAGCAATATGCCATGGCGACGTATTGGCGATGTACCGACTATCAATCCTGAGCAGCAGGGGATTTGGCAGTCTTTTTAAGACATTTTATCACTATTTAAAGCAATCATGATAATGATTTAAAGTTTGTTATATATCAAAAAATATTGATACTTTAAAATTTATATCAACTAAAGTCAGCCCTTTATTATTAAGGCGTACAAGCATAAGGGGATTGATAAATCCTTTAAAATTCGGCACACTGGATATACTCATTTAGCGTTATTTCATCCATGAATTATTACGCGGTAGCACATATATGCCTGTATCGATAGACCAACTAGGCTATAAAAAACTTTCTCGAATTATTTTCGAGTGGCAAGACGCGGATAGAGCCTCTTTGTTATCGCTATTTATTGTGATAGAAGTTTGTCTCCATTGGTTTTGGTGTTTTTATATTTGGGTACGCCAAGATACTTATGGTCAGTATGTCGATTTGGGACTGCTGTATCCGATGTGGTTGTGTGTCACCTTGGTGGGGTTATTTTTTTGGTGGCTGGTTGGGCATTTAGCACGCATTAAGAATAATGATCAGCTGCTGCATTATTGGCAAATTGTGCTGATTGTTATTTATAGTCTTTATATGGCTGGCATTATTTTAATAATGGGACACAGTAGCTTAGTGTCTGGCGTGTCGCTGGTGGGCGGTGCAATGTTGGGTATGATGCTAGTCCGTCGGAGTTATATTTGGCGGGCTTTTTTATGGCAAACGTCTTTGATTGTGGTGGTTACTCTGGTTCCTTATTTGGGTGTTCATCTGCCTAACTTACGTAATCTTGCCATTACTTCTATTCCGCTTGATACTTACAGCTATATCACTTATAGCGAGACGAACACCCTTGAGAATGCGATTAATGCCGCACGTGTCGATAATAGGACGCTAACTTGGGATACTTTGTTTCAGATGCGCCGTGCCTCGGCTTTTTTTTGGCGCTCAACCCACATGTATTTGGCATTACCCAAAGCCCTTTTTATGGTTTATGCGTTCCGGACAATGCTGTTAATATTAGATGACAGTAAAGAGGAAGTTTTAAAGCATGCCAATCAAGATGTCTTGACCAAGCTAAATAACCGTCGTTTCGGTTTGACTCAAATGCAAAAAACCATCATGGCAACCCAGCCAGCACAAGACTATAGCGTCATTTTACTAGATTTAGATTGGTTTAAGAGTATCAATGATAGTTATGGTCATGAAGGGGGCGACCACGTGCTATATGAAGTGGCACAAGTGCTGAAGCAAGTGTTCAATACTAAAGAAAGTGTCAGCCGTTATGGTGGTGAAGAGTTCTTGATTGTATTACCCAATACAGAGCACCGTATGGCGATGAAAATGGCTGAACAATTACGTGAAAGTATTGCTCAGCATATGATGACGCTAGATGATGGCACTACTTTTCAGATAACGGCTAGCCTTGGCGTTTACACCTTAACCTATGCTGAGTTGCTACGGATTAAGCAAGAATGGAAGCCTACTGATGCCAATCTTGCTAAAGACAACTGGACGATCAGAAATGGCGGACCGTTTGTCAATCTAAGAGCACATGCTAGTGTCAGAAGCCTGCAAGTAAATGGGTACGATCAGACAAAACTACGTCTGGATAAGCGCGCAGCACTCGACCTCAGTCAACAACACCAAGCGCTGTTCGCCAGTGAAATATGCAATGGTATGATCAGTATCGCTGACAAGGCATTATATAAAGCCAAAGAACATGGGCGTAATCAAGTCGCTAGTGCTAATGATTTGATGGCAGAAGGCATTATTCCTGAACCACGCTATGGCGCTTAAACCCATAATGTCACATAAAAATCGCTATATTTAACGTTTATTATTTAGCCCGTATCATTAAGCTGAGCGCATTTGTAACTGTTGTACCAAATTTGCCAACACACTGGTGGCAAAGCTGCCGGTTGGTAAGCTAAAGCACAATATTAGGGTTTGCGCGTCCTGCCATTCCCACTTTAAATCCTCAATCGGTAAGCGTAAAGCCCGTCTTTGCGCCTTAATATCACGTTGCATAAGACCTGTTGCTAGCTGCATTAATACTGGGTTTTGCTGTACCACGTCATTCTCTAGCGCTGCTGCCGCACCACTCACTTTATTATTTTCTAGTCCCCATAATGGGGCGGTTGGATGAATATCGCCTGCAATCAGTCTGGCGCGTAAACTATCGTCCATTTCTTCACTGGCGAATATTGAACCTGAGCCGTTTAAATTAAATACTTCTCCGGCAATACCTGTATTCCAGCTGCCATCACGTACTCGCACCGCTAAAATCTCATTAAATATTAAACTGCGGGCGGCAGACAATGCCATAGTATGGTGTTCTTGAGGCGAACGTTTACGCTTATTTTTAGCTTGGTTTTTAGTTTTATCCTTTTGCGGTTCAGCAAACAATCTTAGCGCTTCTTTAATATTATTACCGCCATGACCAAAACGCTGTGGACCAAAATAATTGGGTACACCCATTTGACTGATATGTGCTAAATGTTGGGCTATTTTTTGTTGTGTAATGAGCTGCTGTTGCGCATCTAAAATACTGTCTGCCAACTGAACGTCACGTAAGGTAATGATAAATTGATTGGCACGATGCGCCCCGCGTCCCAGTTTTTTATTGTGCCAATGCTGCGCCAGTATCTCTACGCTTTCATCATTACCAAGGTCAACTGGCGCAAAAATAGTGGGCGGTAATTGCTTCTTAGGAATGCGTAAACTAAACCATTGCGTGGTTAAGGCATGCCGGTCTTTTAATCCTGAATAACCCACATCGCGCAGTGGAATATCCGCCCATTCGGCTAGTAATTTAGCAAGATATGCGGTATTCATGCTCATTTTTTGTATGTGTAACCATAAATGTTCGCCTTCGCCAGTAAAGGTATTCGGCAGGATTTCATTAACCACAAAGTCTTTGGCGCAGGCTTTATAAGTTGCTTGTGTGATAGGTGGTAGAGTTGGTTGCGGCAATTTTGAGGTATCGGTTAATGACGCAAAATCTACGCTTGAGTAATCAAATGACTGTTGGTTACATGATGATTGGTCAAATGATGGTTGCTCAAAGGTATCTGTCACTGGCTGAGAAGTCGCACTATTGGTTGCTTGAGGAGTCATAAAGTAGTCGTCTATTAGGATTTTAAAATTTAAAGGAAAATTAACGCTGGAGTAATGCTCAGCAAAGTGGGGTAATTAGCAAATAGTTACGTTTTGCTACGTGGCAGACATACAATAAAACATCGCAAACGCCGCGTCCTTGCTACTATCAAGGATATCTGATTATTCGTAGCCCTATATTACTCGCGATAATACCTTTTACTCATTATTATAATTAATAAGGCAGCAATCGCTACCGTTAAGGATGACTTATGACCAACTCAAATATTCATACAATAACCATCAATAAAACTGACATTCCAACTGGCGGCATGAAATCGTATAAGCAAGAAGACAATAGTATCATTTTAATCACTCGTGACGATGATGAGTTTCATGCGTTTGATGGTAAATGTCCGCATGCTGGTGCAGATTTGGGCACGGGGTTACGTTGTGGCAATCGCGTCATTTGTCCTTGGCATCATGGCACTTTTGATAGTCGTGATGGCAGCTTATTAGAGCCAGTAGCAACGGACGGGCTCACGCAATATGAGCTAACCGACAATGGCGACAGTCTAACGGTTGATACGACTAAAAAGATAGATAACTCAGTGGCTAATGACAAAATGGCAGAGAAGCATACCGTTATCGTCGGAGGCGGTGCGGCTGGCTTTATGACCGCACATCATCTGCGCAATACTGGCTATGGCGGTAAAATCACGATAATTAGTGCTGATGATAAAGCGCCTTATAATCGTACCTTATTATCCAAAGCCTTTTTAGCAGGCAATATGGCTGAAGATAAATTGCTACTTGGTGGTACGGACTGGGCGGAAAAACAAAATATTGAGTTGCGTCTCAACCAAACCGTTAGCGAAGTGTTGCCAAATGAGCGCACGTTAATTATTAATGATAGTGAAAAAGCTACTAATGACAAGCTCAGTGCCGACTATGTAGTCGTGGCAACGGGTGCATCGCCCATCGTACCGCCCATAAAAGGTGCTGACCTTGATGGTGTTTATACCTTGCGCAGTATGGACGATGCCAAAATTATTAAAGCTGCTAGTCATGATAAAAAAGTCGTCATTGTTGGTACAGGTTTTATCGGTATGGAAGTCGCATCAGCATTAGCGCAGGCAGGCATAACCAAATCCATTACCGTCATCGGGCAAAATCAGCGCGTGATGGGCAATATAATCTCAGAAACGGTCAGTAATGCGTTGATTAAACTGCATAAAGATAATGGCATTAATTTCGTACTCGATGCCACCGTTCAAGAAACTATTTCAGCTGAAAATACAGATAGTACCGTTGCAAAAGTTAGCGGTATTACCCTTGCCAATGGTGAGCAACTAGACGCAGACATGGTGATTTTAGGTACGGGCGTATTACCACGTACTAAACTATTAGGCGAAGAAATAAATCCTCGTGAAGGCGTTCTAGTCGACAGTCATTTGCAACTGCGCGATGGCGTCTATGCGTTAGGCGATATTGCCAATGCAGACGGACAAATGGGACGATTGCGAATCGAGCATTGGCGTGTAGCGTTGCAACATGGTCTGGTCACGGCAGCAGCAATTTTAAAAGACGATAGCGTTCATTCGCTTGATGAACGCGTGCCGTTTTTTTGGACGATGCAATATGGTAAAAGCTTGCGTTACAGCGGTCATGCCAAAACGCCCGATTATAATATTTTAATCGGCTCGCCTGATACGCTGAATTATATTGAATATTATTTTGATGATGAGGACGATAATAGCCGCGCCACTGCTGCCAGTACCTTAGGTCGTGACAAAGAACTGGTTGCCTTTGGCGAGCTATTGCGTCTTGGTCATACACCAACGCGCGCGCAGATTAACGCAGGATTTGATATTATTGCCCAAGCCCATGTGCTCTCACAGTGAATGGAGAAAAACCCAGGGGCGCAAAAATTCATGGCGCAAATAAATAATAATCCTATAACCCTAAACCTAAAAGGCA
The DNA here is from genome assembly GCF_001298525.1 of Psychrobacter urativorans. NCBI lineage: Bacteria > Pseudomonadati > Pseudomonadota > Gammaproteobacteria > Moraxellales > Moraxellaceae > Psychrobacter > Psychrobacter urativorans. The sequence continues at coordinate 2,088,866 of NZ_CP012678.1, forward strand.
TTTATGAGCGCAAACGCTATATCTTTAAGACAAGCCGAACTTGCTGATATCAACGCACTTGAGCAGTTGCTGAATCGTTGTTATCGGCATGCAGAAGGCTGGACGAATGAGGCGGATTTAATCGGTGGTATTCGTATCACTGCCGCTGAACTTGCTGCTGTGATTGCTGAGCCTAAACATTACCTGTTTGTTTATCCAAAAACCGATACCGGCAATCGTGACGGGATAGAGACAGGTGAATTGCTCGGCTGTATTGCGGTTGATATGCAGGACAATGCCGATAAAAGTAGCGCATATATCGGCATGTTTGCCGTGCATCCAGAGTTACAAGGGCAGGGTATTGGGCATCAAATGCTACAAGCGGCGGAAACCTTTGCCAATCGACATTTGCAATCGCGTGCGCAGCCGTCTCACATCACCATGAGTATCTTAAGTCATCGCCCTGAGCTGTTGGCGTATTATGAGCGCCGTGGTTATCGGCTGTCTGGTGCGTCTATGCCGTTCCCTGATGATGGGAATAATGGCGAGCCAAAACGTGCAGATTTACAATTATTAGCGCTTGAGAAAATAATCAGTAGCTAGCAGTAACTAGAAATACTGGTTGTAAATTAACCCCAAAAATTCCTAAAAGTCATAAACAACCCAAGGCTAAGTAATATAAATGCCACGACAAGCAAGCGTTTAAACCACTTAAACGCAGGCAAGCGCGTGGCATTGTCTTTAGACGTTATATAGGCAAAAAAGAATATCAGACTGGCAACCAAGGTCATAATGCCCAAGCCAATCGGTAGAATAAATAGATATATTTGCCACATAATCATCTCTCAGCGCTCGTGATTTATTATTAATGGCATCATAACAGTATGCGGATTGCGCTGTCTGTAATGCGCTTGAAAACTGAATCGCTTACACTTTCTGCAGCACGGAGAAACACATGCATATCGGCATCCTCACTTTGACGTTTTCTTTACCTGGATGTGGCTCGTTAAAAGAAAAACGCCAACGTATGGGCGGCTTGCACGCGCGCTTTGGCAATACGCCAAGCGTTGCAGTATGTGAAAGTGGGGAACGTGATCGGCATGATGCCAGTGAATGGACATTCGTAATCGTTGGGCTGTCGAAACGTGAAGTTGAATCGCAGTGTAGTCAGTTAGAGGCAAAAATAGAGCGTACGGTAGATGGGCGGGTGATGAATGTGGTGAGAGAGTTTATTTAGGTGGGGTAGCTTTGTAGTGAGCTAATCCCACTTTTCGCTTATATCTTGGCGACAGCTAGAGCTGCGCGTTTAAATACTCTCTAAGTTATTCGTAAGTTCTAAAAGATGTTCGATAGCTGCTTTACTATTCGGTTTCTCTACCAGTCTCTTTTGAAGCAATTCTAGAGTCCATCGCTTAACTTCATTTAACTTGCTTTGCATAATAACTGGTTGATGGATAAAAGGAGGTGGCTTTTGAGCATTTACCAGCTCTTGATAATGCCAAATCGCTGTATCAAGTCTATCTTCGTTGTTAAATTTGGCAATCTTAACTTTAAAAGCAGGGTGTTTTAGTAATTCTCGAATATATTTAATTCTATCTATTCCATCATCAAGTGGTTGCCAAACAACAGAACTGAAATTTTCTTTACTAATATTTTGTATAGCTTCAAAAAAATCCTCACTATCATTTCCATGTTTGCAAAATCGCATAAAAATTTCGGATAGAGTACTAGCATCAGTATTTAGAGCCAGTCCCTTTTTTTGATCATTAATTTTTTGCAAAAGAAAGTTATAAAAAATATCAGGAGTTACGGGAGTTCTAAGATAATAATCTCCTATAAGCCACTCTTCTGGTCCTTTCTTAACTCTCTCTTCTATATAGTGTTTCACTAACTCTTCAAATTGGTTGGCTAGCTCAGGAGAACCATTTTTTTCGAGTATATTATAATGGAAGCTTAAATTAGGGAATGCTTCTCTGTCTATTCTATCTTTAATATTGTCAAACAGTCTCTGATTGAAGCTTTGATCTGAGTTTAAATTACGATATTCAGCCATCAAATCTTGCTTTTTTCTATCGCTTTCTAATTGAGTTTCTGTGAGTCTATCTAATCGACTTAATTCTTCGATAACATCACTTTCTGCATCTAAGCTGATGAGTAAGTCTGTTATTATTTTACTCCAGCCTGACAGTTCAAAGTAGCTATAAAACTGAGAAATAACATCATCCATTACTTTGAATTTTCTTGCTACTTCAACTTTCTCTTCATCATCTAATCTATTTTCATCTAATTTGAATGCAAGATCAAAGTCATAACTACGAAGCTCATCGACTCTAGGTGAGCTGAATGACTTCACAAAGAAATCGAAATCAATAGTATTATCAAAAGTAGAAGGCATATCATGAGCCATACGTATAATTAAAAGAGCTTCCAAAATTTGTTGTTTACTAGTGAAAGACAGGTCATCGTCTGAATTATCTAGTATAGCTTTCAAAGTTCTTTCAACTCGCTGGTAAAACCTTATATTTTTGATGTCCATAGTTTGATAAAAAATTTCATATATAGGAAAAAGCTCATTATTGACGATTGACTCTTTGATGATAGATAATGAATTATCTAAAGTTAACACTTCATCAAACACTTTTTCCTTATATTCTATAAAATCTTTGTCTGCTTTACCTTCGTGTAATATTACTACTACCTTACAGTTTTTTTCTAAGCTTAAATGATTAACTAAACCCATCACATCTTTGATATCTATATTTTTAGATAGCCTTTCAATATCATCAATACAAATCAAAGTATCTCCGATAAGACTAGTAATAGCACTGTTAAGTAAGCCTTTACCAAGAGATAAGGTGACACCTGAACCTTCGAGATTTGGCAAATCTATAGCATCCAAGCTCTTTTTAAAAATACCTTTGAGACCAGAAAGGTAGTCTTTTTTTTGCGTAGTCTCATGGGTGCTAATGGCAATTTCAAACTTCAAAGCTTCTATTGAATCTATACCAAAGAGAGAGACATAAGAGTATTTATTAACACCTAAATCTATATGATTTTTCTCGTAGAAGCTTTTCCAAAAGCGCGTCTTACCAATACCCCACTCACCAGTCAGTGCAATGGCAAAGGAATTCTCATTATCAATAAGATCTAATAGTTTTTTTTCAATTTTTTCTACATTTGCCATTTATTGTTTACCTTATAGACAATTTTAGATTAATAACTACATTAATATTGCACTCAAAACCTACCCAACAAAAAAGACTACCCCTTAAAAAGTAGCCTTTTATAAATTTTCCCCCAAACTACTAACTCACTTGCAACATCGGCTTCAAAAACTCACCTGTATATGAGCCTTTAGCCTCAGCGACTTCTTCCGGTGTACCTTCCGCGATAATCAGTCCACCACCTTTACCGCCTTCAGGACCCAAGTCAATCACCCAATCTGCGGTTTTAATCACATCCAAATTATGCTCAATTACGATGATGGTATTGCCTTTATCACGCAGCGCATGCAGGATATTGAGCAGCTTAGCAATATCATGGAAATGCAAGCCAGTTGTCGGCTCATCCAAGATATACAGCGTCTGTCCGGTATCGCGTTTTGCCAGTTCACGCGCCAGTTTCACCCGTTGCGCTTCACCGCCCGATAGCGTGGGCGCGGATTGACCAAGGCGAATATAGCTCAGCCCAACTTCCATTAACGCTTCAAGGCGACGATGAATCGCAGGAATCGCAGAGAAGAATTCTGTCGCATCTTCCACGGTCATATCGAGCACATCGGCGATACTTTTGCCTTTATAGAGAATCTCTAAGGTCTCGCGGTTATAGCGTTTGCCTTCACAGCTGTCACACGGCACATACATATCTGGCAAGAAATGCATTTCAACTTTGATGAGTCCATCGCCTTGGCACGTTTCGCAACGTCCGCCTTTGACGTTAAAGCTAAAGCGACCGGGTTTATAACCGCGCGCGCGGGCTTCTACGGTTTGCGCGAACATTTCACGCACTGGGGTAAAGACGCCAGTATAGGTTGCTGGATTGGAGCGCGGCGTACGACCGATTGGGCTTTGGTCGATATCGACCATTTTATCCAAATGCTCAAGTCCAGTAATGCTGTGATGTTTATCAGCAATCAAAGTGGTGGCGTTATTTAGTTGAGTAGCGGCAAGCGGCATTAAGGTACGATTAATTAAGGTCGATTTACCAGAACCGGACACGCCCGTGACACAAGTCATGATGCCAACCGGTATGATTAAATTCACATCTTGTAAGTTATTGCCGATTGCGCCTTTTAGCTCAATGGTCATCGGTACTTTTTTCGGTTTTGCTTTACCTTCTACTTCAACGTCAATCATTTTGGGTTGATGGCGAATTTTAGGTACTTCTATTTTTAATTTACCGGATAGATACTGTCCGGTTAATGATTCTTCCGATGCCATGATGTCATCGACAGTGCCTTGAGCGATGATATGACCACCATGCACGCCTGCGCCCACGCCAATATCAATGACATAATCGGCTTGACGAATCGCATCTTCATCATGCTCAACGACCAATACGGTGTTGCCCAAGTCGCGCAGTCGGGTTAGGGTGTTTAACAGGCGGTCATTATCGCGCTGATGCAAACCAATAGACGGCTCATCGAGGACATACATCACGCCCATAAGTCCCGCACCGATTTGGCTGGCGAGGCGAATACGTTGCGCTTCACCACCGGATAAGGTTTCAGCAGAGCGGGCGAGAGATAAATAATCAAGCCCGACGCTGACGAGGAAGTTTAAGCGCTCGTTAATTTCTTTAAAGATTTTTTCGGCAACTTCACCTTTATGACCGTCGATTTTGATAGTTTTGTAATAATTGGCAGCATCACCGATAGACAGCTTTACAATCTGAGCAATCGTTTGGTCATCAACACGCACATTGCGCGAAATCTCATTAAGACGTGCGCCATCACAGACGTTACAGGTGGTATCTGCCAGATACTTTGCCAGCTCATCACGCACAAGGTTGCTTTGCGTTTTGGCGTAACGACGCTCAAGATAAGGCAGCACCCCTTCAAACGGAATGGTTTTATTGGTTTTACGACCGCGCTCATCGGTAAAGTTAAAGGTTAGCTTTTCTTTACCTGAGCCTTGCATGATTAAATCTTGCTGCTCTTTTGACAGTGCTTGCCATGGTGCATCCATATCAATATTAAAATGATTGCAAACAGTTGCTAGCAGACCAAAATAATACGCATGACGTTTATCCCAACCATTAATCGCGCCTTGATTGAGCGATTTTTCATGATGGGTAATCAGCTTTTCAGCTGAGAAATACTGACGTTTTCCCAAGCCATCACAAGCCGGACACGCGCCATAAGGATTGTTAAAGCTAAACATACGCGGCTCAAGCTCAGACACCGCACGGTCACAAACCGGGCAGCTGTGCTTGGCGGATAGCAATTGGTCGTCGCTACCGCCTTCTTTTGGATTGCCATCCATATGATGTAAAATTACCAAACCTTGCCCCAAGCGCAGTGCGGTTTCTAAACTTTCTGCAACGCGGTTGCCCAAATCATCACGTACTTTAAAGCGGTCAACGACTACTTCAATGGTATGTTTTTTATTTTTCTCAAGCTCAGGCAGCTCATCCATATCATAGACTTGACCGTCAACACGCACGCGTACAAAACCTTGCCCGACCAGTTGTTCAAGCAATACCGTATGCTCGCCTTTACGCTCACGAATCACGGGCGCTAAAATCATGAGCTTGCTGTCTTCGGGCAGCGCCATGACGTGATCGACCATTTCGGTCACCGTTTGTGCGACCATCGGCTCGTTATGTTCAGGGCAAAACGGCGTACCGATACGCGCATAAAGCAAGCGCAAATAGTCATAAATCTCAGTAATCGTCCCAACGGTTGAGCGTGGATTATGATTGGTTGATTTTTGCTCAATGGCAATAGCTGGTGATAAGCCTTCAATACTATCGACTTCTGGCTTTTCCATTTGCGATAAAAATTGGCGGGCATAAGCCGATAAACTCTCGACATAACGGCGCTGTCCCTCGGCATAAAGGGTATCAAATGCCAACGACGATTTACCAGACCCTGATAAACCCGTAATCACCACGAATTTATCACGTGGAATGTCTATATCAATATTTTTTAAATTATGCGTGCGTGCGCCGCGGACTGAAATGTGGTCATGTGCCATCGGTTATAGGTTTCCTATTTGCTAAAAGGGTGATTAAAATCAGTATGGTTCATATTAAATATAAGTATAAAGTACTGATTAAAAATACCAACAAAGGTCAATTAAATAAAGCATTAAAAAATGGGTCTTTAATATTTATAAGGGTTGATTCATTAATAGAAATCGTCATTTGTAATGTTGTTTTGAACATCTATAACATCAGATGTAGAAGTGAATTTCAAAGATTGTTTTAAAAATAGTATTATTATTTTAAATGTTAATATATAAGTAGAAAAAATGTCGTGATAAAGAAATCAGTTTCTTATAAATGATGGTGATAAATCTAAATCAGCGTTTGATTTTATCAAAACATTCATCGCTGTATATTTATCGCAATGTCCTACTTTATTGTTATGAAAGACATATTATTCAAGGTGTGGGCGTTCACAGGATGCACTTGGTAACAAAATTAATGGGTTGTTGATAAGGATCAGGGTCGGTGTGGGTATCAATATAAAAATCGGCAGCCAAGGGGCGAATGTTTTATACTGTGGGGCTTGATTGTTGGGCATTGCCGATAAAGAGGGCAACAAGCATCACCGCTATGCCCTAATAACAATCTCAATCATAGCCTTGATAATCGAGACAAATAGACGCATGAAGATAGCGTGGTTTTGCCATATGGCTGTATGTAGAATGCATAATATTAAAGTGCATAATCGTAATGAGCAGAACGTCAGACGTTAAATGATGAATCAGTGAGGCAAGTATGAATAGCGTAGAAAAACGGGCAATCTTCGGGGTCGGTGGTATTTTCGCCTTGCGAATGATTGGTTTATTTATGATTGTGCCGGTGTTTTCTGTTTATGGAAATGATTATGCCCATGCGACCCCATTTTTGATTGGTTTAGCGGTCGGTGTGTATGGTCTTGGGCAAGCGATCTTTCAGATTCCAATGAGCCTTGCTGCTGATAAGTTCCCACGTAAGCCCGTTATCATGCTTGGGCTAATATTGTTTGCGGTAGGCGGTATGATTGCCGCCAATGCTACTGATATTTATGAGGTAATTATTGGTCGCGCGCTGGCAGGCAGTGGCGCAGTTTCAGCGGTATTGATGGCGCTATTAGCTGACGTTACCCGTGAAGAAATGCGTACCAAGGCAATGGCAACGATGGGGCTGACGATTGCCTCCTCTATCATGTTGGCATTTGCTTTTGGACCTTTATTGGTCGGCTCGCTGGGTATTTCTGGTTTATTTTGGCTGACCGCAGGTTTTGCTGTTTTGGCAATGATATTGCTACTGGTCGTGCCATCACCCATGCGCGTGCTCAAGCACAATCTTGATAGTAAATCGATTGGGCAGCAGCTTTCTGATGTGCTAAAAATCGGTGATTTAAACCGATTACATATCGGTATTTTTGCCCTGCATTTAACCATGACCGCGATATTTGTCATTCTGCCACATCAGTTGTCAGAAGTGATGGGTTTGAGCGTACGCCAGCAAGGTATGGTATATTTGCCGTTATTATTTATTGGTTTTGCTATCGCGTTACCCTTTATTATCATTGCCGAAAAGAAACGCAAAATGCGCCCAGTTTTCTTAGCGGCGATTGGGTTAATGACTGGCTCACTGGTGATACTGGCGCTTGGCAGCCATTGGGGTGTGGGCATTATCTTTGGTTTGCTACTATATTTTATGGGCTTTAACCTATTAGAGGCAACCATTCCCTCATGGATATCCAAACGCGCACCAGTTGCGAATAAAGCAACAGCGATGGGCTTAAATTCCTCCAGTCAGTTCTTTGGCGCGTTTGTGGGCGGGGCAATGGGCGGCTTGTTGCTGAATCAGCCAAACCTATTAGCGTGGGGCATATTGGCGATAATCATGGCGGCAGCGTTATTATTAATTATCCCAATTGCCGATCCACCGTACTTATCAAGCACCACCGTCACGATTCCAAAAAATATTGATATTCAAGAATGGTCACGGCAAATGCTAGCGATTCACGGCGTTGATGAGCTGGTCGTCATGGCAAAAGAGCAGGTCGCTTATTTAAAATTAGATAAAACCCAACTGACCGATAATGCACGACAAGAGCTGTCGCATCTAGCACAAAGCCCCCTAGATATTTAACTAAAAACTGGTTAAAGTGAAACTATATTACTGATAGAAGTTAATAGTTTTAATAAAGAAGCTATTAAATTTTTGATAGAGATATCCATAATTAAACTTATAAAAGCATTACCCTTATAAAATCATTCATCAAAAAAGGACGATATCATGCGCGGTGTTAATAAAGTTATTATTCTCGGTAATCTCGGTGCAGATCCTGAAGTACGCCAATTCAGTAATGGCGGTAGCGTCACTAATATTACCGTTGCCACCTCAGAACAATGGACGGATAAACTAAGCGGCGAAAAAAAGGAAGCGACCGAATGGCATCGTATTGCGCTATATAATCGCTTGGGTGAAATTGCCGCGCAGTATCTGCGCAAAGGCAGTAAAGTGTATATCGAAGGCAGCTTACAGACGCGTAAATATCAAGCAGCAGACGGTAGTGATCGCTATGCGACTGATATTAAAGCGTATCAAATGCAAATGCTCGATAGTGCTGGTGGCGGTCAAAATCAAAATACTGGTTTTGGCAATCAAAATGCTCAACAAGGTGGTTATAATCCAAATAATCAGAACAACCAAGGTGGTCAGCCAAACCAACAGTCAGCTCCGCAAGGCGGCTATAATCAAGGTTCTGGTGCCCCTAACCAAGGTATGCAGGGCGGCAGCCAAAACGGCTTTAATAATAACGCCAACGCTTACAATCAACCCAATCAATTTAATAAACCAGCCCCAGCACCCACTCAACCGAAGCCAACAATGATGCCAGATGGTCCAGTGGATGACGACATTCCATTTTAACTTATACCTTAGAGCAGCTATCTGTAAAGAGTGTTGATTAAAATTGAAAAAAGCCTGTGTTTACAGGCTTTTTTTATGCCTTATTAAAGAGTAAATTTATAAAAACGTTTAGTAAAATTTTTTTTAATAAACTATTGTTAGTTAATTAATATTAAAATTATTTTTATAAAAAAGTAAATAAAAGTTGTATTTCTCTATTTATAAAATTAAAGTGCTTAAAACATAAAGCTTTTATTTAATTATTTTTTATTATAAGGAATTATGTTAATCTATTATTCTTATAGTGATTATTATTCATATTGGTATTTCAGTATAATAGTAATCATTTTTAAGATAATACACTTTATATATGAATTAAATTAGAAAAGAGATTGTTATGAATAACAGCAATGCTATTAATTTAGAAAACTTCAATGTCGATGAACTGCGTGCGATTACTGAAACTGCGCAGCAATTGATTAACAAAAAACAGCACCAAAGCTTGCATGATGCTTACATTCAATTTGAAAAGATTGCCAAAGAAAGTGGCAGTACGATTGAAGAGATTTTAAAAGCGGGTGAAAGCTTAGAGAAAAAGCGCAATATTAAATATCGTAATACCGAAGATAGTAATGATACGTGGACAGGTCGTGGTCGTAAGCCAACATGGTTAGTCGATGCGCTGGCGGCTGGTCGTGATATTAACGATTTTGCGGTATAAACGTTACGCTTAATTTTTATGCTGAGCGTTGAATCGCTTATGTGATTGAGTCAAAAATTAAGTGAAGCGATGTAAGTGTGATGTATAAATAAAAGTCAGTATCTTTGTGAAAAGATACTGACTTTTTTGCTGTCATCATTAGGCGATTGTTTGCTATGATGATGTCATTTTATCTGTCATAAGAGTAATTTTCCTGTGCCTCAAGCGTCTGCTTCGTCTAATAAGCGCCCTCGTAAGTTATGGTGGCTGGTTGGCTTTGTATTATTTGCACTATTTACAGTATTGCAGATGCCGGCAGCATGGGTGCTAGACAAATACGCACCAGACTCGCCCTATGTTCAGCATGTCTCTGGTAACTTATGGCAAGGCTCGGCAATTTGGCAGCTACCGTTGTCAGATATGCCTTTGACGGGTGCGGCGACATGGTCATGGCAACCATGGCAGTTATTGTTAGGGAAAATAGGCGCAGATGTTGAGGTGAGTACGGGGCAGACGCGTCTTGATGGACAAGTGAAAGTAGGGCGCGGCTCTTGGCAGGTAAATGACATAAGCGGTAAGATTGCGCCCGAAACGTTGGCAAGTGTCGTTGATTGGCAGCTGCCTAATACGCCTATTCAGGTCAATGCGCTGTCATTGCAGCGTCAGTCAGGAACAGCAGAGAAAAAAGCTGGATTTAGTCAGGCTGATGGTCAGCTGACATGGGTTGGCGGTGAAGTGGGCTACCCAAGTGGTGGTAAAATATTTTATATCACTTTGCCACCGCTGCGGGCACAATTAAGCAGCGAGCAAAAAAATAATCAGAATTTACTGCATATTAATGTGTTAAATAATCAAGATAAGCGCTTGGGTGATTTATATCTTGATGGCGACAGTATGTTAGATGTGAGCTTGACACAGCGATTGTTAGAAAATATGCCAGAATATAAAGGACAAGCCCCGCAAGATACGTCAGTAGTCAGTGTCCGTCAGCCGCTGTTGTTAGGGTTATCTGAGGCAGGGGCGCAGTAGATGACGAGTATGACGACACGTATTAAGCCAATCATTGAGATCCTAAATCGGTTCTCAGGGTGGCTGCTATTGGCAGCCATTAGCTGGTTATGCTGGACAGCGGCGCGTTTGCTGTGGCTGCTAGTGGCAGCGCCTGTGCCGCCTGCATTGCCTTTGTTACCCTTACAGAATAATCAAGCCAGCACCGATCATAGTGGATTATTTACGATATTTGCTGATCCAGAACCAGAGCCAGCTGCTGTACAAGAGTCGCCTAATGTCGCGCTAAAAGGGGTGCTGCTGGCGATACCAGAAAGCCTGTCTTCTGCATTATTAGACGTTAATGGCGAGGTCAAAAATTACCGTATTGGTGACACCCTGCAAAATAGTGGCTATACCCTAATAGCGGTCGATTGGAATTCCGTTATCATTGCTGCTGCCAATGACCAACAGACCGTTATTCGTATGGCAGATGCGATGCCACTTGACCAACGCGGGCTAGCAGCAGGAACAGTAACCAATCAGCGGTTGCCGGACGGTAGTCAAAATATGGGTGCACCCATGCAAAATATGACTATGCAAGACGGGGCAGTCGATAGTAATAATGCTGGCGCTACAACCGACAATAGCAATCCTGATTCGCCTATTGATGAAGCAGTCACCGCCTTACAAGAAAGTCCGGCAAGCTACTTAAGTCGTATGGGAGTAATGGCATCGGGAGAAGGCTATCAAGTGACCGCAGCAATGCCTTCAGGTGTGCGTAGCCGCTTGGGGTTAGAGCCAGGTGATAAAGTGCTATCAGTTAATGGGCAGTCAGTCGGCAATAATCCTAGTAAAGATGCTGGATTATTACAACAAGTGCAGCAATCAGGTGAAGCTACAATAGAGGTGAAGCGCGGCGATCAGTTGATTACTGTACATCAACAGTTTTAGCAAAAATGGCTGGTTAGTAGCCTATTAGGTAGTAGGCTTAAGCTATATTTTGCTATTTAAATTATAGGTTTCATTAAACCCTGTATGCTATTGAACCAGTCATTTTATTTATCAGTATTTTCTCTTTACCATACCAACGCCATACTATGTATTATCTATTTCATATGACCATTTAGGCTTAAATTAATTAACAGTCAGGAAAATAATTACAGGGCTTGTTTAAATATTGATCTTAATGGGTATAAGCATTCTTTTTAGCATTAATTCATCTTATTTTATGTCGTGTACGAGCAACGACATCACAGTGGGTAATCATCACCATGGTACGTTCGCATAAATTTTTATTGACGCCTTTATCTCATATTGTGCAGCGCTTGCTTTATGTTTGCCGTCCGCTATGTTTGGCGCTGCCACTTTGGGTAGCAACGTGCGGGCTTGCCAGTGCTGAAAGCTGGAAAGTCAATCTACAAGATGCGGATATCAAAGCCTTTATAAATGAAGTGGCGACGATTACCGATCAGAACTTCGTACTTGACCCGCGTATCAATGGTAATGTGACGGTCATTTCAAACCGTGCCTTGTCGCGTGATCAGATTTATGAGCTGTTCTTAAGCGTCATGCAAGTGAATGGTATTGCGGCGATTAAATCAGGAAATACGACGAAACTGGTTCCTGATAATGTGGCTAAGGAATCGGGAATCGCGGTGGACTTACGCGGTGAAACGGTCGGTGAAGCACTAACTACACGGGTGATTTATTTAACCAATACTCAAGCGGCAGAAGTCCTAGGCGTTATACGCCCATTGATGCCGCAGTCGGCACATGCTGCTGCTGTGCCGGGTATTAATGCGTTGGTGCTATCAGATCGTGCTGATAGTCTTAATCAATTGACCGCCTTAATCCGTGACTTGGACAGTAATGTCAATGACAGCTTACGCGTGATTCCGCTGCGTCATGTCGATGCTGAACGTATGATGGATTTAATCAGCGCCCTTGTCGCCAGTGCGGGTACTGCACAAGGTCAAGGCAGCAATCAACTCAAAATCATTGCTGATAATTCCAGTGATAGATTGCTTGTTAAAGGCAGCCCTGAGATGATTGCCAAAGTTCAAGATATGGTCAATCAACTGGATACCACGCCCACGCGGCGGCTGAGTGGTCTGCGTGTGTTCCGTTTAAAATACGCCAGTGCCAACCATATTGCCCAAATGCTGCGTGGTCTGCTTGCTAATCAATCTATTAATAGTGCAGGGACGCCATCGACGTTAGAATCAGCATCTTTAAACAATAACAGAACCACGGGGGCAGCATTAAAGAATGAGGACATGTCTGCAGTTAGCTCGTCTGTGGCGGGTACAGCTAGCTCAACAAGCGACAGCGCTCGTCCTTTTAGTATTATCGCTGATGAAACTCAAAACTCTGTTATCGTTAATGCCGCGCCTGAGCTGATGTTTGAAATTGAAGAAGCGGTCAATCAGCTAGATAACCGCCGCGCTCAAGTACTCATTCAAGCGGCAATCGTTGAAGTATCGGGTGATGATGCCACCCAACTTGGTGTGCAGTGGGCGCTGGGTAATGCCAATAGTGGTTATGGCGTGGTGAACTTTAATAACGTTGGCGCAAGTGCTGCTACCCTTGCAGGAGCGGCTTTAGCGGGTGGTGCTGGCATTAGTGCAGCGGCAGGTTCGATTGCAGGCGCGTTGCTCGGTATCGGTAGCAGCAGCAAAGACAGTAAAGGCAATACTCAGTTTTATGGTGCTATTTTACAAGCATTAAACTCTTCTACCAGTGCCAATTTATTATCCATGCCATCAATTTTGACCTTAGACAATGAAAAAGCCAGTATTTTAGTGGGTCAAAACGTCCCATTTGTGACCGGTTCTTACACCACTAGTGGTAATTCCTCTACCAATCCGTTTCAAACCATTGACCGCCAAGATATCGGTATCAACCTTAATGTCATTCCGCACATTGGGGATAATGGCACGGTGCGCTTAGAGGTGTCGCAAGAGGTATCCTCCGTCGTACCGAGCAGTATTGGCAATGCAAGTGGTGTAATTACCAATAAAAGCCTGATTAATACCACCATTTTAGCGGACGACCAGCAGACCATTGCATTGGGTGGCTTGATGCGTGATAACAGTACCACCAGTCAACAAAAAGTTCCCGGTTTAGGCAATGTACCGCTGTTCGGGCGCTTGTTTCGCTCCAACAATGACAACACCCAAAAGAGTAATTTAATCATATTTTTACAGCCCACTATTTTGCGTGATGGCGGTGCGGTAGCAAGCGTCACTGAGCGCAAATTCAATCAAATGCGCGTGTTGCAATTGGTCATTGATAAAAATGGCACGATTAAGCAATTACCATTAAGTGGCACCGAAGGCTGGGATGGCAATGTCAGCGCAGATTATGAATTAATGCCACTCAATCCGCTCGTACCCAAACGTGACCAAACGCCAAAGCCTACCGCTAAGGCTAAAAGCTTCACTAGAGTGGATACCGGAGATACGGGTATCACGACCTATCCATTAGGTCGTTAGCAGCACCGTTTAATATGCTAAAAGTGTTTAAAGGTATGAACTCATGGCGCAACAGAATGATAAAAAAATAAGCAGTCAACTGAATAAAAAAAAGTGGTTGACGATAGGGGTAGTTGGAGTAGCGTTATTATTGATTCCAAGACGCAGTAGCCGCAAAGATACGGCTTACTCTGATAACACCGCAGATACCACAGATAAAGATACAAAGAATGCGTCTACTAAAGCTCAAAATACGCAGTCGATAGATAAAAATACGAAAACAGCCGATTGATAGTATTATTTATTTAATTCAGTAGTTATTTAATTCAGTGCTTCTTGTGAGACAAATTTACGCTATTATTAAAGATGAACTTCCTTTTTAGTTAACGCCATGAATACCAAACTTCATAAGCCCAAAAGTATCACGCCTTCTTTACTATTAGGGCTGATTTTGTCTATCAGTGGGATTTCAATAGGCTGTGAAATTCAACCGAATTCGCTATTTGAGCAACAAGCGGAAGCGGAATCTGCTAATAAAATCAAAATTCTTTCTAATACGAAGACACAGGTTGCTGTTATTGCTCCTGTCATGCCAAACACGGCAAACAATAATGCTGTACCGCACCTGAATGTGATTAAAAATCAGGTGATTGCTCAGCAGCCAAATTGTGACGCCGCACAGAGAGACTGTCAGTATTTAGAGTTGAATATTTTACACTTCAATCCTGAGCAGCCGTGGCTGACCAGCATCATGTGGCAGACGATAGCTCGCGTATTAGCCCCAACAACGCCGCTGGCAAGCGAAGATGAAACCGCCAAAAAAACGGTTTCAATGCTCTTTAATCAAATCGCTTATGCCGAGCAAGCCGTGCCTACGTTACCTATGTATCAGCGTATTGATACCGAGCTGGTGTTCAATCCCACAATAAGTAAATTGCAGAAAAATAATGATACGAGCACGAGCAAAAATGCGGTGGGCGCTGCTGATAGCGGCTATTTGGTGATACGTTCAAATCAACATCGTAGTGACAGCCGTCAGCAACAAGTGAGCTACGTCATGCTCGATATACAAAAAAAGCTGAAGCTCACCATTAATGATATTTTGCTACCGCAAGTGAGCACCGATGAGCTATTGCTGACAGTGCAAACGGCTAAAAGAGAATGGCTTACTTTGCAAGATAATGAGCGGCAAAGCGCAGAGCAAAAAGACATTCACTCCACGTCATTAGCGTTATCGCAGCAATGGTATTTGGATAACAAAGGTCTACACATGGTCTATCAGGCGGGCGAGTTATCAAATAGACAGATTGAAACGACAGATTTAATCGTACCTTATACCGCGCTACAAGGTTTGATTAAGCCGCAATATCTTGTTTTTTAATAGGGCAAACGCTGCTAGTGCCTGACGCTTAGTTTGCGTGTTCGATATACGTTTAGTACATGACGTTCAATATAGAGTTTTTAATACAATCCTTACTGATTACTATCTATTGTAAAGGCTGCCTATGACTGCTAATGACTCATTATTGAGCGTAAAGTCTGACATATCTGTATTGCCTCCTATTTTTCCTTTAATTGATACGCATACCCATTTTGATGCACCTGTATTTGATGCGGATAGAACTTGGCAAGCGCAACAAGCGTATGGGCGAGGCGTCTGTCATTTACTGCTTGTTGGTTATCTTTATCGACATTTTGAGCGCCTTTATACCACTCAGCAGCTACTTGAGCAGCCGTTGGGTTCTAGGTTGTCTGCTATGCTACCTTCTATTGATGTCGCATCGACCCCAAAAGCGCACATTGCTTTAGGATTGCATCCTTTTTATATTGAACAACATAGCGACGCGCATTTATCACAGATGGCGCAGCTAGTAGCTGAGTGTCGCCCATTGGCTATTGGCGAGATTGGCTTGGATACCTTTACCGATGAGATGAAAAAGCCTAAAATGCTAGCCAAGCAGCAGTATTTTTTTAGGGCGCAATTGGATATGGCAGTACAGCATCAATTACCCGTGATGCTGCATATTCGTAAAGCCCATGCCGAGA
This sequence comes from Psychrobacter urativorans, assembly GCF_001298525.1. Lineage (NCBI taxonomy): Bacteria > Pseudomonadati > Pseudomonadota > Gammaproteobacteria > Moraxellales > Moraxellaceae > Psychrobacter > Psychrobacter urativorans. The sequence goes on from NZ_CP012678.1 coordinate 2,105,126, forward strand.
CTTTGGCAATATTAAAGGCGCATCATTATAATGCGCATCAATTGGGCGGTATTGCCCATAGTTTTAGTGGCGGCGAGCAAGAGGCAAAAGCGTTTGTAAAATTGGGCTTTAAGCTCGGTGTTACAGGACAAATTACCAATCCTAATGCCAAAAAATTGCGCCGCGCCATTCAATCGGTAGTAGCAAGCTATGGTACTGGGTGTTTAGTGCTTGAAACTGACTGTCCAGACATGACCCCAATCAAGTGTCAGACCACTGATGATAAGTCGTCAGCGTTGGGGGAAAATGTAGATAATGAATGGCAAAGAGCGGTGGGATATAAGCGTAATGTCCCAGCAAATCTGCCATGGATACTATATAGCCTTAGTGAGTTACTGAATGTTGCACCAGCTGACCTGGCACGGCAATTATGGCAAAATAGCTGTGATGCTTTGCAAACGCTGTGGACATATCCGCAACCATAACGTTTGGTTATCGTTTTTATGATTGCATTTTTATGATTTAATGCTGTGCTTGTTTCTCTTTCATTTAATATTGTCTTAATCTCTCTCACTATTAGAGCTTATTATTCCTTATGAGTTATCAACCGCTTACTACCTCTACTGTTACGTCCGAAACGGTTACGTCTGATTCTATTGTCACCGATTTTTTTGCCAAAGATTCTGCTGCTCCTGATTTATCGCTCAAACAAGCATCGCCAATTTCTCCTATTCAAACGCACTTCAATGCAAATTTGCAAGACAATTTAATTTCTGACATTGAGCAAACTGACCCCACGCAGTATCAGCGCCGTTTTCAAGGCACACAAACGCTTTACGGCACCACAGCATTTGATGTCTTTGCAGCCGCTCATGTGATTGTGATTGGCATTGGTGGAGTTGGCTCTTGGGTCGCTGAGGGGCTGGCACGAACGGCTGTCGGTACGATTACGTTAATTGATTTAGATGTGTTGGTGGCGTCCAATGTCAATCGGCAGTTGCCAGCGCTGGATAGCACTTTTGGACAAAGTAAAATTGCCGCGATGGGCGCGCGCGTGTCTGAGATTAATCCACGCGTGCGGTTACATTTAGTCGATGATTTTTTAACGCCTGAGAATGTCGCGACGTTATTACCAAGTCGTGAAGCAGCAAAAGTGGCGGCGGCTGACAATCGACCTATTATTATTTTAGATTGCGTGGACGATATGCAGGCAAAGCTTGCAATTGCGCTGCATTGTCGATTTAATAAACTAAAGCTTATTTGTGCGGGCGGGGCAGGTGGTAAGATTGATCCACGCCAAATTACGGTCAGTGATTTAAAAGACAGCTATCAAGACCCGCTACTAGCACGACTACGTTCTAAGCTACGTTTTGAAAAAGGTATTAATAGCACGCTAAAAGAGAAGTTCGGCATTAAATGTGTGTATTCAACTGAGCCACCGCGCGTCGATAAAAGCTGTCAAACCGGTGGTTTGCACTGCGGCGGCTACGGGTCAGCGGTAGCAGTCACCTCGGTGGTTGCAATGATTATGGTGAGTGAGGCACTGCAGATGCTCACGCAGCACGCTGCTAAGTCCACCACTTTACATTGATTGATGGAGACAGCTTTGTCTACTTATACGTACCCGCTAGCGAAAGATGAAAAATCTCGCATTGCTATGCTCAAAGAATATGACGTGCTCAATACCAATGTTGAGCCAGCATTTACGCGTTTGACTGAACTGGCAAAACTGTTTTTTGATTTGCCTATCGTGGCGATATCTTTTTTTGATGAGAAAACGCAATATTTAAAATCGCCGCATGGACTTGGAGATATTTGTACCACTGAGCGCGATGTATCAATTTGTAATTATACGATTTTATCTGATGAAGTTTTATTGGTTCCGAATTTATTGCTTGATGAGCGCTTTATTTACAATCCTTTAGTGGTAGAAGCGCCTTATTTACGTTTTTATGCTGGCGCGCCCATTATCTTATACGAGGGCAACAAGGCATTTCGCGTCGGCGCATTATGTTTGCTTGATACCAAGCCCAATTATACGTTTGATGCCGAGCAAGCTGATTTACTCAAGCAATTTGCCGTTATGGCGGCTGATGCTATGCAATTACAAAAAAGTCAGCGTATGGCGAAGCATGCGAATGAGATGAAGTCTGAGTTTCTAGCCAATATGAGCCATGAAATCCGCACACCGATGAATGGTATTGTGGGTATGATTGATATGCTTGATGATACCCAGTTGAGTTATGAGCAAAAAGAATATGTAGAAAATATCAAGGTCTCAAGTGAGCATTTATTATCCGTAATTAATGGCATTTTGGATTTATCTAAGGTTGAGTCGGGGCAAATGATTATCGATGCCGTACCGATGAATCTATCAGTATTATGTAATGAGGTCGTCAGTTTATTTGCGGCAAAAGCCCGTCAGCGCGGCTTAACGTTGGATTATAACTATACCGAAGCGCTCTCGCCGTATATTAAAGGTGATCCTGTACGTCTCAAACAAATTTTAACGAATTTAGTCAACAATGCCATTAAGTTCACTCGTGAGGGTGGCGAAGTTCGTATCAATGTTAAGCACGCACCGCATTGTCACTGTACGCCTTGTATTCATAGCGTTGTTAATAGTGATAGTAGCGATGACAATATTAGTAATTCTGTAAATAAATATAATGTTACGCATAACTGTGATGAGATGACGCTATGTATCACGGTGACGGATACTGGTGTCGGTATCAAACCGGAGTCTTTGGAGGCAATATTTGATGCGTATAATCAAGCAGACAAATCAACGCATCGGCTGTATGGCGGCACAGGTCTTGGGTTATCAGTCTGTAAGTCATTGGTTGGGCTGATGGGTGGACGCATTTGGGCGGATAGTGTGGTCGATGAGGGTACATCTTTTCAGGTACTGCTACCGTTGCCCACTCTTGATAAATCACAATATGAAGGGTGGCAATATTCTGAGCGCATAGAGCCTGAAGAAAGCTCACAACATACTGGGCACGTCTTATTGGTTGAAGACGATACTGTCAATGCCATTATAGCTAAAAAAGCTTTATCTAGTAGCGGACATATGGTCACCCATGTGACCGATGGTCAACAAGCGCTAGATGAATTTGCTGCCAATCCTAAACAGTATGATGTGATTTTGATGGATCATCATATGCCCATTATGGACGGGATGCAGGCGACTATTAGGTTGCATGAGCTGTATGATGCCAACGACTTACCGCCCATTATTGCCTTAACGGCTAATGCGATGGATGGTGAGCGCGAAAAGTATCTGCAAGCTGGAATGCAAGATTACTGTACCAAACCCTTTAAAAAAGAGCAGCTTAATTCATTGGTGCAATATTGGTTGATGTATAAGCGCTCGATGCAATAATAAGGTCAGTGCAATCATAAAATCTAGGCAACAAAAATACCCTTAATTTATCAAATAAAAAAAGCTCAACCTTCGCGAAGGTAGAGCTTTTTTTATTCAGATTTTTTATTGAGCGTGAGCTTAGATTATTGGCTCACACGCGTTTGATAATCGCCCGTACGCGTATCGACACGTACCACTTCACCTTGTTGTACAAATAAAGGCACACGTACCACCGCACCTGTCTCTAGCGTCGCAGGTTTGCCGCCGCCGCCTGACGTATCACCACGTAAACCGGGATCGGTTTCGGTGATTTGCAATTCTACAAAGTTAGGCGGAGTAATTGATAAAGGAACGCCGTTGAATAAAGTAATGGTGCAGAGAGCGTTACTGTTTTCTTTTAGCCATTTTACCGCATCACCGACAGCGGTTTTGTCCGCTTGCAGTTGCTCAAAGCTTTCAGGGTGCATAAAGTGCCAAAATTCACCATCGTTATATAGATAGTTCATTTCAGTATCGACCACGTCTGCCATCTCTAAGCTTTCACCTGACTTAAAGGTTTGCTCAAGCATTCTACCACTGCGTAGATTGCGCATTTTGACGCGGTTGAATGCTTGACCTTTACCAGGTTTAACAAACTCGTTTTCAACGATAGCATAAGGGTTGTTATCGAGCATTACTTTTAGACCGGCTTTAAATTCATTGGTAGAAACAGTTGCCACAAGAGACTCCTAAGGGTTGAGAGGGTATTTGGGGGTATATAACTCATCATTATCGCCGTGCTAAATTTGGCGTTACGATAATAATGCTGGAGATATAGTAAAAATAAGTAGGATAAAGTATTCGGTGCGGTTGGTATTGCTTAATAGCCGCACCTTAAACGTTTACTCATTAAATGAGCAACCTTTGATAGCGCGCTGTCTAACAGCGTATAATGTCGTTTTTTAGATATACGTAGTAGGTTGTCATGATAAACCATTTAATCACACAAAAAAACTGGCAAACACAATTATCCGAAGCCATCACCTCCGTTGATGAGTTGCTGGAGCTATTAGAGCTGCAATCTTTAGAACCACAAGTGTATCTGCCCACCCATTTTGTACTGCGTGTACCGCGTGCTTTTGTGGCAAAAATGACGGTAGGGGATGCGAGTGACCCTTTATTAAAACAAGTCTTGCCGGATAAACAAGAGCAAATCAAGGTCACCGGCTACGTTACTGATCCGTTAGCCGAAAACGCCCACAATCCGATTAAAGGTATGCTGCATAAATATGAGTCACGCGTGTTATTAACGCTGACGGGAGCGTGCGCGATTCATTGTCGTTACTGCTTTCGCCAACATTTTGATTATAGCGCCAATATGCCGACCGCAACCGCGCAAGCGGATATCATCAATTATATCATTGCGCATCCCGAAGTTAACGAGGTGATTTTAAGTGGCGGTGACCCCTTAAATGTGACTAATCGGCGCTTATTTGCGTGGCTTGATATCTTAGAAGCCATTCCGCAAATCACGACGATTCGTCTGCACACGCGTTTGCCCATTGTTATTCCTGCACGCTTGGATAACGAATTGTTAGAGCGACTGGCGCAAAGTCGCTGCCAAATCGTGATGGTCATTCACTGCAATCATGCCAATGAAATAGATGCGCTAACCGCTGCGGCTTTACAGCGTGCACGTATGGCTGGGATTACCTTACTCAATCAAACCGTGTTATTAGCCGGTATCAATGACAGTGTCGCGGTGCAAGTTGCGCTCAGCCAACGCTTATTTAACGCCGGTGTGTTGCCCTATTATCTGCATGTATTGGATAAGGTAGCGGGCGCCGCCCATTTTGACAGTGACGAGCGGTCAGCTCAGGCGCTGTACTGGAAATTACTGGCAGTATTACCTGGATATTTAGTGCCAAAATTAGTCAGAGAACTGCCAAACAGACCGTTTAAGGTTCCCATTGACATTTACAATCATGCTTAGAGTCGTCAATATAATGTCATCAGTATATTAATATAGATAATATAGATAGAAAATAGTAATAGATATTTGTTGATTATTAATAATAAGGACTGATAATAGCCAATACTAATCAATAGCGACTGCTAATAGTTATTAAGGAGCGACGAGGATGAACTTATCGACTTTTCAAACGTATTTAACGTCTAAAGCGCCCTTGGCAACGCCACCGCGCCATTACTTAAATGGTGAAGAAGAGCAGCAGCTATTAAAATGGGCTGCCAGCTTACCCGTACAGTCTGAAAACGAGCAGGCAAGTCAGTTAGAACAGATGCTCACTGAACTTAGCGTGGCTGAAATTGATGATGAGCTACGGTTACGCTTGATGAGTGTTGTCATGACGGCAACGGAGCGTTTGGTTGCGGCTTTACGTAAGCATTATATTTATGAGATAGGACCACTGAGCGATAGTCAGCTTGAGTTTGTGGAACAAGTGAAGTCATTATATTATTTAAATATATTGGTCTTTGATGCGGTGGTGCGCCGTGAACGTTTGGCGTTAAATTGTCGGCAGCAGCAACGTGCTCCGAATCCAAGCGCTTGGAAGCGCCTAATAAAGCCCACAGTCGCATTGCCATTTACCTTAGCGATTGCTATTTATCAATCGCTATTGAGTTATCAAAAACTATTATACGAAAAGGCGATTTGTTATCAAAATCCACCACTTTATATATGGTCGGCACTCAATCAGCTGTATTACTTAGCCTGTCAGCATAATATAGCGCAAATGGATTTAACCTCGCATGTGGTCACGCGGCAAGCGCGCAGTATCCATCAACTGTACTGCCAAATTTGTCTGCATAGCTTGCTTAATGTATTGGCAATGCGGCGCCCGAGTATATTATTGATACAGCGCTTGCTACCAGAGTGGTCGCTGCACATCAGCGCGACACTAGAACCACAAACCCAGACCCGCATTTTTATCGATTTAAAAAGTGACTGTCCACCTGAGTATCTGACGCCAGTCACCGTTATTAATCCGTACGAAGAGCATCAAGATTGCTTGTTTATTGAGCTTGAGCCACTGGCCGCTTACTTCCGTCAACGCCAAAATGAGTTGCTAGCCGTCAATCAAAAAATGACAGAATATCGCTTGATTACTAAGATTTTAATGGCAATAACGCATCGTTATATTAACCGTCAAATGAACATAGCATCTAGATATAGCCCCAAAAAACGGGGCACGGTAATTACCTGCTTTAATGATATTCATTATCACGTCGCAGGGAAACACAGCTTAATGAGTATGATTGCGGCACAAGATTTATCGGCTGAGTATCTACCGCGCTACGACACCGCCCCTAGAAAAGATGCCACGCCACCAGCATTTGAAATAGAGATGTATGACTGTACCAAAACAAGGTCTACTTTTAGAACATTGCGCTTGCTTACCGCTCAAGATATCGTAGCGCAGCAAGGGGTGTTGAACTCTGAAGCGCAAAAGCATAAAGACGGCAGCAAACAAAGTAGTAATGTATTAATACCGCCTTTAACCGAGATATTTGAACCCATAACCATGAAAGAAGCTGCAACAGTAAGTGATAGTGTGCTCACCAGCTTTTTAGCGACTGCGCCGCCGCGCTTATGCATTATGAGCTTGTTCCTATTGTGTCACCATCAAGACCAAGAGGGTCAAGAAAAAAGTGCTCAAAAGCAAGATACTCAAAAATATAGCCATCAAGCAGACGATTATCAAGAAAATGATAAAGAAAACTGGTCATTGGGCATGGTACGTTGGCTAACTATTGATGCCGAGTACGTGGAAGCAGAAGCGCAAATTTTGGGCAATGCGCCAACGGCTTGTGCACTGCGTCTTGATAATCGAGACAATCGTAGCCAAAGCTTTATCCCAGCCTTACTGTTAGCCGCTGAAGATGACTTGCAAACGACCTCTAGTTTATTGGTGCCGTCTTATCATTTTAAAGTAAACGATAAGGTGATTATTCGTTTAAACGGTGAGCAAAAACCGTTGCGTCTACAACAGACCTTATTAAGTACAGAGGAGTTTACTCAATACGAAGTCGTGCGGCTGTGATGAATCGTTGGAAAACGGCTATTTTTAAGCCAATCTCAGACGTTTCGGATGGAATTAGCATTATTAGTCAACATAAAGTGAGATAAATTGTAGTATAAATTATTTGACCCTTTATAATTGATACCATGATTAAGCCATACCTCATTTTATGGCAAAACGGAAAAGGTCTGTTATGCGAAATAATGCTCTCTTGAATCTATTAGTGATAGACGAAGATCAGCTGTATGCTGAACGTCTGGTAAAGTTATTGTCCTCTTATTATGAAGAGGTTAATTTGGGCTTTTTAGATGATAAAGAGGAGCTATTAAAAGCATTACGACATCAGTGGGATGTATTGGTGTTTGGACGGGCTTATGATTTAAGCTTTACCGACGTGGTGGGTGTCGTTCAAGAACAAGATCTTGATTTGCCCATGATTGCGCTCATGAGTGATGATATGGCAGTGACAGGTTGCAATGATGACGGTCTACCAGCCGTGATTGATGGCAACATGGTCAAAGCGTTAGTGGCAGAAAAAGATACTCAAATCGTTATGGCAATATGCTTGCAACATGCCAACTTATGTAGCCGTCAGCAATTAAAAGCATTGCGTTATGTCTTATCAGAAGCTGAACAACGCGCTAATATCTTAATTAAAAACTCTAAAAGTGCGGTTGCTTATTTGGATCAAGGGATTCATATTTTCGCCAATGACCCTTATCTGGAATTGTTCGGCTTTGATACCGTTAATAATATTATTGGGGTACCTGTCATTGATTTAATTGCGGGCGGTGATAACATCAAAGCTTTTAAGCGGTTTTTAAGTCAGTTTGATAAAGGCAGTCGCGCTCAAGTTGAGTTTAAATTTGAAAGCCGCCGCACGGATGGCACTACTTTTGAAGCCGAATTACAATTGGCTGCTGCCACTTTTGAGAGTAAGCCAGTCACGCAGATTATTATTCAACAAAACGATAATAGTACGGAGATAGCCAAACGCTTGGCTGTAGCTGAGCGTCAAGACAGTTTAACGGGATTAAATAATCGCCGCGGATTTGAAGAGCATTTTGAGGCGTTATACCAATTGGTGCTAGTAGGTAAAACGAGTGCGGCTCTGCTATATATTCAGTTGGATAATATCGGCAAAATCCGTAACAGCTTAGGTTTACAAGGGATTGATGCGACGATTAAACAAGTAGGCTATGTGTTAGATGAGCTGATTGTTGATGGTTATGTGAGCCGATTTAGTGATACGGCATTCACCATTTTAGTTGAAAACTTAACGACGCAAGCACTCACAGCGTTGGCGGAACGTATTCGCATTACCATCGGCGACTTGTATATCGAGGTAGAAAAACGCACTACTAACACCACTGCTAGTATTGGCATGGTTAAAATAGAGTCTAATGCTGCTGAGCCGAATATACTCCTTGAGCGTGCTATTGATGCCATTAACCAGATCAGAGAGGACACTCAAAATCTCGGTAATGCTTATCATCTCTATGATCCTAGTGCCCATGCCAGTAGCGATGATGATGCGCTGGCAGAATCATTAATGAATGCGATTGCCAATAATCATTTTGAGTTACTATTCCAACCTATTTATGATGTTAATGCTGACCGTAGTGATTTCTTTGAAGTGTATTTACGCTTGCCGTTAGCGGATGCTGATAATACTATTTTAATGCCCAATCAATTTATGGCCGTTGCCAAAACGCATAATCTCCGTGAAAAAATAGATCGTTGGCTATTGATTAATGCTTGTAAACAGCTGAATGAGATTCGTAAACTGCATCCGCAAGCACGCATATTAGTACAATTAACCAGCGCTTCATTAGTGGATAAAAAACTACCTAATGTCGCCAGCCAATTGATTAATGCAGTGGGTGGGGTGGCGGATGCGCTAACGCTACAGTTTAATGAAGAAGAGGTTGCCAATCATTTGTCTATGGCAAAAATACAGTTCACCGCCCTTAACCAAGCCCGCTGCCAAGTAGCGATTCGCAATTTTGGGTCATCTGAAAAATCGGTTGAAATTGCTGGTATTGTGCAGCCGAACATGATGAGATTGGCGCGTACCTATGTTGACGGTATCAATAACGCAGATAATCTGGATACGGTGAAGTCGCTTATCCTACGAGCGAAGGCGCTAAATATTGATGTACTCATGCCCTACATCGAAGATGCGGCGACCATGTCCGTCGCTTGGAGTGTCGGTGCGCGTTATTTGCAAGGCTATTATCTTGAAGAACCAAGTAAAACCATGACTATCGCTACTGAAAAATAGCGCGTACCATGAAGTATGTTGCCCTTAAGTCATTGATACAACAATCCTTCTAATAATAAGCCTAATCGTTATGCCTAATATCAGTACGCTTTATATCAATCAGCCTTATACTAAAAAGCTTCAAATCAGCACTGTTTTAGTGGTGCCATTAATGGTCATATCGATGCTAACGCTTAGCGCCTGTAAGCGCACGCCGCCTGATTATCGTGAGGTTGTGACCTTGCCCTTATATACCGAAGGTGACGCTGATAAAGGCGCGCTGATTTATGAAGACGCTTGCGGACAATGTCACCAGCTGAATCCGGGCAGTAATAAAAAAGGTCCTCAGCTAATGAACATCTACGGCGCTCCTGCTGCGGAGTTAGCCGATTATAACTATAGTGATGAATTAATCGCATCGGGCTGGGTATGGGATGCCAAAACGTTAGATCCTTATATTGCTGATACTGAAAAAGCCATGCCAGGGTCAAAAATGTTGGCAGATCCAATGCCTAATGCGAGTGAACGGGCAGACGTGATTGCTTATTTATCCACTTTGCGCGCTGCTATTCCTGAGCTGGATGCTGAGGGATTTCCAGTAAAAGTGAGTGCTGATAAAGGTGCTAAGCCAGACAGCACGCCAGTAAGCAAAACAAAAACTGAGCGTCCGCAAATGAGTAATGAGCCAGTCGATGTCTCATCAGATCCTACCCAAAAACCAGCTGCCGATTTTCAATAGACTGACTGCTCACTAGGTTTGTTTGATTTAACTCCGTGCATTACATTTTAAACGCCCTGTTATTCCACTTATAATAATAAAAAATCGGTAATTTACAATGCGCCAAAGCCATGCTTACGATTCATTGCCACAATCAGAACCTTTATTAGCAGAGTCAGGTATGACTACTGGCATTGCTAGTGCCACGCCTACAGAAGCGGATTACCTGACTAATCAACGTCAAGTTGCCCAGTTATTAACCCAATTGAATCAAGTGGTTTTAGATAAGCCGCGCGTGGTCAAGTTGGCGCTCAGTTGTGTGCTTGCCGGTGGGCATTTATTGCTGCAAGACTTACCTGGTATGGGAAAAACGACGTTAGCGCAAGGGTTGGCGCAATTACTCGGACTGACCTTTAATCGGGTGCAATTTACCAATGATATGTTGCCCGCTGATATTTTGGGTATGAATATTTATGACCAAGCCAAGTTGGGTTTTGAGTTTCGTAAAGGTCCTATATTCACTCAGTTATTATTAGCAGATGAAATTAACCGCTCTAGTCCTAAAACGCAAAGTGCGCTACTTGAGGCAATGGAGGAGCGCCAAGTATCACAAGACGGACAGACGTATCGTTTGCCAAAACCATTTTTTGTGATTGCGACCCAAAATCCAATGCAGCAAGCCGGTGTCTATCCGTTACCTGAGTCGCAATTAGATCGGTTTTTGATGTGTTTGTCACTTGGTTATCCGTCACCCGCGGCTGAGCGCGCGCTGTTGCAAGGTCAAGATCGCCGTGAGCTGCTAGCAAGTTTAGATGCAGTGCTCGATACCGAGGCGGTACTATTGGCGCAACAAGGGGTGCAGCAGGTTTATGTTGCCGATGTGGTGCTGGATTACTTGCAGCGTTTGGTTGCAAAGACGCGTATCAGTCAAGAATATCATGGGTTATCACCACGAGGCGTATTATCCTTACAGCGTGCCGCGCAAGCGTATGCGTATGTTTCTGGGCATCAAGAGGTGTCGCCTGAGGATATTCAAGCGGTTTTTGCCGCGGTTGCCGATCATCGGTTGGGGCAGCGTTTTATACCGACGCATGCCGTCAGTGGACAAGCAGCGCTCAGCATTGCTCAGCGCATTATGGCGGAAGTTTCAGTTATCATTTAAATTAAAATCTTAAATCTGCTTTGATGTAAATGCGTATTATCAATAGGGTGATTATGAAACGTTTACCCCGTACCTTGACACAACCTATGACGGCGGCGATGGCACGATGGTTTGCAAAACGTGCGCCCAAAAATGATACTGCCACGCTTAATTTGCGCAATGTTTATATATTTTTTAGTAAAGAAGGCGCGCTTTTCGCTTTATTACTGGTCATTACTTTTGTTGCTGGTATCAATTATGCCAATAACTTGGTACTAGGATTGTGCTTTTATTTGGTCAGTGTCTGGCTGATTAGTTTTCATATCACCTTTGCCCATATTTCAGGTTTGCAAATACGTTTGCTTGACGTGACGATGGCAGAAGCGGGCGCGCCAGTGTGGGTCACGCTACAACTGCGTAGCGAGAGTCGACAGCCTAGACGGCAACTGATATTTAGCTTTGATAAAACCATTAAACCAAAGACGGCTAAGCACCGCAATGATAAGCAAAATGACCGTAAAGTAGATAATAATCCCCGCTCACAAATCTTATTACCACGTTTACAAGACGAGCAAATTATTCGCCTCGCCATTCCTACTTCTCATCGCGGTGAGCTTGAATTACCACGCTTGCAAATTAGCACGGTGTATCCTTTAGGGATTATGCGTGCATGGTCTTATGTTTATTTTGCGCGCACTGCTTGGGTCTATCCTCAGCCTGAAACCTTTGAATGGCAAGCACACTATTTGGTAGCCCATAACGATAATTTGCCGACAGGCGGACAATATACGCAAGGACAAGATGATTTTGAACGTCTGGATAATTATATTGAAGGGGAATCGTTAGCGCGGGTATCGTGGGCACATGTAGCGCGTGGGCAGGGTATGTTTACCAAGCATTTTGCCGATCCTATCGGTTATGAGCAGACGTTAGATTATGCGGATATGCCTGCGACGCATCATGAGCAAAAATTGGCGCAACTGGCGTATGGGGCGCTTGAGCTTGGGCAGCGCGGTGTGCCGTTTCAGATGCAACTGCCTACGGATACCCACACGGCGACGACTATTGGTCAAGGTGAATCATACGCCCAAGCCTGCTTATTACGGTTGGCAAAAGCACCATGACCGCTTCTAATAGTTCGTTAATGAATCATTCTTCTATTACTGACGCAGCACATCAATCTGGCTTTGAGCAACTGGCATTGGGTCAGCGCATCAGTTCTTCGAATAATCCAGTCACCCATAATAAATGGTATAACAAGTTATTGGCACTGCCTGCTTATTATTGGGTGCTCATCACGCAACTTGTGGTTATCTTGCCTCATGCGGCTCACTTGCCGTTATGGTTGATGGGGTTTGCGTTGGTCAGTATTATCGCGCAGCACCCGCGTATTAAGGCTAAATTTAGAAAAAAACGTCATTTAAAGCGCTTGTATCAAGGCATGCAAATGCTGGGCTTTTTAATGGGGCTGGCAGGTTTATGGCTAACGTATAACGGCTCCTTTGGGCTCGATATGGGCGTGGCATTTTTAGTTCTGTGCTTAATTAGTAAATTATGGGAGCTTTATAAGCGCCGTGATGCTTATGTGGTACTTAATTTATCGCTATTTGTGCTTGCTGCGTTATTCTTGATGGATCAAGGATTGCTGACCACATTAGAAGTTATTATTGGGGTCATTACCGTTTTATTGGCGTTTATTGCGCTCAATGATGATGGTAATACATGCGGTGATGGGCGCTTGCGGACGCTTGGTATATTAGGGGTTTCCGCATTACCATTGTTGGTGGTGCTGTTTTTATTTTTCCCACGTTTGCCGCCTTTATGGTCGGTGCAATTATCAGGTAACCAAGCGACTACTGGCATCTCCGATAGTATGTCGCCGGGTGATTTTGCTAATTTAGGGCAGTCGACGGCATTGGCATTTCGCGTCGAATTTGAAAATAAGCGTCCGCCGCAAGAGCAGCTTTATTGGCGTGGTTTGGTATTTAGCGACTTTGATGGCGTCACGTGGCGACCCAATCGTGACGTAGAACAATGGCAGTGGGCACCTGAACAGCAAACGCCAACTTGGGTTGTGGATGCGCTAGCGACGGCTGCTGATAAAGTAAAGCTGGATCCAAATCGTTATGAGATGGTTTTGGAACCTACGCAGCAGCGCTGGTTGTTTGGGCTTGATTATCCTTTTACCCAACGTCAAGATATCAGTTTGACCTCAGATTTTACCTTATCAAGGAATCAACCTGTTACCCAGCAATTGCGCTATGACGTCTTGCAGTTTACACCCATGCGTATTGACCCTACGCTTAATGATGCCGCACGTCGTCTTAATTTGGCGTTGCCCAGTCAAGGTAATCCTAAAGCACGCGCGCTTGCCAAGCAGCTGTTTGCGCAAGCAGGCTCTGACCCTGTACGCTATATGAATGCGCTTGAGCGTTGGATTAATCAAACAGAATTTCGCTACACCTTATCGCCGCCACGTCTGAATAAAAACCGTATTGATGACTTTCTATTTAACACCAAAGCGGGGTTTTGTGAGCATTATTCTTCAAGTTTTACCTTTATGCTGCGCGCTGCCGGTATTCCTGCGCGAGTAGTGGCAGGCTATCAAGGTGGTGAGCCGAGCCGTGGCGGAACGGTCTGGGAAGTTAGACAAATGGACGCCCACGCTTGGACTGAAGTATGGCTGGTAGGACAAGGGTGGGTACGTGTTGATCCGACCAGTTTTGTCGCGCCTGAACGGGTAGAAAAGGGCATGAACGCCTTGACACAGCAACAAGGGGCAGCGCTATTCGGAGAAGGGGCGAGCGCACAACTCAGCTATCAGCACTATCAAATGCTACAAAGTTTACGCCGCTTATCGGATCAAGCCAGTTATTATTGGCAAAAAGACATTGTCGGTTACGATCAAGAAAGCCAAGCAGGTTCGCTGTTAAAGTGGTTTAACATCCGCTCAATTACTCAACAAATCGCTTGGATGGCAAGTATTGCCCTGATAGTCATGGCGCTTTTAACCATAATGCTTTGGCAACGCAGGCGTAAGCGTTGGCATCCAGTGGATTTGCCCCTTATTCAGCTCTCTAAACATCTTGGCAAACGTCATAAAGCACTGGCTCGTAATGATAACGAGGGACAATTGGCGTGGCTTGAGCGGTTGGAAATTAGTATCATAGAATCTAATGACAGTGTCCCAAGTCATGGAGCAGCAATGGTAAAAAATATTGATGAGATTAAAAAGAATTACCGACAACTGCGTTATAGTCCACTGAGCGCTCTTAATACGCGCTCTGTAGAATATCAGCAAACACTACGACAGCTAAAAAAATCAGTACTGCGATTTAAATAGCGGTCGTGCAAAATCACCATATCAAAGATATAAAATATCTATTTGCTACTGGCTTTAATATTTTGGTTTGCTACGTGCTGATGGTTCGTCACGGTGTCTGCTTTTGTAGATACTTTAGACTGAATTTTATCGTGGTATTTAGTGGTGATGGTTTGCTTCGGTATGTTTTGACTGGCGCTATGATGGGCTTCGCAGGCATAAGCCGCGCTCGTAAACAATAATGGCAATGTGATTAATAGTAATAAAAATGGCTTCATGTAAAATTTTCCTTGCTTGTCAAGAGTACGCATTAAGAGCTGTAGAAGTGATCGAGATATGGCAATTATTGATGCAGCAAATCTTAAAAAAATCAGCTGCCATATCGCTAAATTATTATATTATAAAGTGCCTAAAAATAATCGAAATATGATTTGAATGCGCTTATTAAAATCATAATTTTATTTATGAATAAAAAAGCTTGCAAATTACGAGAAACTTGCTAAAATACTCAACCTAAATAGGCGTATAGCTCAGTTGGTTAGAGCGCTACCTTGACATGGTAGAGGTCAGCAGTTCGAGTCTGCTTATGCCTACCAAATTTAGAAAGCCCCAATCTTAAGATTGGGGCTTTTTTTTGTCTGTAAAATATGGGCTGTAGCGATTTTTATTTATTTTTAGTTGTCCGTAATTAAAACTGATAACAATGAACAGATGCTACGCCAATCAACCAAAGAGATAGGAAGATTATTTGGAGAATGGCAACTGAACTTCGGTAATAAAGCACCTGTCAAAAACTATCCTGTTCAAAAAGCGGCATTGTGGGCAAAAGTAATTTTATATATGCAACCAACGGCTGAGCAATGGCAACAGGCTAAGGAGCGCTCATTATTTGAGGAGTGGCCACCAAGCTCAGCACGTGACTTGCTAGCATTGGCATCAGTGGATAATCAGTACTATCCAGAGATGCGCCAAGCGTATATTGATGCTGCAGTGAATCGAAAGTATCACCATGCCGTGGTCTATGAAACTGCGCGTCGAGTAGGGTTTTGGGAGATAAAGAGTCAGTCTGAGACAATCACTTATAAACGCTGGCAGCAGTTATATCCTGAAGTGTGTTATGAGCATACAACTGGCACTGACTTTGCCATGCCACAGTGAAGACAAATCACGCACAAGCATATACCGATGGCGGATGATAGTCCGATGGCGGCTAGGGTCGATGCATTTTTGAATGGGTTTAGAGGACAGCATGAGATTAATACTTAAGTTTTAATTTCTGAGTTAAGTTATACGAAACCCCATGAGATCAAATAACAATTGTCCTGCCCTACCATAGCTGCAATCTCATTATTTAAGCTGATTTGTTGTTATTGAAATGGCATTTTATTGTCTTATGTAATTAGTCTCTGCATAATATAAGGAAATTAAAGCCTTATTCTCTGCATATTATTGAGAAAAACCTGAAATACGTGACCTATATCTATTAATATCCAAATTAGACCGAATGGCAATGGTCAGATAAAAAACTGTTGCCAATTGTCAGTCGTGTGCGCTTATTACAAGGCCGTCTGCTTGGTAAGCTGCAAACGCTAGGGTTTGATCTGAATGTCGAGGCACAATTAGATGCTGTCACTTTAGAAGTTGTTAAAACCTCCGAGATTGAGGGTGAGGCATTAAATAATGAGCAAGTACGTTCCTCTGTCGCACGGCATTTAGGGATAGATAATGGGATTATGCCAGCTGCGACTCGTGAAATTGATGCGGTGGTCGAGATGATGCTTAATGCTACTTATCACTATCAGAAACCATTATTGTTGGATGATTTATTAGGGTGGCATAGGGCGTTATTCCCAGACGGCTATAGTAGGCTTTATCGTATTAAAGCGGGTAGTATCCGTGATGACAGCCAAGGACCAATGCAAGTGGTCTCTGGTGGTTATGGTCGTGAGCAGGTTCACTTTGTTGCGCCTAGTGCCGATACGCTATCAAATGAGTTAGACCAGTTTCTATCTTGGTTTAATACACCACCATATCAGCAGGATCATATAGATTTGGTCATCAAAGCCGGTATTGCTCACTTATGGTTTGTGACGATCCATCCCTTTGATGATGGCAATGGACGCTTGACTCGTGCCATTACCGAAAGAGTGCTGGCACAAAGTGATGACAGTACCCAGCGCTTTTACAGTATGTCAGCGCAGATTCTAAAGAAGCGTAACGATTATTATAAAATACTGGAGCGTACCCAAAAAGGGGATACGGATATTACGGATTGGCTGGTCTGGTTTCTACAAACGTTAGAGCAAGCACTTATTGCTGCTCAAACGATGACAGATACAATCGTCAATAAGGCCAGTTTTTGGCAGACGCATCGGCAGCATGCCTTGAATAAGAGGCAGGTTAAAATGTTCAATATTTTATTAATCAACTTTTATGGCAAACTGACGACGAAAAAATGGGCCTTGATGACTCAGTGTTCTATTGATACAGCACTACGAGATATTAATAATTTGATAGAGAAGGGTATACCCCAAAATATTGGTGACTTTAACAAATTAAGTAAATAAAGTTGTTTATATAAGTAATGCTTTATAGTCAAGTACTTTTCACTTAGATTGATAGTAGCTTGATGGAAAGATATAGCACGATAAATGAGCAAGTGAATGCTATCGCCTTTTTAGCTTCTGATAAATGATCGTATATCACGGGTAGTACTATATCTGTTGGCGATGGTGATAAGGATTAACACCATGTATTCGAGATGGGACGTTATGTTGTAGCTAACACACTCATCCCATCTACCGACCTATGAAGTAGTGCCGATTTACATGGAGGCAATATGGCAACCGTAATACAAACTCTGAAAGAAGACTGGTCAGTCTCAGCATCCGTTGCCGGTTTTTTAGCCGTACTTATCTCTTACGCTGGCCCTTTAATCATTTTCTTTCAGGCAGCACAAGCGGCACAAGTTCCAGATGCAATGGTGGCCTCTTGGATTTGGGGCGTATCTATAGGTGCTGCTGTTCCTGGCATCTATCTATCGATAAAATATAAGACACCCATTGTTACCGCATGGTCTGCACCAGGTACAGCCCTACTCATCACGCTATTCCCACAGATAAGTATCAATGAAGCCGTTGCTGCTTATATTATCTCAGCCATTGCTATTTTTATTGTTGGAGCAACGGGTTATTTCGACAAAATTTTAAGATGGATTCCTAACGGTATTGCCGCTGGGATGATGGCAGGTATTCTATTTCAGTTTGGCTTAGAATTGTTCAAAGCTACCGATACCATGCCATTTATTGTCTTTAGTATGCTTGCTTGCTATCTATTCGCCAAACGCTTATCACCACGCTATACGATGATTTGGGTATTACTTTGTGGTGTCATTTTAAGTGCTTGGTTTGGCAAGATGAATCCTGTCAATTTTAACGTAGCGATAACTGTACCAACACTTATCTCACCTGAATGGTCATGGAACTCGACTTTTAACCTTGCCATTCCGCTTATCCTTGTCAGCTTAACGGGACAGTTCTTACCCGGTATGGCTATATTGAAATTAAATGGTTATGAGACGCCAGCTAAACCTATTATCGTAGTTTCTAGTATCGCCTCATTAGCGGTTGCCTGCGTTGGCGGTATTACTATTGTACTCGCAGCGATCACTGCGGCACTGTGTACAGGCAAAGATGCTCACGAACTTAAAGAAAAGCGCTATATTGCCGGTGTCGCTAATGGTATCTTTTATTTATTCGGTGGTTTATTTTCCGGCAGTATTGTGATGGTATTTAGCTTGCTACCTAAGGAGCTGATTGCAGCATTGGCTGGTCTGGCGCTAATAGGTGCCATCTCTGCTAATATTACCACTGCTATGAAAGACGATGGTCAAAGAGACTCGGCTTTAATTACTTTCTTAGCGACTGCATCTGGTATGCATTTCTTAGGGCTTAGTTCAGTATTTTGGGGCATTGTTATCGGCATGATTGCACATTATGTTTTGACTAAAAAACGCTTACTACCAAGTCTTGGTAAGCAAGACTAGCTGAAGCCTTCATATTACCCTGCTTTATTTTCTAAATAATTCATTTATCTTGGCACAGGATAATGTAAAACATATTTTTTTGGGTATATCCTCTTTTTACAAGTAGTTTTGACCGGTAGCGATGCGTTATTAGTGCGTTACAGAAAAGGGGGCTAACTGGCCAACATATCAATAATTTTTTATAATGATGCTCTGAAAAATTTACAGGGCTAACAACTATGAAAAAATTTTCCCAAAATGGCTTTGTATTACTTACGGTTGCTACGTTTATTACTGCCTTTTACTTTTTTTCGCTATACAACAGTAAAGCGCATTAAGTTCAGCTTGACTATGATTGCAACTGCTAATCCAATAATTAAGAGGCATTCTGCTATTAGTTGCAGTATGGCCTTATCAATTTTCATCAATTACCCCTCAAATCATCTGATAATTATAAATAATTTTCTAGTAATCGTGTTTTTCACTGATTGCTTGCTACTAATCAAAATGACCTTACCTGATAGCAAACCGTCAGATCATTTTGAAAGGTCAGTTATCTAGAACAGGATGGTGAATATTGCTGTTGGTATACCTTAGGAGACATGCCATACACGCGCTTAAATGCCTGGCTAAAGGTTGAGTTTGATGCATAACCAACCATCTCACTGATTTGACCAATACTGTTTTGGTGTAAACGTAGATGACGGGCAGCAAGACGTAAGCGGTAATCCGTTAAATAACTCAATGGAGGCACACCAACGGTCTCTTTAAAGCGTTGAGTAAAGCTTGAACGAGACATCCCAGCCTCGTTAGCAAGCTCATGAGTCGACCAGCTATGATTTGGTTTACCATGCATTACAGTCAGCGCCTTAGATAAGTGCAGATCCTTCATGGCGAGTAACCAACTGTCTGACGTCTTAGGTAAGCTTTCGATATGAGTACGCAAGCACTCAACCAATACAATACTGGCCCAAAGATTAATCATCGCCAGTTTACCCAAACGCTCATATTCCGACTCTAATATTATAAACCCAACTGCCTCATCAAGCGCTTTAAACCGACTCTCGTGCATATCGTCGTGTTCAGGCAGAATAGCGGGTAGTGCAGATAATAGGGGTAGCAGTAGCTCTTTATCATAGTGGCACTCAACTAATATTAATTGCACCTTTAGCGAGCCGTCCTCAGAGGCGTCAACAACACCTTGGCTACAATTAAGCGACGCCTTATCCAGTGGCTTGGCATCATCGCCATGATGACCTAAGGCATAACACACATGCTTATGGGCATTGGGAATCATCACCATGTCACCCGCATATATTTTTCGTGACATCTCTCCGATGCTAATATGAAAGCTACCCGACTGAACTAAGTAGAAATATACCGCATCGCTACTCGTTATAGAGTACGCCCAGTCCCCTGAAAAATTCACACCATAATATCTAGTGTCAGTTAAGTGCTGCGTTTGCTGCAATAACGTACTAAGCGCGTCCATCTACCCTATCCTTAATAATTTATGATCAGCAGAACCTGACGCTTAACTTTCTAATCTACTCATCATTAACTAAGTAAAAAGAGTGATTTAGAAAGCATAGGCTGTGATGGAATATAAGCGGTCGTATGTTTAACATGAATTAAATAATAAGTAAACATATGTAAATCAATAATAATAGAAAATATATGGTTTTCTTGTAGCAAGCTATGCTTGATTCCATCCATATCTGGCATCTAAGAAGTGAATACATTTCCTGTTTGGATATTACTCATCCATATCTTTAGGCTGTAGCTAGCCATACTTCTATCTGGTTTAAGTCATAGGATATCTATAATAACGACAGAGGAAATAAGTATTTTTGACGGGATTTATAGTCAACATGTGTTTATTGCCTAGATATGTTTAGTTTAAGCCCATGATTGTGTATTCTGATTGCAAAATATTGAGCAGATGTACTATGTTGTTATCAATAACTTATTTTCGCTGCGCCATATTTTCAATGAAGCATTTATATCAATTAAAAACAATAAATTATAATGAATAATAATAAAAAATAAGAATTTAGAGGAAGCTATGGTTAGTGCGATCAGATTAAGTAATTCATGACGATCGCATCTTTTTTTATCAGGCAAGTTTTTTTGATGTCGTGATAGCGAATCCTCATTAATCTCTGGCTGCGAGAAAATAAAATGAATGATTATTTTGATTTTTCAAATTATGAACTGGATTTAATCAAGAGTGGCTTATGGATCATGATGACCGAAAAAGCCAAAAATAGTATAGAAACTACAGAAATAAAAGCTGAGCAGAACCATGAAGAACTCAGCTTAAAGTTGTTTGAATTATGCTTAAAAATTAAATCCCTTAATGATAACCATATAAATTTAACCCCTTATGAGCTGAGTTTAATTAAGAGCGGCTTAATGTTTTTAGCCGATTTTACTTACCAACAAAGCTTAGAAGACACAGACGAAACACAATACTACGAAGATTTTGATTTACAGTTTGTCGAAATATGGAAAAACATTCATAACACGGAGTCAGGGCAGAGGCATTGAGCTCACTGAAAAATAGTCATTTATCCGTTAGCTACTCAGCCAACAATAGGTAACTGCTATGAGGTTTGCTAAATTCTTTGGTGACTCTGAATACGAATTGTAGTTAATGTTTAACTTTTAGCTAGGATGCTTTATGGGCATTATTAAAATAATCCAATCGTCAATCGATCATGAGTTAGAAAAAAAATACACTTCCATTCGTCAGACGGCTGCGCGCTTAAAAAAAGCTGCACGTCCTTGTGTTTGTGGAGGTATAGCGCCTCCTATTAAGACAAAAATTTATACCTATCGATGTATCCGATGTGATAAGCGATTTACCAATGTCAGTGATGATTCGGGACGTAGAAATCTGAATGATTTCTTAAACGCCTCATTCAAAGAATTTAATCACTTACTTGATATGGACTATTACGATGAGGCGATTGAGCTTTTGAAACAGAGAGCAAACGTCTCTGATAGCATAAATTAGTCATCGTCTATCATCTAGTGCAGTGCATTTATAGGCAGCCAGTTTATAGATTGAAAAATTGACTAAAAAATACACTAGCTTTGTTTGTATACCTTTTATCTAATATTAAAATAAGGACAGTACATCATGCCAAATCAAGATCTTAATACCAGTCAAGTAGAAAATGAGTCAGTAGCCTTTCCTAAAAATAGCGCTATAACGTCTGTAGAGGTTTTAAAAGGCGATGATGTCATCTCTGAAGAATCCAAAAAATCTGATCCTCATAAAGAAGATAAATATAGTGTAACTATTGCTAATATCTATCAATGGGCAGCTAAGCTTAAAGATGATTTTAAGTCTGAAGCCTCTGATATGACGCATGAAGTCTCTGAAAAAGCGGCAGCTATGTTACTGACTAAGCTTTTAAAAAGTATAGACGCAGAACTAGAAGGATTCGATAAGAAAGTAGAAGACTCTAAAAACTTGGTGGCAAATGCAGAAGAAGAGCGCAAGAAGATTGCTGATAAGAAAGAAAAGTATCAAGGTATGATAGACCAACTAGAAAGCTAATTAGCAATCACTCATGACGCTATTAAATGAATAGTAGCAGTACGCAACACTGGACTAAGACTAGACACACTTAACTGCCTATCATGAATAAGGATTTATTATGAATCTCACTTCTAAAAATAAACTGAACTCATTGGTAACATCTATACATTATAATTCTAGCTGTACTTGTCCGAAATGTGGTTGTACCTGTTCAGCGACTTGTGATAAATGTTGTCTGTGTTCAAAATGCTGTCAGTGTGGTGAAAAGTAAGAAATCGAACTGCTAATATTAGAGATTACTTTAATATTTATTAAATAAGTAGCATGGGTGATTATCATCAAGCTGTCTAATTAAAGTCTCCCAAAGTATTGTCTACTGATTTGACAGCAGGGGTCATAACGGCTTCTGCTTTAAATTCTGTGCTATAAGTTCTGGTTTTCTTGGTCATGGTAAACTCCTCATCGAGTCGTTAGTTTACCAAGTTTATCTCTACGGTTTCTTCAGCATAGCTCAGTTCGATGCCTGTATAGCGCACCGAACATATACTGATAACTCATTGAGTGAATATACCACTTTGAAAATGGGTTTAGAAACTGAATAGGGATCAGTCCTAAAAAGGCAGCAGCCTGAGACGCTTTAGTAAAGTTTTTATCGTGCATGAGGGACAGCATCTGTCTCGAGACAATAACACCGACGCCGTTACTCGTTTGTAGCAGATCTTGAGCTTGCTTATTCTTGGACACGCAACATGGCATGCCTACCGTGTCCTTGATCCGTTGAACGAAGACCTTGATCCGCAGAGTGAAGAGCGCGAAACCGATTGAGCAAGACCACTGCCGTCTCACGCCTATTATGGCGGCGGTCATTGTCTTAAACGCAGGCCCGCATGCCTAGGGTCAGGATACTAAGCTTGTCTGGTCACCGATACCGATTGGTTGACCAATTCCATGGATCCGAACCCAGTTAAGAACGCGACGCTGGACGCGTCAGATCCAACACCGATGCGGGCCATCGTGTCGGCATCTGCCATGCCTGTCGGATCAATGAGGTGCCAGCTCCCCGCGAGATAGACCTCGGCCACGGCATGAAAGTCCTGTGGCGTCACATCGGGCGCATAAACGCTCGCGAACCTAGCCGGTATCGACGATGCGCGCGCTAGTGTCACGAGAACATGCGCGAAGTCGCGGCATACGCCCTGACGTTGAACAAAGCTGTCGAGCGCGGTAGTTTGTGCGTGGCTCGATCCGGGCACATAGCTAAACGTCGACTCGATCCAATCGCGCATCGCGGCAATCCGTGCGCCGCCAGCGAGATCGCCAAACTCGGCGTCCACGAAGGCTTGGAACTGGTCTGACGGGCAATAGCGAGACGGCATCAAATGCTTGATCGTCTCTCCGGGCAAAAGATGGAGGGGCGCTTGAGGCAGTGCCGATATGTCCAAAGCAGGACGGTCAACGGCAATTTCTGCGATATAAGTGCAGCTAAAATCCCATTCGGAGCGGATCCAAATCCGCTCTCCTATGCCATCATCCGCGGCGACCCGTGAAAAATACGCAACGTCTGATGTCCAAATCTCGGCTGAACGCACCTGCTGATCCGCAAGATCGGCGGCTTCGATCTGAAGCAACAAGTCCATCGGCGCGGAGAGCCGATAATGGAGTTTGACGTTAAGTTTCAGGATCATGTTCGAACTCCCTAAGGGTATTGATCTGGCGGGCTGACGATCGCGTGGGGCTTTCTGATCGGCGCGAGGCGACACCTAAGCCGCGCAGGTCTATCGAAACCGGGATCTTTTGCAATGAATCGCCCCAACTATATCAGAGATTGGTTTACTTGAGTCAGGCAGCAATGTCTGACAGGGTTAAATTATTATAATACCGCTTTTCAAATTCAAAAGGTGAGACATAACCAATTGCACTATGTAATCGGGCTTTATTAAACCTGAGAAGCGTTAAAAATCGATGAATTATCGATTTAGCTTTGCAAGACGAGAGCTGTGCTCGAAGTGCCATCCATTTAAGGGTTGCCAGTTCAACATCGTTCACCCCATGCCACTGCTCTTTTAGGTACTCAATCACCTCAGACTTATATAGCCCGTTGACGGTTTTAGCCAAGGCATTATTGTATGAATCGCCTGTTGTGCCAACGGAAGCAATCACGCCGCAATCATCCATGCTAGAAGTATAGCGAATGGATAGATACTGAATGCTGCGATCGCTACGATGAATCACATCTTTGGGCTTGTTTCTGTCTGCTAGCGCTTGATTTAACGCTGCCCTTCTTCCCATAACAGACGTTATGACAAATGACCATATTTAATGTAAAAAGAGCAGGAATCTACCGGATTCACTGCTCTTTTTTATATCGTTAAGTTGATATTGTATTATTAAGTTGTTTTTTCAAAAATAGTGCCTCTTTTGAATCTAGAGCTTTTAAACATTGTTTTCGTAATAATCGGATAAGCAATACCGGCAACGATTAATCCTATCAGCCAAGCAAGGTCAACGAATACGAATGCTGCCGCTGTCCCGATACCAAGTGCCAGTAGGGCTGAAGGGTTCACACCATCAAAGCATCCGTCTTTTTTGTATAACTCTTCGATATCAATATGCTGTTTTCTCATAAAGTAGAAGTCAACAAGCAGAATGGCAATTAACGGTCCAAGAAAAGCTGAGTAGACATGAACAAAAGTATCCAATCCTTTTGCATTATCGTCCTGCACTAATAACCACGGGAATGATCCCATTGCCAGCAGTCCGGTAATGGTCACTGAAGCTTTGTAGTTCAATTTCGTAAATAGTTGCACAACATAAGCGGGCGTAACAATGTTTGCGACCAAGTTGACTGCAATAGCACCAAACACAATAAAGATAGAGATGAATAACTGCATATAAACGCTATCAAATAATGCTGGTAGTCCTCGCGCTGGATTCGTAAAACCTGTCGCACTTGCAAGCATAGCGCCCACAACAATTACCGAGCCATAAGCCACGATAATCGGCACGAAGTAAAGAAGTCCTCTTTTTCTATCGGTGTAACCTGTTTTTAGCTCGCGTGAATAGTCTGCTGCACTTAAAAAGATAGCCGCATAGTTACCAAGAAACACCATAATATAAGCAAAGAACTCAATTCCCCATGTACCTTTGGCATTAATCCAGGACGTTGAAATGGCTGCACTGTGATCTTTCATCAATATGATAAATACGGTAATGACGATACCCATCAGCACGATAGATGCCACCGACTCAACTACTTTAATGCTCTTAAAGCCTTTCATTGACAGCAGTATTTGCGCAACTATAAGAATAATAAATCCGACAAATACATTATCGAAAGCCCCACTCGACAATATTTTAAACACTTCATTTAATGCGGTACCGCCGATCCAACTTTGAACACCATACCAAATCACAGCAGGCACTGCTCGAAGCAGCGAAGAGAGCAGCGTTCCTTTCTTACCAAATGATGCTCTTAAGTGAGCCACGTAAGGAATACCGTATTTATAGCCTGCTCTGTCGTTTAACGCAAAGAAGGTAGAAACGATTCCGATGGCAATTAATGCGGCCGTAATGGTCTGCCAAATATTCAATACTGCCATACCTGCAACGATAACACTCGCACCGAGTGTCATATTACCCATGTTCACGCCGTCTCCGACCCACAAGGACATATAACCAAATGCACCTAACGTTCTATCTTCTGGGCCATTTGGCTTAAGGCTTTCGTCGCCTGTCGTTTCAACAGCTATAGTATTTACTTCTGCTGTCGCTACATAACCTTCTTTATAATCCATTACGTTCTCCTTCCTTGGAACAATTTTTAATATGCTATAAGCTTATTAAGCTTGAATTGGTAATGCATAAGCCCCAATTTTACTGGTTTTTAGTCCGCAGCTTACTAATGCTTCAACCATGCGCGTTGCTACAGTGACACCGTCAATCACAGGAATACCCGTTTCTTCAGTCAACCATTCTGTCAGGTCAGCCATACCAGCACAGCCTAAAACGATAGCCTCACAGTTATCTTCATGAATTGCCCGCAAAATTTCGTCACGGACTTTTTCACGCGCTCCTGAACCAGCTTCTTCGAGTGCAAGTACAGGTATTGCCGCAGAGCGCACTCGTCTACACCGATGTGACAAACCGTAGCCATGAATAAGCTCCTCAATCACAGGTACAGAACGCGGTAAGGTCGTCACGACACTAAAAGAGGTCGAGATCATACTTGCTGCTTTGACTGCCGCTTCACAAATCCCAAGAACGGGACCTGAAAAGACCTCACGACAAGCCCCAATACCCGGATCATCAAAACAGGCGACGACTACGCCATCCACGCCTTCCGCTTCCGCTTGTTTTAAGCGCGCAAGCAATCCCGGAACAGACATGGCTTCATCATAGTGCCCTTGGATAGAAGCAGGCGCATTGGTTCCGGAAGCGCCAATAATTGTAGTGCCAGTACTTGCCTTTTGACGAGCGCTTGCTACGATTTTATCTGTCATAGATGCTGTTGAATTAGGGTTTATCACTAGAATATTCATAGAGTACCACCATCAATTATTTAGTTAATAATAAAAAATATTGTTAACAATTTATGTTAACAATCATTGTTAACTAAATTTGCTAACAAAACAATAGATATTTTTATTAATTCTTGTTAAGAATGGTTTAGCGAACTATAATCGCCCTCATGATGAAAATAAAAAAGATAGAGACTGAAACTGACGAAATACCAGAACAGATGATTATTAATTCAATCACCGCTGCGGTATCAGAGCAGCGGCTGCCTGCTGGAACAAAGTTAGTAGAAACAACGTTAAGTGAACTATTTAACTGTAATAGAGCCAATGTTAGACGGGCACTTTCTACGCTCGCTACTATGCATGTGGTCCAATTACGACCTAACCGAGGTGCCTTTATTTCAACACCTTCGCCTAAAGAAGCAAGCGATGTGTTTGAAGCTCGCCGTACCATTGAACGAATCGTAGCCTGCAATGTTATTAAGAATGCTTGTGCACAAGACATCGTTGATATGCGAGCAACCATAGCTGCTGAAGCCAAAGCACGCGCGCAAGGTGACAAACCAGCTGAATTACGCTTATCACGTAAGTTTCATATGGATTTAGCTGCCATTGCTGATAATCAAGTTTTAGAGAAATTTTTGAGCGAACTGACGCTGCGTACCACATTAATCATTGGCTTATATAACACGCTCGGCTCTTCGAACTGTGCCGAAGATGAGCATTCGCGTATTGTGCAAGCGATTGAGGCAAGAGATGAAGAACAGCTGATTCGATTAATAGATCAACATTTGAAACATTTAGAATCGAGTCTTGACTTTGAACGCTCTATTGAACCTCTTCCTACTTTAGCAGAACAATTGAACGCTTGATGCTTTCCCAAACTGAGCGTAACTACCTCACCCTGATATTATTAGAAACGTCACATCCTAGTAAAAAGAAAAACCACACTTTTTAGACTAAAAAGTGTGGTTTTTTTTGCTTATGGAAGCTCTCAGCATCCATATGGTCAGTTATAGCAGTCATTTCCCCTAAAATTAGCCACGTACCTGAAATTCCACGATAATGGAATAAGAAATATAAAATATATCTGTTAATGTGTAAGCTCAAAGCTTCGATGCCTGCATTGAAGCTCATGAAAAATGAAATAGAGAGCTAAAACAAGCTATTATCTGAGAGCGTCGGTAGGCTGTATAAGTCTGAAGTGATTGAATATCTAAGAGGAAACTGAAATGGCGTAAATAAAATTGAGCTGACGATTTTTAAATGGATGAACTGGTTCGAGAAGACTCGTTTGTATAGTACGATTTGGCGAGTGTCATCTTTTGAGTTTGAATAATAGAACAACGATAGGTTCACTCAGTGTATGTCTTGAGCTTAACGTTAAGTTTTTTGACTAGGTTATTAGGTAATATTTTGAGCGTGTACGACATGGTAACCAAAAATACGTTCCTAAGTGGATTGAACGATCTGTTCAGGAAAACTTTTACTCACGTTTATATGTTTATGATTATATACTGCATAGCTTAAGGCATCGTAAAGATAGGGTTAATTATGAGTATAGTGTTTTTTGGGCTAGGGTTAGCGCTGCTTGTGTTTTCTATAGCGTCTCTCTGGTATTTATTCCAAACAGTCAGAATCATGTGGGGATTCAATTTTTTTATAGCGATTGCTGCGGTATTGTTAAACCCACTGGTGCATATCATTTTTTACTTTTTCCCTCAAGATGGATTTGACAGCTATAAAAGGGGATTATTCAAAAAGTACTTTTTCTCTCTGGTAGCAATTTTTGTAATAGGGGCTGCTGCTTCTGTATTAATACCAGCGATGGAATCTAAAAAACGCATTGACGCTATGCACGATGATAAAAGAGAGCCGTGGGAGTGGGTTATACGTGCTGAAAGACTTGATTAGGTTATTTATCATACACATCTCCGCTTGGTAGAGGAGTCACAATACTGTCTAAATCCTTATTTAGAGCAATGAGTTATAATAGATATAAGACTAAGCAGTGTATTTTAGAAACTTACATATAACTACTCACAGCAGCCCTTTTACAAGGAAAAAACTTCCTATAACCATTAATAACACCGCAAAACATTTTTTTAATAGTTGTGGTGATAACATATGAGCGACTTTGGCACCTACTTTAGCGGTGAAAAAACTCATAATGCTAATCCCTAAAAAGGCATAAATGTGGACAAAGCCAATCGTATTAGGAACAGTGACTTGCGCCTTCATCCCAAAAACCATAAATCCTAACGCACCTGCAATCGCAATGGGTAGACCACACGCTGCTGACGTGCCAACCGCTTTTTGCATGACCACACCATAACGTGTGAGATAAGGAACGGTTAAGCTACCGCCACCGATACCAAAAATGGCAGAAGCCACACCGATACCAGCCCCTGCCGCTAATTGCTTCGGCGTGGACGGTAGTGTTTTATCATTGGCATTGGTAGCGGTCTGTTTTTTGCCACCCTTAAACATAGTAAAGGCAACCCAAAGTAAAAATAGTCCAACCATTACCTGAAGATGAACCCCAGACAGCCATCCAGCAATTCCTGCACCAACAAAGGATCCTATCGCCATCCCCGGTGTCAGGTTTTTAAATACCGACCAGATGACGCCACCCTTTTTATTGTGTGCCATTAAGGAGCTGATAGAGGTGACAACAATGGTCGCCAGTGACGTACCTAGAGCCAAATGCATAATCGTGTCAGCAGGGTAACCCATTTTGGTAAAGACAATAAACAGCAAGGGTACGATGATAGTGCCACCGCCCACACCAAACAGCCCAGCTGCAAATCCTGCTAGCGCACCTATGATTAAAAAAATGATTAATTCCACGAGACAGTTACTTCTTAATTAGATTGAGTTAAATGGTTGAAGGGTATTGTGGTCAGATAACAATTAGGGTCTGTTAAATTTTAACAGACCCTAATACAGTGATGTAAGTACTGATTTAAGCGCTTTCTACTTCAGCGACTTGCCCAACTTGATGATAAGCCCGATTAAAATATATCAAACTCTCATTTTGTTGGCTTTGCTTGATGGCCACAACACGACACATAAAAATACTATGCGTGCCAACTTGCTGAATTTGTTCAATCTCACAATCAAAACTGACCAGCGCATCTTCTAAAACAGGAGCGCCTGTGGTTAGTTCGGTCCAAGAACCTTGCTCAAACCGCTCTTCTGAACCCAGTTTAGAGGCAAAGGTATTGGATATGAGTTCATGCTGTGCGCCTAATACATTGACACTCAAAATTTTATTATCAATAAAATGGGCATGTGAGCGTGATGTGTGATTCATACAGACCAGCAAGGTTGGTGGCGTATCGGTGACGCTACATACCGCAGATGCCGTAAACCCATGAGCACCCGATGCATCTTTGGTGGTGATCACGCTAACTGCAGTAGTTAACAACGCCATGCCATTTTTAAAATCGATTTCTTCAATCATCACTTACATTCCAAATTTAACTATTGCTTTTGTCTGATAAGCGCTTAAGCCGTCAATTCTTTACGAACGATTGCCGCACCTGCGCTTAATGCCTGCAGCTTACCTCGTGCCACGTCGCGAGGCAAGGGTGCCATGCCACAGTTGGTCGACGGATAAAGTTTGTCAGCATCCACAAATTGTAGCGCTTTACGTAGCGTATTTGCCACTTCTTCTGGTGTTTCAATGGTATTGGTTGCCACATCAATGGCACCGATCATCACTTTTTTACCACGAATTAATTCAATCAAATCCATGGGTACATGTGAATTTTGACACTCTAACGATATGATATCAATTTTAGACTGCTGCAACTTAGGAAACGCTTGCTCATATTGGCGCCACTCTGAACCCAGTGTCTTTTTCCAATCATTATTGGCTTTGATACCATAGCCGTAGCATATATGCACTGCCGTCTCACATTTTAGCCCTTCAATGGCACGTTCTAAAGTGGCAATACCCCAGTCGTTCACGTCATCAAAGAACACATTAAATGCTGGTTCGTCGAATTGGATAATATCAACCCCAGCCGCTTCTAATTCTCGCGCTTCTTGATTAAGTATTTTAGCAAATTCCCACGCCAGTTTTTCACGGCTTTTATAATGACCATCATATAGCGTATCGATCATCGTCATCGGACCAGGTAGCGCCCACTTAATCGGCTGATTAGTTTGCGCCCGTAGAAACTTAGCATCGTCAACAAATACAGGCTTTTGACGGCTCACCGCACCAACAACTGACGGCACACTCGCATCATAGCGATTACGAATGCGCACTGTTTCACGCTGTTTAAAATCCACGCCGTCAAGATGTTCAATAAAGGTGGTCACAAAATGCTGACGAGTCTGCTCGCCATCACTGACGATATCCAGCCCTGAATGAACTTGTTCCTGCAATGACAAGCGTAGGGCATCTTGTTTGGCTTCAATCAGCTCATCACCCTCGAGCTTCCAAGGTGACCACAGGGTTTCAGGTTCAGCAAGCCAAGACGGTTTTGGTAAGCTGCCAGCGGTTGAGGTCGGTAATAGTAGTTTCATATTTATTCACTGTTTATATTTTATTTTTATATTTCGGCTAAATTTTAATGGATTAAGCAACGCACTTTTTTACAGCCTGTTTTTCGACATCATAGGTTGCTGCCCATTGCTCAAGAATGGCTTGGTAAGGCTTAATAAACTGTTCTTCAGTAAATTTGCCTTGCGTCACTGCCATTTTGCTGCGCTCTTCACGGTCATACACCACTTGCGTCAGAGAGTAATCTTGGTACTTCAAGCTGGGTTGATACACTTGCGCGGCTGTCGAATTGGCATTATAAATCTCAGGACGGTAAATCTTTTGGAAAGCTTCCATCGTACTGATTGCGCTGATTAGTTCAAGGTCGGTATAATCACTGACCAAGTCACCAGCAAAGTAAAACGCGAATGGCGCCACACTACCAGCAGGCATAAAGTAGCGCACGGTTAAGCCCATTTTGTGAAAATACTCATCAGTCAACGAGTATTCATCTTGTCTGTATTCAACGCCCAGTACCGGATGCTGATTGGTCGTACGGTGATAGGTTTTACTGGTTGATACACTCAGGCAAATGACTGGCGTTTTATTAAAATTGGCTTGATAGGTCTCAGAATTCAATAAGTATTGAAACAGTTTGCCATGCAAATCACCAAATTGTGCCGGTGAGTTTGAGGTTGGATTATTATTGTAATGCTCTAACAGGACGACGCTAAAGTCATAATCGCGCACGTAAGATGAGAAACTGTTGCCAATCATACCGTCAATACGCGTGTTATCTTTATGGTCAACAATCGTCGTTTGCAACATCTCTATGATAGGAAAACTATTACCATTACCTTCAATATCCATATCAACAGATACAATATCAACCTCAACAGAATAACGGTCTGCGGTTGGATTATCCCAATGCGCAAGGGTGTTAAAACGATTATTAATCATGTTTAACGTTTTGCGTAAGTTCTCTTCACGCTGCTCGCCACGAGCCAAATTTGCAAAGTTCGTGGTCAAACGGGTGCTGCCCGCAGGCTGATAGTTTTCATCAAAACGTATGCGCTTAATTGAACAGCTAAATTCATTACTCATGGTGATTCGCTACCTTAATCTATTCTCATTATTTGAGATAAAAGCAAATTGGTGTATGAGATGAATCATACCTCAATCAAAACATGAATAAAAACGACTTAAATTGAATTAAAGATGAATAAAATTCATTTTAGTGTGTTTATGGTATAAAAAAGGATTGAATAGCGGAAGTTTTGACGACTGATTTTTTAACGACTTATTTAATGCAGTGCCAATATAGAGTGGGATAAATAACTGATAATAAGATAAACTTCTTTACGCTTGACTGTCCGAGCATTTGCAAAAGGGCAGTGCTATAAAGACATTAACAAAAGAACATCGATATAAGGCACATTGCTATGGAACCAAGACAGAACCCTATGGAACAAACTCAAAACGCGGTAGAACACAAACCCGTCTTCATGCCTAGAGTCAACAGTGACAATCTGGTAAAAACGGACATGGTTAGGTTTGAGCGTCATGTGGGATTCGCCAGTAGACAAAAGAAAAAATCCATCAATGATATGCATCAAGTGATTCGCAAGAAATATGGGTTTAATAATGTCTTAGAGCTATCAAGTAAATCTGGTAATAAACTGAGTTTTTTGCTCAGTCCATTAAGCTTAAAGCTAACTAATGAGTATGATGGTAAGCAATATAGTGTCGAAAATGCCTTTCAAAGCAGTGGTGTTTTTGAGGACGGTGGTCCTTATACCGACTTGCTGACAGCGCCGCCAAGACAAGCCAAAAAAGATGAGCGCTTAATAACTTCGGGTGAATTAATTAGCTACAATTATTTTGGTATAGAGTGGAGCGTAGAGCCACTGACCGCGTTTTATGATTGGCTGTATGTGAATGCTCTCAAGCAAAACACTCAGCTACATGAAGAGGTCATGCAATATCAAGCGTTTACTGATATGGAGTTTAATCCCAAAAAGTCTATCCATTGTGCGGCTTATGCGCTGGCGATGTTTGTAGCGCTCAATAAACGAGAGCTGCTCGATAATATTGAAGACCCTGCAGTATTTTTTAACTTATATCATGAATTTAAAATAAGTAATACCGAGCATCTTTTAGAAGCGGGTTGGATCTGATAGCGAGACTATATCTTGGTCAATGACCTATATCGCGGTCAGTTAGCAGAGAGTTCAGCAGAATACAATGAGAAAAAACTGACGTTAACATAATTGTATTTATAGATAACTGCGGTCATACACGCGACCGATATCCACAGGTTATACTATATATTCTATTACGTTATAGGTAAGGTAACCTTATGAATCGTATGTTCTGGTTGGTAGTTGGCATCATCAGTATTCTTGGGGGTATTTTTGCCCTATTAAATCCACTCAGTGCGACATTCGCTGCTGAGCAGTTGGCAGGTTGGTTATTTTTATTCGTAGGTACTTTACAGATTTTCGTACTATTTCTTGCTCCGACGACTATGGGTAAAGTGTTCGCTGCTGTCGGCGGTGTGATTGGTTTGTTACTAGGTTTTGAGCTATTACGTGAGCCACTTCAAGGTATCTTAACGTTAACGATGGTCGTTGCTATCTTGTTTATGGCGACAGGTATTGTCAGAACGGTATTTGCCTTCGGTTTGCGCGGAACACCAGCATTTATACCGGTTTTACTTTCTGGCTTAGTTTCGTTTGTATTAGCAATAATGATCTTTTCTGGTTATCCACAGTCAGCCACGTATATACTCGGTGTTTTACTTGCCGTTGAGCTTATTTCTAACGGAATATCGTTAGTGATGTACTCACGCATTCAACCAGCATAAACGTGACATTAGCGATACGTTAAGTGCTTTATCAAGACGATAACAAACATCAATAAAATGCTCCTTAATAAGGGGCTTTTATTGATGTGGCTATTAGGATTAGGTTCTATCAGTTTCTTTAATTTTAACTTTAATACTAATAACTTTCGGGAACTTGAGTTATACCTTTCGGCTTTTTCTACTACATATAGGAGACTATTAATACTGTCAAAGTGAGTAGTTCTATACGATATGTCATGAGTATTAGAGATACTATATTAGCAAACAACTCTTCTCTTTTACTATCAGAAAATTCTATGATCACGCTCTAAACTGTGTAACTCCTGTTGCTTGATCAGACGACAATCTTACGGTTTTCTAAAAATTTATTTCAAAATATTTCTTTTATGTTTTATATTTGTTATTATACAGAGCTTTTTTTAAAACGATATTGAATCCCATTTTAAGGTAAATATAATGAAAACTTCACAGAAAGCTCTACTTGCATTAATCACGGGTTGTTTCCTAAGCGTTAGTGCGCAAGCAGCAATGTCTTATGGTAATGGTCAACCATATATTGGTGCAAAAGTAGGTAAGTTCATGTTAGATGATGATGGACTTGATAGTCTTGATGACGCTACTGCATATGGCGTTTATGGTGGTTATAACTTTACCCCTAATGTTGGTGTTGAAGTTGAATATGTAGGTTCGAGTGATGCAGATGTTAGTCTTGACGGTTTTAACGCTGAATATAATGTAAAAACATATGGTGCGTATGGTACTTATCGTTATCAATTCCCAAATACTGCACTCTATGCTAAAGGCAAGCTCGGTATTGCTAAAGTAGAAACAGAAGTGTCATTCCTAGGATACAGCGAATCTGGTAGTGATACCGGTATTGCTGGTGGTCTTGGTTTAGGTTATGTAGTCAACCCTAATGTTGCCATTGAAGCAGAATACGCTATGATGCAGGGTGATGCAGATGCTAATCTATTAACTGTTGGCGCTAACTTCAAATTCTAATTTAAGATTTTAAAGTTATATTCCTAAGAAAATAAAAAACGATCATATTAAGTGGTCGTTTTTTTATGGGTTGAATATATGTATGTGGTTACTAAAGGATTACGAGATAAATAGAGCATATATTTAATGACTGCGATAGTTATTAACTGAGCCGATGAGCATACATTTTTAATTATTTGCAAATTTCAATCAATATAAACGTGTAGTGATCATCGGTTTTGATAACTTATTTACGAGAGCGTATATCCAATTTACTTAAAGTAAAAGTGGGAATTGATAAACGTTAGCATATATCAGAGTGCCAATCAGCACCCCAGCCACACTCAGCCAAATCATATAAATTTGAGACGTTGACCACTGTATTTGCCATTTAATTTTATGCCTTGCAGTGAGCCATTCGGTCACACTAATCGCGACAGTCAGCCACAATGCGCCTACTAAATACCCTCCCAACACATCACTCAAATAATGCTCATTCAGCACAATTCTGCTCAATCCTACCAATATAGAAAAAAAGACAGTAATGACGAATATACGGATTTGTCGGATAAAATTTTGACTAAAACGAATAGCAAGGTAAGCAATAAATCCATATAGAGCAACCGCAATCGTCGCATGTCCGCTCGGAAAGGAATCGGTCTGCTCAAACAGTAAAATATCTGCGGGTCGCGCGCGATGAAATAACAGCTTACTGAGAAAGGTAAATACAGTACTCCCTAAAGTAGCTACCAGCAATCCAATCAATAGATAGCGTTGGCGAATAGTCCAGCATATAACACAGACTAAAAACACCACTAAACAGGTCGTTGCGGTAGACGCGAAACTGGTAATCAGAATAAAAAAATCCACGATGGGCGACGTACGCAGCATACTCATCTGGTGGGACACAAAATAGTCCATTGCCACAATAGAATCTGAAGTGACGACATCTTCAACCAGTCCGATAAACAGTGACACGATATAAGCCATAACTATAAATAGCAGTGTCAAAGGTAAGCCATAAAAATGCTGTACGTGAAACCGTTGTGCTAAAAAATGATAAGTTTTTGGATAACTCTTTTTTAATCGAATAAATTGTTTGTTTTTCTCAAAATACTGTTTAAAACGTATCCAATTTCGCATCACTTGAGTAAGCGTTTTCTCGCCATAATGAATAATCACGTACTGCAAAACCCACAAAAAAATAATCATGAATCCAAGCAGGAGTCCTAAGGTGAATAACTGCTGATTGGATTGGATGAGTGTCATCATGGTTGAAGGTTTTTCCTTGTGGAGCACTTTTTGTGGGTTTGCTCGCTGAATGGTTTATTTTTTTAACAATCTATTTTTCGATCAAACAGATATGACAGTATTCATGAAACCGTCGGCTTTATAAAGGTTTAGAGGATAATAAAGATTTAAAGAATAATAGTGGTAATTCCCAATGACAAGGCAATTATGAATGAAAACAGTATGGTTATTTAAAGAGCAATTTCGAAGGTCAATTCTTAGGTAATAAAAAGCCCTGCAACTTGCAGGGCTTTTTAAGCAATTTGATAGATTAATCTTCTTTACGAGCTTCTTTAATTTTCTTAGCAGCCAATTCCATCACATCTGCCGCTTTATCAGCTAATGACCCAACGACCTCTTTTGCTTTAGTAATAGCAGACTCTGTTAAAGAGGCATCTTCACTATCTTTAGCATCTGATTCTTTGGTATCCTCACTGTCTTTAGCATCTGATTCTTTGGTATCCTCACTGTCTTTAGCGTCAGACTCTTTGGCATCTTTACTGTCTTTAGCGTCAGACTCTTTGGCATCTTTACTGTCTTTAGCGTCAGACTCTTTGGCATCTTTATTGTCTTTAACGTCAGACTCTTTGTCATCTTTACTGTCTTTAGCGCCAGATTCTTTGTTATCTTTATTGTCTTTAGCGCCAGATTCTTTGTTATCTTTATTGTCTTTAGCGTCAGACTCTTTAATATCGTCGTGTTTAGTGTCATCGTGCTTAGTATTTTCGTGCTTAGTGTCTTCGTGTTTAGTATCGTTGTGCTTATTGTTATCCGTAGCTTTAGAGTTACTCATGATTTAATCCCTATAGTGATGTTGTTTTTAGTTTTGTGTGACTAACTGTTGTGTTACTAACATAGACCTTACCACCTTACTGATTTAGCTGTCTGTATATCATAAGTTTCAATAAGTAATAAAAGATGTAGACTAATTTTATTATGCCATTCCAAGGATAGTTCATGAGTGAATTCACAAAGCAAGAGGTATCTCGCCACAATCATGCGTGGTTGATTCCCTTTATTTGTCTTTTAGTGGGCGGTTTACTACTCGGTATCTCTACCAATATAGCAAAATACGCAGGTAATATCGGCTTAACGCCACTGGCTTTTTTATTCTGGTCGATCACGGGCGCTGCAATTATTTTGTCAGTAGTGGCGCTGTTACGGCATGAGCATCCGCCTTTAAGCGCACGTGGTTTTGAATATTATTTTGTGGCTGCGCTGGTCAGTGTGGCTGGTTCTAATTTAATATTTTTCTCCGCCATTCCGCATGTCGGTGCAGGGTTTGTGGCAATGATGATTGCGCTACCACCGCTGCTTACTTATCTTGGAGCTCTAGCATTGCGGATAGAGCGCTTCAATACCATGCGCGCTTTTGGGGTTGCTGCGGCACTTGCCGGTGCGGGGGTATTAGCTGTACGCAAGTTTTCCGCACCCGATGCCAGTATATTTTGGATTTTAATCGCACTCTGTGGTCCCGTTTTGCTTGCCATTGGCAATATCTATCGTACATTAAGATGGCCAGATAAAGCCTCTCCGAGTGCGCTTGCACCGGGTATGTTAATTGCGGCGGCAATTTGGCTAGGGATGGTGAGTGTATTATCAGACTTTTCACTGGCGGTTCCTCATGGCGAAATCCTACCGCTTGCTCTCATTGCGCTACAAGCTTGTATTTTTGCAGGACAATTCTTACTGTTGTTTTTACTACAAAAAACGGGTGGTCCGGTGTTATTAAGTTTACTGGGGTCAGTTGGGGCAATCGTTGGCGTTCCTGTCGCAGTATTTGTACAAGGGGAAAGCGTACCGGATGGAATTATTCTAGGCGCATCTCTCATTGCGCTTGGTGTTGGCTTGGTGACATGGGGTGGCATAAAAATGACAGCGTCATTGCCCAAAAAAAGTGAATAAAAAACCCACGCCGTGCTGCTAATAACAGTCAGGTGGGTTTTTCATTGATACTTTTAATAAAATATTAAGGCAATTACTATTTACTGGTAAAATTTATCGTTTGAGTACCATTAGCAGTAGGCACTGTAATGGTTAATTTACTATCTAAGATGTCACCTTTGGCATTGATTTTGTAACATTCTGCGGCGCTGCCATTGGGATCAACCGCCAATAAGGCATTGGCTGAGCTGTTGATACAAAACCACGCGGTTTTATTGCTATCTTGCAGCAAAGACCAAGATTGGTTATATACGCCTATTCTTTTACGTTGACTGCTATCACTATAGACCGTTTCTGTGATTAATGGACTTGCCTCACCAACCTGAGCCATTTTTGGGATAGTCGTCGTCTGTGTCGATACTGAATATTCACCGGAGCTGCTGGTATAGCCATGGAACACTAATGGTGAAAGGGTGAAGTAGTTGATACTGACGGATTGATTGACCACTTGATTGTCCGATTTATTAATCGTATTGACTTCAGCACCTTGAACTTGTTTATTGTTAAATACCATACTGCCTTTAGGCGTGACTTTGATTTCGGCTGATAGATTTTGGTTATCGACAACCGCCACCAAGTTCTGGCTACGTGCTTTGGTATAAATGTTGAGCATTGCCGTTTCGACGGGATATTGAGTGACAACCGTGTTTTGATTGCCATTACCAATTGATGTGCCACCATTCATACTCGTACAGGCGCTTAAACTTAGCGCAACCGCAACGCCCAATCCTAGTTTTTTCATGATTTTATCCTTAAAATTATTGAGAGAAATTATTTTAATCTTTACTATAATTGCATTTTAAGCCAATGACATCTGTCAGTTATTTGCAATCTTAACCTATCTGAATCTAGTAAAACAGTCTGTGATACTGTCGATACCGCTCACATTTACCGCTTATCATTGTATAATATCGCTATCAGCTACAGTGTTATTACGGTTGGATATCATGCAACTGTATCCGTCATTCACCCTCATATTGAAATGGATAACTTATGAACAATGCAGCTATGAAAAATGCAGATATTAACTATGCAGACCTGCCAAGAGAGCTATTAGGGTTTTTCCCAACGCCGTTAATTGAGCTGACTAAATTAAGCCAAAAGCTTGATGGTCCAAAGATTTTCATGAAACGGGATGACAATACGGGTCTTGCATTGGGTGGTAATAAAACCAGAAAGCTCGAATATATTATCGGAGACGCGCTCGCTCAAGGTGCGGATACGATTATTACGGCAGGTGCAGCGCAATCCAATCATTGTCGCCAAACCGCCGCTGCGGCAGCGAGTTTAGGATTGGAGTGTCATTTAGTTTTAGGTGGGCAAGAACCTAATCATGCAAATGGCAACCTATTATTGGATAAAATTTTTGGCTGCCATATTCATTGGGCGGGCAGCAATCGTAAAGGCGAAGACATTCCTAAAATCGTTGAACAATTAAAAAAAGAAGGCAAAAAACCTTATATTGTCCCATATGGTGGCTCGAATGAGCGCGGCGCGTTAGCTTTTGTAGAAGCTTTTAGAGAGCTAGAGTCGCAACGTCAAAGTATGAATATCTCATTGACTCATATCATTTTTGCTTCAAGTTCTGGAGGCACACACGCTGGCTTAATGTTGGGCAATAAAATCTTCAATACCGCTTATCAAATCGTGGGTATCAATATTGATAAAGGGGAAACGGATAAAGTGCCTTTTGATCAATATATCGTGGCGTTGGCGAATAGTACGGCAACCTTAATCGGTGCAGAGTATGACTTTTCAGCGTCCGATTTAATTCTTAACTCTGATTATGTTGGCGAAGGCTATGGAGTGATTGGCACATTAGAAAATGAAGCCATTGCCATGACTGCGCAAACTGAGGGCATTTTAGTTGATCCTGTTTATACGGGCAGAGCGATGGGCGGACTAATAGATATGATTCGCTCTGGCAAAATTAAGAAAACGGACAGTGTATTGTTTTGGCATACTGGCGGTGCGCCCGCGTTATTTGCTTATGCCGATAATTTAGAGGTCACGCAACAGAATTAACAAGGTAGGATAAATATTTTTTTTATCACAAGTGTCTTTTATCACAAGTGTCTTTTATAACAAGCGTCACTGCATTGAAGTGGCGTTTTGTTTTTGCATAATTTACCCCTTATTGACTACCTTGTTCATACTCATATTTATTCTAAAAGCGCTTAATGATATATTATCTCGCTAAAAGCTGAGAACGCAAAAATCTGCTAACATTAAAAGCTAATGACTTTGCAAGCTATCGCTATATAGCGGTTATGCCGCTTTTAATATCACATTCTTTAATTCTATACTCGAATTACCTCGTACCTTGACGTTAGCATCGCGCTCATCGAACCTCGCTAGGAAACTCTCATGATAATCCGGCAGACACCAAATGCATTCAAAATCCTTTTTACCCTGCGCGGCTCTGTAATCCCCCATATTTATCCCCAAGTGTTACTTATTACTCTGCTGAGTGCCTTAATATCAGCCGTTCAGCACTGGATTCCCAGCTATTTTAGCTCTTACAGCACCGCGCCATTCACTTTGCTGGGTATCGCGCTATCGCTGTTTTTAGGCTTTCGTAACAATGCCAGTTATCAGCGTTGGTGGGAAGGTCGGTGTTTGTGGGGGCAGTTGGTATTTGATTCGCGTAGCTTAACGCGGCAAGTGCTCTCCTTTATAGATGAGGAAACAGAGACCGGACGCGATACTCAGCGCCGTATCATTCACCTTAATATTGCTTTTACCCATGCACTACGACACAGGCTTCGGGGTTCGTCGCCGTGGGAGGACGTGGATCGTCTTGTGGATGTTGAATACCATGACAGTATGCGTCAAGCGCGAAACTTACCTGAATATCTGCTGCGGCTGATGGGCAAGCAGCTCAGTCATTGTCGCCGTCAGCAGTTGACCTCAGATTTGATGATACAAAATATGGATGAACGCCTGACCTCGATGACGATAGTTTTGGCGGCGTGCGAACGCATTCATAGTACGCCGTTACCATTTGCCTATATTTTATTAGTACATCGCACCACTTATCTGTATTGCTTTATGTTGCCTTTTGGCTTGGCAACGTCTTTGGGCTGGGTCACGCCTTTAATCTGTGGCGTCATTGCCTATACCTTTTTTGGTCTCGATGCGCTCAGTGAAGAGATAACCGATCCTTTTGGAGTGGCGGCGAACCATTTGCCACTGACAACGATATCACGCACTATCGAAATCAATCTATTAGAAGCGTTAGGGGAAAGTGAGCTGCCACCTGATATCGTTCCTATAAAAGGGTATTTACAATAAATGGTTGGTAATAAAAGCGAGGCATAGTATGGATAATCATTACTAAAGCAGCAGGCACAAAAAAACGCTTACCACGCATGATAAGCGTCTTATTAAATTCTGAGTAAGTTGTTAATAAAGTGATATTTCTTAAGATGTTATGCGTTGTGCTTATTAGCATAGGCGACAAACGCATCTTTACTGCTAGCATCAGGACAATTGATAACGTCGATACCTTGCTTGCCAAAATCTTTTTTCAAATTATCATATAAAGGCTGTGTGCCCCAACCATAAGCTTCACCCAACTCATCATCGGCGGCAAAAACAATGCGAGAGATTTTAGCTTGTAGCATGGCTGCCATACACATACCGCACGGCTTACCACTGGCATAGATGGTGATATCAGCGTCACGGGGCTGAGTAAGCGTTTCACCTGCCTGACGAATGGCTTGCATTTCTGCATGGGCTGTAATGTCGTTATTAATATAAGCTTCATTCACCGCTTCCGTAATCACTTCTTGCCCTTTGGTCAAAACCGCGCCAAAAGGTTCGCCCCCTTTTTCTACGTTCGCAACCGCTAGCTCAATCGAGCGTTTTATCATTTTTTTATCAAAATCGGTTAACTGACTGTCCATTATTTTATCCTTGATACGTTAGTATTATTTTATTTAACCTTGCGCCTAAATTAGGCAACGCTATGTCTCAGGTGACTAAACATCACTGTTTTTGCACCTCGATATGAGAGTTTTAGACAAGCGCTCAAGCATAAGAGTATCGTCAACCCTATGAGAGTTGTCAAGGCGCTAAGATTAAGTCTATTAATAGGCACTTTGGATGAGTATTTTTAATAGGCACTTTGAAGGCTAAGAATTTTGGTTTAAATATTATCCCTAATTTAACCCTTAATCTGCGCTAAGTTTCTCCTATGTCTTATTTTGTATGATGGAAACATGAACACAGCATGACTATCCCAATGCAGGCTGTGACCAAAAATTAAATAAAACAGAGGGTAACATCATGAAAAGTATCTCAACGTTAAGCAAATTATTCCTTATGATACTCAGTGTTACTGGTGTCAGTACCGCTGCGCTTGCGGTCATACAACCGACTGCTGCCAATACTAATGTTAATGCCAAAATGACTGATGCAGCCGCTGTTGTGCAGAGCAAAATTAGCCTACAACAAGCTATCCTTATTGCGAGCAAAACCGTACAAGGTGATGTGGTCAGTGCTGAATTTGAGAAAAATGATCATACGGCTGGCGGTGAATATGAAGTTAAATTCGTTGGCAATGGGGTGGAGCACGAAGTAAATATTGATGCCAACACTGGTAAAGTGTTAAAAACGAAACAAGAAAAACTTGATAAAGAAGATATGGCAGAATATAGCGCGATGAAACAGTCTAAAATGACGTTGACTCAAGCGATTCAAAAAGCGACGCAAACCGTGAACGGAAGAGTACTTGAAGCTGAGTTTGATATTGATAATGGCAAGTCAATTTATGAAGTAAAAATTGCTAACGGTACTCAAGTCAATAAAATAGCTATCGACAGTATGACGGGGCAAGTCATTAGTAATCAAGTTAAGGCGGCGCACAAATAAGCGCATGGCAAATTTAAAGTAGCCCGCCAACACACTGCTCATATTTTATAAAAAGCTCTAAGCAATACGACCGTATCGCTTGGAGCTTTTGGCAATCGTTTCCTCTATACTTTAAGCGACAAATGGCACAGATAATTGGCTGTTCAATATTCTCAATAACTATAATAAT
This sequence comes from Psychrobacter urativorans, assembly GCF_001298525.1. NCBI lineage: Bacteria > Pseudomonadati > Pseudomonadota > Gammaproteobacteria > Moraxellales > Moraxellaceae > Psychrobacter > Psychrobacter urativorans. Next base: position 2,148,649 of record NZ_CP012678.1, read on the forward strand.
AATGATAAAAATAAGGATAATCCATGCGCGTATTAGTGGTCGAAGACGATTTGATGATTGGCGAAAGCCTCAGCGAAGCCTTGCAGGACGAAGCTTATACCGTCGATTGGGTCAAAGATGGTCGCCAAGCTATTTTGACCTTAAGAGTGCAGCCTTATGACATTATATTATTGGATTTGGGCTTACCTGAGATTGATGGTATGGGCGTATTAACCGCCATTCGCGATGCCAAAATTGACACGCCAGTATTGATTATTACCGCTCGCGATGATGTCAAAGACCGCATTGCTGGGCTAGATTCTGGCGCGGATGATTATGTGGTGAAGCCGTTTGAGCTTGGGGAAATATTTGCACGAATGCGGGTACTGATTCGCCGTGCGCAAGGTAAAGCCGATAACCAAATCATGGTAGGTAATCTGAGCCTCGATACCGCACACAAGCGCGTGCTCATGGATACGGTTCCTGTCGATTTGACCGCTAAAGAATATATGCTGCTTACCACATTTATGCTATCGCCTGAAAAAGTCATGTCAAAAACTGAGCTGGAAGACTCGCTCTATGGTTGGGGCGGGGAAGTGGAAAGTAATGCGATTGAGTTTCTGATTCACAGTCTTAGAAAGAAAATTGGGCAAAATAGAATTAAAAATGTCCGTGGACTTGGCTGGTATATCAGTAATAGTAAGGCTTAAGAATAAATATGCTACTACCTTAATCGGCTACAGAACCTATTTTACAGAACTTACTTTAAAAAACTGACCTTATATTTAGAGACTCATAACATGCCTTCTATCCGCCAACTCTCTAAGTCGATGCAGTTTCAGCTGATTTTTTGGTCAGTGTCAGCACTGCTATTATTAGCAATCGTCGCCGGTGGCTATGGGTTTTGGTACAGTTATGAGGATTTTAATGACTTTCAAGATGACAATCTTAAAAGTATGTCCGCCTTACTGGCACAAACCATTGATATCAAAGATTCTGATGCCAGTCCACTGCAAAAGAAGAAAAAAATCCACTTTGAGACGGATGAAGATGAAGGCAGTATCACCGTTGATGTGCTAAATAAGGCATGGACACCAGCAAAAACAGACAAATCACCGCAAAAGAATAAAACGAAGCGCAATAAAGATTCCGACAATGGCGATCTTAAAGATATCAGTCCTAAAGATAGCAATAGCGATATCAACGTTGACAATATCAGCTCCGATGATATTAGTTTAAAAAACCTCCCTTTAATCCCATCAGGTATCAGTACTCAAACCATAGATAACAAAGTATGGCGCGTCTATCGCAGTGACCATGAGAGTCGTGTCATTATTGTACGTCAGCGCACCGAGTTTCAAGAAGATTTAGCGAAAGCCAATGCGATGCAAGCCTTTTTGCCATTAATCATTGCCATTGCATTTTTGATGGTGCTGTTACCCTTTATCATGTGGCGGATGCTCAAACCCGTACGCCAACTTCACAGTGAAATTAACAGCCGTCAAGAAAGTGATTTAAGCCCATTATCTATCAATAATCTACCCACAGAATTATTACCGCTAGCGCAGTCGTTAAACCGTCTACTAGCCTTGGTAAAAGTCAGTATTGAACGTCAGCAACGCTTTATCGCGGATGCTGCGCACGAGCTGCGCTCACCTCTTACCGCTGTATCACTACAGCTGCAACGCTTACAACGTATCAGTCATGATGAGGTCATGAGCGCAGGTTTAGATAAACTTGCCATTCGCCTGAAGCGGAATCAAGGATTGGTCGAACAACTGCTAACGCTTGCTCGTGCCGGAAATATCAATATTACCAATGATGCTAAGCATGAGCCCGTCTCTGTCAAAGCTGTTATCGAACAAGTCATTGATCTATTAGTACCCATTGCGGATCACAAAAATATAGCGCTGACCGTGCAATTATCCGCTGATGATAAAGTGAATATTGATGAGACGGCATTATTAATGCTGATTAAAAACCTTATCCAAAACGCCATTATTTATACCCCAGATAATGGTCAGGTCGCAGTGAAATTGTTTCATATCAAACAGAATCACAAAGACCTAAAAACCCCAGTATTAAATGCACGCGCTAGTTTTGGTACACAAGTGATTCACTCTGGAAAAGTTAAGCAGATTTCTACCGATTCCAATGACAGACTGGTATTACAAATTATGGATTCAGGCACAGGTATTCATCCCAATGATTATGCCAGTGTTTTTGAACCATTCATAAGATTGAGTCAGACCGCTAAAACGTCTGACAATCTATTGCGTTCTGACAGTGTCATAAAAAAATCTGATGAAATAGAAGGTACAGGATTGGGGCTATCCATTGTGAAGACTATTTGTGAGCAGGCAGGTATTGATGTGTTTATGACGACTTCTATATTGACGGCTACCAATAATGATGATGAAAAAAGTGGGCTGTGTGTGACCCTTATATTTTGATGACTAAAGAATTTATGTGTGTGGTGACTGCTAATGGTTTATTTTTAAAGACAAGACTGGTTTTAAAAAATAAAACTAAAGCTTATAATTAATTGATTATACAAATACATAAAAAAAGGGTGTAATAGAATACATAAGCAAACCAAAGTATGCTAATTTTATTGCTGTAATGAACGTTGCTAGGGTGAGATTTTTGCGTAGTAAGGTTGCATAACAATTTGCATAGTAACTCTGATTGTATCCCTATTAAGCCTACTTCTTAATACTGTTTACGCGCTATTAGATTTGTGTTGATACATCACACGCTAATTTATTCCTTAAAGGAGAAATACCATGAGCGATAAAAAATGTCCTTATGCACCGACCCAGTTGACTATGGGTAATGGCGCACCAGTTGCAGACAATCAAAACAGTCTCACCGCAGGTAAGCGTGGTCCATTATTAGCACAAGATATTTGGCTCAATGAAAAGCTCGCTAACTTTGCCCGCGAAGTGATTCCAGAGCGTCGCATGCACGCTAAAGGTTCAGGCGCATTTGGTACCTTTACGGTCACCAACGACATTACTCAATATACGCGTGCCAAAATCTTTAGCGAAGTGGGTAAGCAAACTGAAATGTTTGCGCGCTTTAGTACCGTAGCAGGCGAGCGCGGCGCAGCTGATGCGGAACGTGATATTCGCGGTTTTGCCCTAAAGTTTTATACTGAAGAGGGTAACTGGGATATGGTGGGTAATAATACGCCAGTATTCTTCTTACGTGATCCGCGCAAATTTCCAGACTTAAACAAAGCCGTCAAACGTGACCCACGTACCAATATGCGTTCGGCAACCAATAACTGGGATTTTTGGACGTTACTACCAGAAGCCTTGCATCAGGTCACTATCGTTATGAGTGATCGCGGTCTTCCTGCGTCCTATAGAAATATGCATGGTTTTGGTTCGCACACCTATAGTTTTTGGAATACCGCCGGCGAGCGTTTTTGGGTCAAATTTCATTTCCGCACGCAACAAGGCATCAAAAACTTAACCGATGCAGAAGCGGCAGATATCGTTGGTTCGGATCGTGAAAGTCATCAAAAAGATTTGTACGATGCTATCGAAAATAGCGATTTTCCTAAGTGGAAAATGTACGTGCAAATCATGCCAGAAGCTGAGGCGGATACCGTCCCTTATCATCCGTTTGACTTGACCAAAGTATGGCCAAAAGGTGACTATCCGCTGATTGAAGTCGGCGAATTTGAATTAAATAAAAATTCTGACAACTACTTCGTCGATGTCGAACAAGCGGCATTTGCCCCAAGTAATCTAGTACCCGGTATCAGTGTTTCACCGGATAAAATGCTACAAAATCGTTTGATCAATTACGCCGATGCTCAGCGTTACCGTGTCGGTGTCAATCATCAGCAGATTCCGGTGAACAAACCACGCTGCCCTGTAATGAGCAATCATCGTGATGGTGAAGGGCGTGTCGATGACAACTATGGTAGTCGTCCACACTATGAGCCAAACAGCTTTAGCCAGTGGCAAGAGCAGCCAGATTATGCTGAGCCACCATTAAAGATTGATGGTGATGCCGCGCATTATGACTTCCGTGAAGATGATAGCGACTATTTCAGTCAGCCACGCGCCTTGTTTCATTTGATGAGCGATGAGCAACAGCAAGTATTATTTGATAATACCGCGCGAGGAATGGGTGACGCGTTGGAATTTATCAAGTACCGTCACATTCGTAACTGTAATATGTGTGACCCTGCGTATGGCGAAGGCGTTGCCAAAGCCCTTGGCATGACCGTTGAAGATGCCATCAAAGCACGCGAAACTGACCCAGCACGTCATTTACCAAGCTTTTTATAACCATTAACGTTTAATTAAAAGCCTTTAATTAAATAAAAATACCGCTCTAGAATATCTAGAGCGGTATTTTTTTATGCATAAATATTTTTATTATTGATCTGATGGCAACACTAAAGGCGTGCTTTAATATTTACTTTTATCCATATACGCCTAAAACTTGTTAGAAAAAAAGTCATAACTGGTTACTATTCTTAAAAATCAGTCTTAGCAGATGACGAAAAAAAGGAGTATAAGTATGCTGGTTTCTCCTATTTTGGATTTGAGCTATGCGCGTAACGCTACCGTATCGTTTGTTAAATAAATTTATGATTGTTATCAGCCTCATTGGGGTCGGGGTTGCCTTGGTTGAGAGCGGATTTACGCTCTCGATATGGCTGCAACAACTCTTTCATATTTTCTATCTAGCGATTGTGTTACTTGGGCTTGTTGCCACGGTAGGGCGTTATATTCATTCAAAAATACCGCTGGTAATCAATAAAGTTGCGATTTTTGATTTGCTTACCAGCGCCGCCATTCTTATCTTACTGGCAGTATATTTCACGGCAGTGTTACGCGCAGGACTATCTATGCCCGTTGATGGCTTTACGAGCATTAAGATTGCGGTATTAGTCACCTTTATTCGTGAAATATCCGATAATGATTTTAATCTCAATCGGGCTTTTTTAAGACCGGGACAGTTTTTTATACTCAGTTTTTTATCGGTGGTGTTGGTCGGCTCGCTATTATTAATGATGCCAAATGCCACTACGCAGCCGATATCGTTTATTGATGCACTATTCACAGCGACTAGTGCGGTATGCGTCACAGGGCTGATTGTGGTGGATACGGCAACGCGGTTTACCACGTTTGGGCAAGTGATTATTATTGGGCTGATTCAAATTGGCGGGCTTGGCATTCTGACGTTTGTGACTTATTTTAGCTACTTTTTTAAGGGTGGGGTCAGTTATGAGACTCAGCTGAGTATTGGCGAGATGACCTATGCACGGCGAATGGGTGATGCGGTCACGACTCTGAAATCTATCCTGTATGTGACTTTTGGGGTTGAGGCGTTAGCGGCTATTCTGATTTATATCAGTATTTATGATTTACCCAATATGACTTTTTCTGAGCGGGTATTCTTTTCGGGATTTCATGCGATTTCTGCATTTTGTAATGCAGGGTTTTCGACTTTTAGTGCAGGATTGTATGATGAGTCGCTGCGCTTTAATTATCCTTTACAGCTGATTATTAGTACCACGTTTTTATTTGGGGGCATGGGGTTTCTAATTGTCGCCAATCTGCTGCGCTATTTGTGCCACCAAGCTCAGCGCTTGTTTTATCGAGACAGTCAGCGCTATGCTTATCAGCCGTGGTTGTTGAGTCTGAATAGCCGTATTACCTTAGTCACCTCGGGCGCGTTATTGCTGATAGGGCTGATTGGAGTGATGATATTTGAATATCATGGCATCCTTGCGGAGCACACCAGCTTTTTTGGTAAAGTAATCACGGGGTTATTTACAGCGGCTACTCCGCGAACCGCGGGGTTTAATATCGCTGATATGGATGCGCTAGCGTTCCCGACGATTATGCTGACCATTTTTTTGATGTGGGTTGGTGCATCGCCCAATTCGACTGGTGGCGGTATCAAAACCAGCACGTTTGCCATTGCGCTGTTAAATACGCTGAGCATTGCTCGTGGTCAAACCAAAGTGGAAGTATTCCGGCGTGAAATTGCAGACATCTCTATTCGTCGGGCGTTCTCAATCATGTGGTTATCGTTGTTAGTGATTGGCACTGGCGTTACGCTCATCAGTTACGACCAGCCTGAGCTTGATTTAATCAAAGTCGTGTTTGAATGTTTTTCTGCTTATAGTACGGTAGGTTTAAGTTTAAATCTAACCGCTGATTTGTCTACTTTTAATAAATTGGTGGTGGCGGTCATTATGTTTGTTGGGCGCGTGGGGATGTTAACGATTTTTATCGCCTTGGTTAAAAACAAGCATCAAGGTAACTATCGTTATCCCACCGAAGAGATTACTATTAACTAATCATACTATAGAGCCGTACTGCCTCATTACAGTATCGTATTATTAGCGTCTTAGATGATTACAGTATTAGATTACTAACGTATTGGATTACTATTGCACTGAAAGATACGCACGTCACAAGGAAGAGTATGAAATTTATCATTGCAGGTTTAGGAAGTTTTGGTTCTTCACTTGGTATGGCGCTTACCAGTCAAGGTCATGAAGTGATTGCCATTGATAGCCGTATGCAAAAGGTCGAAGCTTATAAAGAGCTGATTACCCATACCATTTGTATGGACGCGACCGACGAATATACGGTCAATGGTCTACCGATTGTCGATACCGATATTGTCGTGGTGGCCATTGGGGAAGACCAAGGGGCAAATGTCATGGCGACGGCATTGTTTAAAACGTTAAAAGCAAAGCGTCTAATCAGTCGCAGTATTAACCCACTGCACGAAAAAGTGCTGCAAGCGATTGGGGTTGATGATATCTTCCACCCCGAAAAAGAATCAGCGATGCGCTGGGCAAAGCGCTTGTCATTACGTTATTTTGTAGACTCGTATAGTTTGACGGATAATTTTAGTATCGTTGAAATTGGTATTCCAGAAGCTTTAATTGGTAAAACGGTTGCCGCACTTCAAATGGAACAGAAGTTTAATTTGAAACTGTTAAGTACTATGTGCTATGAGCATTATGAAGACAGTTTTAGTCGCTCGCAACGCAGACCTCATATTCAAGGCTTAGCGACGCCAGAGCAAGTGCTACAAGAAAATGATGTGCTGGTAGTTTATGGCGCTAATAAAGATATCAATCAGTTTCTGCGTAGTGTCGGGGTAAAAGCACACTAAGCAATCACGGTCATAAAGGGTAATATAATGAATAAATACTATATCTCCGCCTTATTTATTTCGAGCTTAGGGGTGCTGACAAGCTGTGATAAGTCTTTAGATGACCCCAATATTCTGTACTCAGAAAAGCATCAAGACCCAATTACCCAGCTTGAAACCACAGCCAAGGTAGACCGTAGTAAGTTTCGCTACAAAGAAACCTTTTATGTGCCGATTTATTCAGACATTTATACCGATAAAGAAAACCGCAAAGCCTTACTGTCAGCCACGCTTAGCGTCCGTAATACAACTCTAAAAAAATCGCTTTATATTAATAAAATTGATTACTACAGTACGGATGGCACTCTTTTAAAGTCTTATGTCAAAAACCCCGTAGAGATACGTGCTATGGGTACACTTAATTATATCGTTGAAAAAGAAGAAGATAAGGGCGGCTCTGGCGCGAACTTTATCATTGAAGTGGAAGGTATAGATGATACGGTTACCCCAGTTATCGAGGCGGTGATGATAGCGGACTATAGTAATAAAGCCTTTGCTTTTACCACAGAGGGTACGCCCGTTGCGCAATGATACAAATAGTTAAATAAGTCGTTTATTGATTATAAAAAGAAAACTATAAGGTAAATGCTTTAATACGCTATTACTGCTGACTCTATTTTATGTACTTGGTGTGTCTTACTCATCGCAGCTGATTTGCATGCCATTATCACAAGCTTTACTCAACCATAATTTTGCTTGAGCATTATCTGCTGCCACACCATCACCGTATTTATACATCGTGCCAATCACATATTGCGCCATAGAATCACCTTGAATAGCGGATTTTTGATACCACATGAATGCTGTTTTTTTATCTTTTGGAACGCCATAACCTTTTTCGTACATCCATCCAAGATTATATTGGGAGGCATATTCGTCCTGAGCCGCTGCCTTTTTATACCATTCTACTGCCTTCACATAATCTTGCGGCACGCCTTTGCTGTTCTCGTACATCGCGCCAAGATTGTTTTGCGCTTCCGCTTCTCCTTGCTCAGCTGCCTTTTGATACCAATCAAACGCTTTAGCGTAATTCTGCGCAACTCCGATGCCATTGCTATACATCACGCCTAGATTATATTGGGCGCTGGCATGACCTTGGTTGGCTGCCTGTTGCCACCACTTAATCGCCTGCTTATTATCTTGAGCAACGCCCTTACCTAAATAATACTTCATCCCAAGATTATACTGCGCATCGATATCGTCTTGCTGTGCTGATTTTTGCAGCCATTCCAGTGCTTTTCTATCATTCTGCTGCACACCTTTGCCAAGCTCGTACATCATACCTAGATTATATTGAGCGGAAACATCGCCTTGATTTGCTGCCGCTTGTATAGTGGAAAAATCGGTAGCCCAAACATTCATTGTCAGCCCAAGTGCGAAGACCGCAATCACTACTTTATAAATCACTGCTTTATAAATGACCTGCTGTTTTAATGAACGCATGATGATTTTCCTCGCCAGTGAATTTGGGTTAGCCGTTAAGGATTATGTAGCAAGATACATAGCCAATTACACTCATCCTAGCATAGCAATATATCAATACCGTAAACTCAAGAATGACCATCGTCTATATTAATTTTGTTCACCTCATCAAAGATGATTCAATCAATAATATGCAACGGTATAAATAATCATTTGCCCAATTCAGTCGACAGATTTATGAGCTTCCGCTACTATCTTAATTAAAGCGCCACTGCTTATAAGATAAAAAATGACTGGCAGTGCTAAAAATATAAAGTACCTTAAATGTAAAATATCTTAAGTATATCGTACCTTTAGTATTATTAAATTTAGTAAATATCATAGAAGAGTAGATATCATGAAAAAATCATTACTGTTTTTGAGTGTTATTTTTCTAGGGCAAACCACTTTTGCTAATGCAGCAACGGATTGGACACCTTATTTGAAGCCAATGTTGTCAGGATGTGGCTATGTCAATCCTACTGACAAGCTACCTGCACGTTATAAAGCATCCATTGCCAGTACCAAAGTAAAAGGTAACCCAAAGATTGAGGGCGAAGAGGTCTATACTACCTATACCTTGAAGAACGCTAACGCATTCGGACAGCCACTAATAAAGGTCGAATATCTACAGGGCTATGAGTGGTATTATTTAAAACTATATTTTAAGGATAGTAAATTCACCGCCTTACGTCCCCAATTTAAATTACCAAAAATTGATAAAGAAGAAAATGAATATATAACAATAGTGAAAAATGATGCCAGCGGCTATGAAATCGAACAGGGTGGTTATCTGAGTTTAAGCTTTGATAAGACACAAAAAACCATTACTTGTGAAGCAGGCGTTTAATCAGCATGGGCAATCAATAACCAAATATTTTTATAAGCAGTATTAAGGTCAATAGTTACTATTGACCATTTTTATTTTATGCCAACCTCTATCAACTAAGCTACCGTAAATTAAAATAGGGTATTGATATCATTTACTTAGAAAGTTATCAACCAGAAAGTCATCAACAATAAGACAATGTTAAGGAATAAAATGCTGTTAGCTCCCATACCCACACAAGCCCCACATAACTGGCAAGATATAGAAAAAATTCCTATTATTGAATCCAATGAGCCGTTACAAACGATTCCAAATATTGAGAATTTAAAGCAATTCCCCATTTATTTTGATCATAATGTAGCGCATGCCATTAATATTTGCGTGGCAAGACAATCGGTTGTGCAAAAATTACAACAAGCAGCTGATTTGCTTCCGGAGCATTTAGGTATTGTGGTACTTGATGCATGGCGCTCACGCGCTGTGCAACAAGCGGTTCAAGATGAAGTTGGCGATATTATCAAAATCAAATATCCAAACCTTAGCCTCATTGAACAGCAGCAACTGCTCTCACAGTTTGTGGCGCCTGTTCGCTCAGATTTCATTAGCCCGCATTTGACAGGAGGTTCTGTCGATATCACGTTATTTGAGCGGGCAACTGGTCAGTGGCTGGATATGGGTGCTGACTTTGATGAGCCAACCGAACGCTCATACACCTATTTTTATGAAGCTCAGCCAGAGCATCCGGCTTGTGATAACAGACGCTTATTGTATACGGTGATGACGCAAGTAGGCTTTAGCAATCTACCGACAGAGTGGTGGCATTTTGATTATGGTAATCCACTGTGGGCACATCACAACCAACAGAACCATGCCATTTATGGCGCTGCGCATTGGGAAGAGGAATCTGATATTGGCAACTCAATACAAGCATTCACTGAACCTCATTTTAATTAACATTCATCTCAATAAAGTTCTTTTCAATAAAGCTCATCCCAATACGGATTGTCACCGAAACGCTCAACAATAAGGTCAATGAGCAAGCGGCAGCGTTGCGATAAAAAGCGATTGTTTGGATATACCGCATAAGCATTGGATACAGGTAACCGATAGTTCTGCAGTATGGGCACTAACTCACCGCGTGCCAAGGTCTTATAGACGATAAAGGTAGGCAAGAAAACGATACCATGACCTTTTATTGCCATATCTAGCAAAAAATCCCCATTATTGACCTTCATTTTTGAATTCATTGATAAGATATGGGTTTGTCTTTGCGTATCCGTTAACTCTAGGTGGTTGTGCTTGCTCAGACTATATTGTAAAACCCTGTGATGCTTTAAATCTTTAATCACTTTGGGCGTGCCCATTTTTCTTAGATATTCCGGACTGGCGCAAATCACCGAGCGGATAGGCGTTAAGCGTTTGGCTTGATAACTAGAGTCTTTCAATTCTCCAATACGAATAGCCAATTCGTAGCCTTCTTCAATCAAATTAGCTTGCCGATCAGAAAAATCTAGCTCAAAGGTCAAGTTAGGATGCTGGTTGGCATAGTCATGAATCACCGTATTGAGGTGCATCAAGCCGAATGAGAGTGGCGCGGTCATCTTGAGTGTGCCTTCGACAGTGGTAGGTGCGCCGCTCGTTTGCTCATTCAGCACATCCACTTTATCCAAGATGGTTTTTGCTTGTTGATAATAGTGCGCGCCCGCTGCTGTTAAATTCGATTTACGGGTGGTTCGGCTCAGGAGTTGTGTACCGATGCGCGTTTCTAGCTCTTTTAGTCGGCGGCTCACGGCTGACTTGGCGATATCGAGCTGTTCAGCCGCGCGAGTGATACTACCGGCATCAACAACCCGTACGAACATCGCCATATCTTCTAGCTGACCCATGACTGTTCTCCAAAACAGAACTTGTATTTGTAATTATGGTTATTTATCTATATTGAGTTAACCGTTATGATTTTATCATTGTTTGATTAAAGGCAAACACTCAAATCAAAGCGATACGCTTTAGCTGCATAAGAAGCGTTAGCGCCATACGGGAGTATAGTTATGGATATGACTATTGAAAACAATAAGCACGAATCGGTGCTAAATCGCACGCTGCATCAACAATTTTCCGGTATTCAAACTGCTGACGGTGATGGGGTAAAGATCACCCGTATTATTGGTTCACCGCATCTGAATATGCTCGACCCGTTTTTATTGCTCGACTGTTTTGAAAGTGACGATGCCAATGATTATATGGGCGGCTTTCCGACCCATCCGCACCGAGGTTTTGAGACCGTCACTTATCTGCTTAACGGACGTATGCGCCATAAGGACAATGCCGGTCATGAAGGGGTGATTGAATCGGGTGGCGTGCAATGGATGACCGCGGCAAGAGGTATTCTGCACTCAGAGATGCCAGAGCAGGAAGAAGGTTTGTTAAAAGGCTTTCAGCTGTGGGTCAATCTACCAGCTACCGCGAAAATGAGTGACCCGATATATCAAGAGTTTCCACCAGAATCGACTCCGCTTGAGCGCCGTGAAAACGGGTCGACCATTCGAGTCATCGCAGGGAAAACGAATCAAGGTACGGTTGGACCCGTGGTTAATAATCATACTTATCCAACCTATCTCGATGTTACTCTCCCAGCCCATACCGATTTTGAGCAGACCCTACCAACGGAACACAACGCCTTTGTTTATATGATAGAAGGTGATGTCAGTGTATTGAATGCGGATAGCGATAGTAAAAGTGATGTAGCTGAATATCAGAACAATACATTGGCAGCACAAAAACTTGGGATACTGACTCAGGGTGAGCAGGTTGTGGTACGTAGTGGTGATGATGGGGCGCGTTTCTTATTAATCGCAGGACAACCTTTGCATGAGCCTATCGCTCGCGGTGGTCCTTTTGTGATGAATACTAGAGCTGAGATAGTGCAAGCATTTGACGACTTTCATAGCGGAAAGTTTTAAAGGAATTCCGCCATTAAAAATAACATAAATATAAGTAGGAAATCAATATGGGCTTATTAGTAGACGGACAATGGCAAAATCAGTGGTACGATACCAAATCTACTGGTGGCAGCTTTGAGCGTAAAGAATCCAGTTTTAGAAATTGGGTCACCACAGATGGCAGCGCGGGTTCATCAGGGGTCGGCGGTTTTAAAGCTGAGCCGAATCGCTATCATTTATATGTCTCGCTTGCCTGTCCTTGGGCGCACCGCACCATTATCTATCGCAAACTCAAAGGTCTAGAAGACATGATTAGTATGTCGGTGGTCAATCCTATTATGCGCGATGAAGGTTGGACATTTAATGATGGCGAGGGCGTGATTGCTGATCCCATTTTTAACGCCACCCATTTATATGATATCTATATCGCTGCGCAAGCAGATTATACGGGTCGCGTCACTGTGCCTATTTTATGGGATAAAACAACCAACACTATCGTGAGTAATGAATCCTCTGAAATCATTCGCATGTTTAATAGTGCATTTGACGAGGTTGGCGCATTGGCAGGAGATTTTTCACCGCCAGAATTATTAGCAGAAATCGATGCGCTTAATGACTATATTTATCCAGCCATCAATAACGGCGTGTATCGTGCTGGTTTTGCCACCACCCAAGACGCTTATGATAATGCGGTAATCGAGTTATTTAATGCACTAGATGTATTAGAAGTTAGATTAGATAATCGTCGTTACTTAACGGGCAGCACGATAACAGAAGCGGATTGGCGATTATTTACCACCTTAGTGCGTTTTGATAGCGTTTATGTCGGTCATTTTAAATGTAATTTACATCGCATTGTCGATTACCCAAATCTTTGGGGTTATTTGCGAGATTTATATCAGGTGGCAGGTATTGCTGAAACCGTCAATATTCCCTATACCAAAATGCACTACTACGGGAGTCACGACACGATTAATCCAACCCATATTATACCTATTGGACCTGAGATTGATTTTAATGCGCCGCATGGTCGTGAACTACTAGCAGATTCATGAGGTATTGATAATTTTTCGGTGGATCATATTTCTAAGCGTTTATGTGGTTATAAGAAATTATTCAGTTATAAAAAACCTAGATGTAACTGGCGATGATATTAATTAATAAAGAGATAATCACTAAGTTAAATACAAAGGCAATGATGCTATGAAGAGTAGCAAGCCCTCTACCTGCTTTTGACGTAAACGCAATATCAGCCGTCTGACCGGACGTACCAATGGCAACGGCACAATAAAAGAAGTCTTCAAATTTAGCATCTACCGTCATGGCAGTCGTATCACTGGGATTGTTAACCGCTGCCATAGATTCGGGAAACATAAAAGGCAGCAGTGCGTCTTGACGTTGCTCAGCAAAATATAAATAACCATATTGCAGCGCAAAAATAATTTGTATCATCAGCCAATTAATAAAAATAGTACTCACCGTGAGTACAGGAGTGAAAATGCGCTCCATACCTTGATAGTCTTTGCCAATTTGCGTTTGCCTAACGATTGCTAATAAACAAATCAAACTTGCCATCATAATGAGGGTTAAAATAATGACCTTGCCTTCATGCACTTGGATCAGATGGTCATGAATAGTATTCTTGCGCATCATAACGACGATACTGACGATATAGATTAAAATGGCACTATCCCAGCCGATGATAAAGCTGGTACTAAAGGACACCGCCCATATTATCGCGATAATCGTACCGATAATCGCACCACCTATGAGACTTCCTATCAACCGCCAATGGCTTATAAGCCAATGATGCTGCAAGTAATTATTCAACCTAACTATCATAAGATAGAGTCCTATTAATAAAACCTATTGGTAAGTCACAGCGGAAGTGTATAGCGATTTTATACTGGATGTTAGCACATAATATCTCTGTAACTGCGACCACCCCTACTATTGATGAGTGACATATATCATTAAGGCAGCGGCCATGCACTAGACAACGCTATAGCATAGAAATTCATATAGCGATATGATGCTAAAAAACAGCAGTAAAATAGCAGTGAGTATAAGATATTTAAAATAATAACGAATTGAACCTAAGTGCTGCCTATAATAGTCATCGTGCTGCTTATCATAATGGCAAAGGCTGAATTACTTGTATTGTTTAAAGGAATAATAATGAGTTGGCAAATACCAAAACGAACCTTTATTTATAAAACATTAGCTGTAGGCAAACGGCTTAAGCTACCAATATCAGCCAGTGCGGTAGAGGTTGCTCATACTAAACTATTGGCATTTAAAGGTCAGGCTGAAGCTCAATTCAATCTTGGGCTGATGTATGAAAATGGCGAAGACGTGTTTCAGGATAACGCTAAAGCCGCTACATGGTTTCAAAAAGCTGCCAATCAAGGTCATGCTATAGCCCAGTTTCGGCTGGGGCGTCAGTATGAAAAAGGCGAAGGGGTCATTCAGGATAATACTAAAGCCGCGGCATGGTACCAAAAATCTGCAAGCCAAGGCTATGCCGAAGCACAGTTTAGTCTTGGCTCTATGTATAGTAATGGCAGAGGTGTCGTTCAGGATGAGGCGAAAGGTTCTGAATGGTATCAAAAAGCCGCTGACCAAGGTCATACTGTTGCCCAGTACATTTTGGGCTTAATTTATACCAATAGTGTCTCGCAAGATGATGTCAGAGGTGCTAAATGGCATCAAAAAGCTGCCGATCATCAAGGGCACGCTATTGCTCAGTATTATCTTGAAGTGCTTAGTAATGATGGCATCTCTCTGAATGATGCTACAGCCGTGGAACGCTACCAAAAAGCTGCCAATCAAGGTCATGCGGTTGCTCAGTTTAATCTTGGCGTACTGTATAAAAAAGGCGAAGGCGTGCTTCAGGATAATGCTAAGGCGGCGAAGTGGTTTCAAAAAGCGGCGGAACAAAATAATAGTCATGCTCAATATAATCTTGGCATCATGTACAAGAAAGGTGAAGGCGTACCCCAAGACTATAAAAAGGCTGCTGAATGGTTACAGAAAGCGGCGGATCAAAATAATGACCACGCTCAATTTAACCTTGGCGCCCTCTATGAAAAAGGCGAAGGTGTGCCTGAAGATGACACCCAAGCAGCTGAATGGTTTCTAAGAGCAGCCAATCAAAATAACAGCCATGCTCAGTTCAACCTTGGCATCCTGTACAAAAAAGGTGAAGGCGTGCAACAAGATTATCAGAAAGCCGCCGAGTGGTTCCAAAGAGCTGCCACCCTTAATAATGTCCATGCGCAGTTCAATCTTGGTCTGATGTATGAAAATGGCGAAGGCTTACTTCAGGATAAAGTTAAAGCAGCTGAGTGGTATGCCATCGCTTGCAATAACGGGTCTCGTAGTGGCTGTGAGCATCATGAACGACTCAAGCTGAACATCAACCGTACTATTTAGAACCTTCATCGCGCTTAAAATTTAAAATAACTGGCTTTTACGCTATCAGCGGTTACTATGTGCAGAGTTTTTATATTCTGTTCGAGTGTCTAGACATTATTCATTTATGAGTCGTAAAAAAGGAAACCAGTCATGGTTAATACCAAAATATATCAATCCGTCTATATTTTAGCTGAAGAATTGTTGGAAGCTAATAATAGAGGTAATCAAGAAGCTTTTGATACGCTTTATGCCACCTTGCAGGCGATATGTACGGATAACGAAAATACGGATAAAGATCATCCCGTACAATGGGAAACCCTTGCTGATTTTACCGAGGAATTGGAAGAGGCATTGGTTATCTACGAAAAAGCGCTTGCAAAAGCCATTGCGATAAATTCGAAAGACTTTATGTCGTCGATTGCCTTTTCAATGGCGGTATTGCAAATTGAATTGGGTCAAACGGAAGCGGCTATCACTAATCTACAAAATGCAAAAATCAGCTGTAATAAAATTGAAGATAAAGTATTGAAGAACGAAATACATGACTTATTGGTTAAGCTAACTGCAGAGTAAATTTGCTTAATAATCTATGAGCAGCATAAAAAGTTAAGGCGCTGATTCTGTAGAGTCAGCGCCTATAAAATAGGTATAAATTAAGTAGTTATTTTCGTGTTTATTTTCGTATTATTCAGCAGGTTTATCGCTATCTGTCTGCTCAAACAAGGCTTCAATCGGTTTAGTGTGAATAGTCGACGCATTGAACATTGATTTATTACCGGCATCGCTTTCAGTCCAAAAATTAATATTAAACTGGGCGTCATCACTGAGTTCGACGCGGTGCCAATATTCGGGCGGACTGACGGCAAATTGTCCTGCCTGAATGACGATAGTTTGCTCAGGTACGGTAGCGGCTTCATCAGCAAAGCCGTAAAAGGTGACCGTGCCTTGCATGACGCAAATTTGACCGTATACGCCTGCTGCGGTGTTGTGATGGGTTAATAGGGCTTTGGGTACTTTATCCTTGGTAAAAAAGTGCGTAGAACGTTTTATTTTCCAATGGCTCGGGATGATTGGGTGGCTCATGCTAACTCCTCGATGAATAGGATTCGTTTGATACCCTTTTATTTTAAATTATCATTAATAGTACTTTGTAATGCAATACTTTTTGATTCAATGCCTTTTAACTTAACAATACCATTAACCATTATCGAATGGTACTACGAGGTGGTGTGTAGCTCGACTCAATAATTTTAATATCGACATGACCACTATAAACGTCAACGTTGATTAACGGATTTTCATCGACGATGATTTGTTTTGCATACTGGGGAATGCTACCGGCTGCAATTGATTTTTGCATATTCGCTCTTGCCGCTTTAGAGTGAAAGATACAATCTTTTTCATCTTCGCGATCTTTCTTATTAAAGACATAAAAGTTGGCTCTATCTTGTCTAAGAATGCCCGCAACGGTGCTATTACTATAGTTATTTGCAATGGACACACCATTGGAGTTGTGTTTATCCGCGTAAGAGATACGGGCGCTATAACTACATAAATAATCATCAGCATAAGCAGGAATAGCCACTATAAATAATGTCGCGACGACAAATAGTTGAGTTCTAAAGGTTCGCATATGATGTATTCCCTAACGTTTATAATTGTATTATAGGTTTTAGCACGATAACGTATAGCTACCAAACTATATTTGACAAAAATTAATGTTTGTCAGTTTTTAGGTAAGATTGATGGTCAATTGAAGGCCCAATGAAGTTTTTTGGTGAAGATTCTGTACAGACAATACCAGTGATTAAATGCTAGATTAAGGCATCACTTTGAATCTTAAAAGGAAGATAATCATGTGGGATCAACGCTACAGTGAAGCAGAGTATGTCTTTGGCACAGAACCTAATGACTTTCTAAAAGAGGTGTTTCAGAGAATACCCTCAGGCGGACGCGTGCTGTGTTTAGCGGAAGGCGAAGGCAGAAATGCGGTTTTTTTAGCTGAACAAGGCTATGAAGTGACTGCGATTGATTTATCTGAAGTCGGCTTAAAAAAAGCCCTAAAATTAGCCAGTGATAAGGGCGTTCATATCACTACGCAAGTTGCAGATTTGGCTGAATACGATTTTGGCAATCAGCAATGGGATGGCATTGTGTCTATTTCAGTACATCTGCCTGATACCTTGCGTCAGCAGGTTCATGCACAAATTGAACCGGCGTTAAAACATGGTGGTGTCTTTATCCTTGAAGCCTATACTTATGAGCAAACCAAAATGGCAGGTATCGGTGGACCTGATGCCTCACAAAAAGATAGATTTATGTCACTAGCAAAATTACAAATGGAGCTTGCCGTGCTCCATGAAGTTATCGGTATTGAAAAGCACCGGAGTCTATCAGAAGGCAAGCGTCACAAAGGTCTCAGCGCAGTTGTGCAATTTGTCGGTTATAAAGAATAATTAGTAAAGCGGCACTCTAGGCTAAAAAATCCGAATGTTTGCAGCATGTCCGTATTCCCATAGTTGCATGAATATGTAAGGGCTATTTTATTGAATACTTTGCCCATGGCTCATGCTGTATCGAACTCAGTACGCGTTCGATATTTAGCGCTGACGTTAGCGATATTTTATTTGTTGTATACCTTAACCAACAGCTATAGCGCTACGCTGTACGAGATAGCGCCCTCACGAGTCCACAATTTAGCCATTACATTCGATAATGCAATTCCATTTATTCCAGTGATGATTGTGCCGTACAGTTGGTCGTTGCTATTGTTTGTTGCCAGCTTTTTTATGGTACGTACGATGTTGCAGTTGGTCTTACTGACGCGGCGTTTAATAGTAGCAACGATAATGGCTTGCTTGATTTTT
Organism: Psychrobacter urativorans; assembly: GCF_001298525.1. Taxonomy (NCBI): domain Bacteria; kingdom Pseudomonadati; phylum Pseudomonadota; class Gammaproteobacteria; order Moraxellales; family Moraxellaceae; genus Psychrobacter; species Psychrobacter urativorans. The sequence continues at coordinate 2,167,344 of NZ_CP012678.1, forward strand.
TATTGCTATCCCGCTCGATTCTCATTGCATCGACCAATGCCTGATGATTGGACACAGATTGGTTATCAGTTTTTAATGGTCACCGATAAGCCGTTTAATCAATTACCATCGTTGCACGTCAGCTATGCCCTATTAATAGGATTGTCGCTATGGAATGTCATCGACGCCAATAAGATATGGCTGTTAAGCAGCTATCGACTGTTGCTTGTGAGCGTATGTGGGTTCATTATTGCCTCAACTGTGCTGACTTATCAGCATCATTTACTCGATGTAGTAGGCGGAATAATACTCGCCGGAATCGTGTTTCAGCTCTCACATTTAATCCGCAATACGCAAGTCAGCCAGTATCTTGTATTGGGCATGATGGGGTTTTTATTGATTGCCATTGCAGGATTTTATATCAGTACCATGATAATTATGACCACACTTGCTGAACGGTCGGTGATAGAAAACCTATCGATTGTGATTGCACTCTATTGGTTAGTGAGTTTTATGACTCTAGCGTGGGCACATCAGCAGCCTAATGCTGCGTTGGACAACAATGGGTTTCAAAAGAACAGTAGGGGGGAATTAGCTTTATCTACTTGGATTAAATTCGCGCCTATGCTACTGATTTATAATGGGATATCGCTGATAGGGCAACGCTATTTTAAGGCAAGGCTCAAAACCAAGCTCAAAACGAAACTCAAAAAGAACAACGCGCAAGTCACTGCGCCCATATTATATCCGATCAATCATAGTCTCTTTATCGTTGCCTCACCGCGGCTCGCACAAGCCAATGTAGAGGGTTATCTCACGCATTGGTTATCCAGTTCTGGTTTATTAGCATCAGCTATACCAATTGTACCGTATCAAATTATCGTGGTTGATTTTGCTGTAGAGGTGTCCAGTCATATTAATAAGCTAAAGGTAGCGTCACAATGTTGCAGTAATAACATCAGCAAGGCTAGCAGCAAGGCACGTGCAAAATTTAAGTTTAATGGTCATTGCCATTATTTTTATTTTCCACTATTAGATTTGCGCTCATTAAGTGACGTATCGCCCAAAGACTATATTCACTTGTTTCAGCAACTTGACGCGTTAACCCTATCGAATGATATTCAGCCTACTGCGGTTACTGATAAAAATAACATAGCGGGTAATCCTACGGATATAACGCTCATTAACTTTCATTGCGTGATGGGATTATCACGCAGTGTGGGCGTGCAAGTGCTCTATTTGGTCTATTGTGGCACGCTGACGACGGACAGTTATCGCGCGTGGATTGCGCACTATTATCCGCATGCGCGACTGGCGGAGGGTTATTTGCCTGCGTCTTTGGTACTGGCTATTGCCAATGATAAGCGTAACCCTATACATTGATGGCTTGTATCAATATCGTGAGAGAGCGTGGCGCATGACACTGAACCCAGACCATATCTTTATTATCAGTATCCTGTCGATTAATATACTGGTATGGATAGTGTTATCAATTCCAAAAAATCGCAAAAAACTGCCGTCGATATATCTTATTACCCGCTCATGGTGGTGGATGCTAGCGTTACTGTTTGGGTGTTATTTATTGGCACAAATCACCAATGCGTTCGGAGATTATATTTACTGGTGGGTGCTCGATGGGTTGTTTATCGTCATTGGTCTACAAGGGCTGTATGAGATATTTAGACTATGGCGACTGCCTAGTAAAAACAAACTTCTACAAAAGCTCGCTGCTCAACAATCCAGTCAAATTAACGCTCATAATAGTGCTTCTAGCCTTAACGTTTCTAACCTTAGTTTATTGTCTGTTTCTCACAGGGGAATATTAGATATAGGGTTATTAATGCTGCTAGTTTGCTTGATTATTAGCCTATTGGCGCTGCATCATTTAAGTTTCAATCGTAGTATGGATGGCGTGCTGTTGTTTGTCCTATTTGCCAGTCAATTTAATGACATTAGCCAATATCTATGTGGGCGATTATTGGGTGGTCGCTTATTTCAGCGCAAATTAGCACCACGTGTAAGCCCTAATAAAACCATCGAAGGCGCATTGTTTGGTAGCTTATTATCTGCAAGTTTGGCGACCATATTAGGCATCTTAGTAACGCCCTTTAGTTGGGTCACAAGCTTTGCCTTTGCTATTTTATTGGCAGTCAGCGGTATTATGGGGGATTTATTAGAATCGGCATTTAAGCGCCATCACGGTATTAAAGATACGGGTACGATATTACCCGGACATGGTGGAATACTAGATAGGATTGATAGTTTATTGATAGGCGTGCCGCTTTTTACTGTAATTTATTGGCTGATGTATTAAGGGTTATTTATATTTGCTAAATTGATGTTACTTGTCCAACTTTTGCCGCATGATGATGTTAAGCAGTGGTGAAGGCAGACTGTTTAGAATATGGATTAGATAGCGCATACGTTTTGGAAAAATTGCCAATACGACGTCATGATTTATAGCATGCATGATATGTTTTACCGCCGTCTGTTCAGACATAATAAAGGGTTTGTGACTGGTATCACCATCGTTTAAATCGCGCAATGCTTGCGTATTTACATAGCCTGAAGCAATGCAGGTGACTTGAATATTAAAAGGCGCGAGAGCAAGTCGGTAGGCGCTAGCGGTGGCAATCATGGCACGTTTGCATTTGGCATACAGACTGGTATACGGATAATCTAGTAACCCAGCGATAGAGGACAAACATATCAATGCTGGCTTTTGAGAGGGATATTGGTCGCTATAACGCTGTGATTTGTATTCATTGTCATAATCCTGCTGCTTTAAATTTTCACTTGCCCATGCAAAAATATCATTAAAAGCTTGTAGATTAACGGCTAATGAGTGGGCGCTATCTACTTGATTGAGTGTCGTAACGCGCTCATTAAGATACCAACCCGCACAATATATCAGGCGCTCAAAGGGTTGCGCGTTGAATTGTTCATTAAGTTGTTGGAATAATTTTTGTCGATTGTCAGGTTTGCTAACATCGTTTTGAATGGTCGTTAGCATTGGATAGTACTTATTTAAAGCCTGAATTTTCTCTAAACTGCTACCAACTACAATGACATCCCAGCCAAGCTTTATATGCTCAAGCGCTAACGCTAGCCCAATACCGCTGGTGCCACCGATAATAATGACGCAAGGTTTGTGCGATTTATTATTAACGTATTGGCAGGGCAGCTTTATATTCATATTGATAGCCTTGAGTGTTCAAGAAAGTCACGAGTACGCTCATAGCCATATTGCCATTGCGCCTGCATCTGCTGCACAAAGCCATCGTATTCAGGATGAATCAGCTCTATCAGACCTGCTCTAAAATTCATCCGCTTTTGTACATGTTGTCCGGCTAACGCTTGTCCATTATCGGCAAATGGCAACCAGTGGATTTGGGCGTTATGTTGCAGATGATTTGATTTAAAATTATGTACGGCATTTAAACGACTGTTTGGGTCAAAGCCAAATATGCGCTTGATAGCAGGCGTTGCCAAGTGTTTATCATACGGCGCTTTTGTTTCAGCAAATATGCGTTGTCCTAACTGGCTTGCCAATTCAATGGGTGTCAGGTCAATAACGCCGCCCAGACACCATCCTAAATCTTCTATATATCGTGGTTGTAGATAGTACATATCCGCCATTGATACTCTTACGGCTTGGCTAATATCCCACTTTTCAATCATGTGAATAGACGGTGCAATTCTTTGCGGTGCATAGGCATGAATAGGGCAGTCGAAACTAAACTGGCTTTGAGCGACTATATTGGTGGGTGCGAATAATACCTCTTGTAAAAAGGCAGGCGCGATTGAGGCATGAGCAGGTAATAAGCGACTGGCAATAATCGCAATATCTGGCGCTGTTAAAGCTGTAAATTTATAAGAAGCATTTGTTGTACTATCTTTAAGGCTCATTAAACTTTCAAGCCAATCTGCTTCGTCTATTATGTCAAACATAGCAAAATGTTGAAGTTCGCTAAGCAAGCTGTCATGCGTATCCGTGCGATGAAAGTGATTGAGCCTATGTTCATGTTTTGATAATAACCAGCGTTTTATGGCTTGGGGGAAATAGCCCGTTTTTGATAATAGAGAGTGTCTATTTCCATGATTTGGCACACGCGGTTGGCTAGCACGTACCACGTTAAATAACTCTTGGCTAATAGAGAGTGCTTGAAGCTGTTTAGGCTCGGGCGCTATGTCTACCAATAAGGCGGCTAAACTACCACCGCAACTGGCGATGATTAAATCAGGCTTGAGATTATGCTCACATAATGCCGCGTAGCTGCCGAGATAATAGCCAAAGCGTGCGCCGCCACCAGAGAATAATTGAACACGCGTATAAGGCGCAGTCATCAGGCGGATTTATCGTTGATTGTTTGAGTAAGCGATTGACTACTCAAGTCTTTAATATTCACCATTTCTTGCTTAACGGCTAAAGACACCGTGAAAATGCCAAAGCGGTCGATACGCATATCGAGCTTAGTAAAACCCGCTTGGGTGACCAATTGATCCATTTCCGCTTGCGAGCGGCAACGCATCACCCAATTGCTACCACGATGATTATTCAGAGTTTTACTAATAAATTCTTGTTCAGGGTGCCAAGGTTGATTGGTGTAAAGCAGATAACCGCCTGCTGCTAAGCTGCTATGAATGCCAGTGAGTGCGGTACTTACCAAGGTATTGTCTGAGAATAATTCGAAAATTCCTGAGGCAATGGCGATATCGAAAAGGTTGTTTGTGTTATCAGCAGCGGTATCAGCAATAATAGACGTATAACTTGTTAGGTCAAAAGCATCTTTTTCCAACGCCATCACACGCTCACTAACGCCGAGCTCATTAGCTCTATCAGTGAGTACTTGCACATTATGACGGTCATAATCTCTCAGCTCAGCGTGTAAAGAGTCAAACTCAGCTAATAAATCAAACACGTAATAGCCATTACCACTGGCAATGTCTAACACTCGCAGCGATTGTGTAGAGTAGTTATTATAGTGGTCATCAGCGTGTGAACGCTTGGCAATGGCAATACGGGCAAGCTCAAGTAAGTGCTCGCGGCGAATACGAATACCTTGCCAACCGATATTGCTTAGATAGAACTTATCGACGACTTTGCCAAAGTAATTTTTACCATTTGGGGTATTGACATATACTTTATCCAGTGAGCTGCCAGAGTCAAAACCATGCTCAAGTCCGGTGGCAATAGCGTCGCTCACGTGCCCAAATTTTTGCATGGCAAAGCGTGTGAAGGCAAAGTTTGGGTTAAAGGGCTTGATAGCAAGACGGTCAACTTTGTCTTTACTGGCGCTACTCTGGTGTGCGTTGGTCAAATCAACCGTTTTAACAGGTTGGACAAATAAGCTATCGGCAAACCCAATACAGTCGGCAAAAATGTCCGCTTTATTGGTTTCATGAAAAATGGCATGAAAGCTGTCGGGATACAATTGCCAGCGTTTAATGGGTGCACTGAGTTGGTCGTAAAAATCACGCTCCGCTTGTTTGTCTACTACATAATCTTTGCCCGCACAAAGTATAAAGGTCGGTACAGTTATGGCACTGGCATCGTCTAATAAACGCTGACCTGTGGCGTGAGTATCGATGAGTAAATCGCTAGATATAGAGCCTGAGATGAGCGGGTCAGCATTGTAGGCGGCTTGCGCTGCTTTATCATGGGTTAATACTTGCGCTTTAACATAGCTTGAGACTCGTGACATCAGTCCAAATTTACGCGCAATTTTTAGGACAGGAATGGCAAGTGGCAGGTAAAGACGAATGCTAATGGCTGGCGTGCCCAGTATCATGCCGCGAATAGTCGGCGCATAATCATGAACCCATGCTGCGGCTAGCGTCGCACCGATACTACTCGCGATAATCATGGTGTTTTCTATAGCAATCCCTGTTTGCGCTATTACCAAATTAACAAAATCATTCAAATCGCGCTCAAGTTCAGTGACGCTATCGGCATGGTCTTTAATGCCACCAGAACGTCCATTGCCCCGCGCATCCCATGCGAATACCTGATAGCCAGCTTGTGCAAAACACTCCCCAAGCTCATTTAAACGCCCAGAATGCTCATGCCCGCGATGTAAGAGAATGACTTGCTTTTGCGGGTCATCAATCGCCTGAGCTGACCGTTTGGCAACCTCTGCTAACGGCATCGTTAACCAATAGCGATAATAAATCGCGGTGCCATCATAAGCATTAAAACAGCTTTGCTGAGCAATAATAGGACTAGCGGCTGTATTAATATTAAGGTCGTTGTTCATAATGGCGTTTCCTTGAATAGGCTGTTGCATATACGACGCTGATAAAGGTTTTGATTGCTTATTTAAAACTCTGAGCATCGGCGCGGGATACATACTGTCAAAATAATAATGAGCAATAAAACTAAGTCGATTAAAGCAGGTCTTGATTAATAACCACTCGTTTAGCCAAAATAACAGCCGAATATAGTGAATGGCTCGATGAGCATAGTGATGATTGCCTAATGCCACGAGCGCACCAATAAGACCAAGCTCTAATGCTCTATCGCTTTTACCCAGTGGTCCATGATTGGCGCGTTGACTCGTTGATACATTAGAGAAAATAGCAATCAACTCGGTTAGTGTGCTTAAGCCATTAATCAAGCGGAGATGTGAGTGGGGCGATGATAAAGAGTAAGCCGAATGCTTATGATTAAAATCTACAATATAAATATCTGATGCTTCAGAAAAAACGGCGTGTAAAGATGGAGACAAACTGGCAATTAATAGACTATCAGAGATGATATCTCCTACTTCATTAAGTATCGCTCCCATTTGTGATGCTTGACCATGTTCACGCGCCATCATACCGTCGATGGCATTGAGTGACATACGTGCAAATAGGGATAGCGGTAGTATCCACCATACCTTATGTTTTCTTTGATAGTGTGCCGATGTGGCAATAAGATAAGCCGTTCCTGCACTCAGAACAATCGCGCTGATAGTAATTTGATTTGCTGTAACTCCAAGTCGCACTAGCTCATTGCTGATGGGACGCAGCTGATTTTGAAACTGAGATTTGAGCTGATAGACCGACATAACACCATATTTTTTATTAATAAGAGTAATGAATCGTACCATATCTTAAATTGACCTAGCTATTTAATGACTTAGCTATTTAATAAAATCACTACCGTAATGTATCGTAAATCTCGCTATGATGTTGACACATCTTAGCAAAGTATTCATGCTAAATAATAATATTGATAAAGAGTCTCCCTTTATGATTACCCTTGAAGACCTTCAGCAAGCCATCACGCAGCGTATTGACACTTATAACCAAACTGATTTTCCTATCGCTAAAAGAGAGACGCAAACGTGCACGTTATTAGATAGCCAAAACCATATTCTCGCCCAAGATATTGCCTCGCCATTGACGATTCCTCGACAAGACGTATCAGCGATGGACGGTTATGGTATTGCGGCAGGCAGTGATTTAAGTAAAGATGCGACTATCGAAATTATTGGCGAGTCGCAAGCGGGCACACCATTTTCTGGTAGCTTGCAAGCAGGGCAAGGCGTGCGTATTTTTACTGGCGCTGTTGTTCCTAGCGACTGCAATACTGTCATTATGCAAGAGAATACCAATTTTGCAGTTATAAAAAACACCATTGATAAGTCGCAACCATATCTAATAACGTTATCTGAACTGGCTACAGTTGATAGTAATATTCGCAAACAAGGTGAAGAAATCAATTTAAATGAGGTGGTGTTAACTGTAGGTAAACGCTTGAATCCTGCTGATATTAGCTTACTTGCCAATCTCGGTATCGATAAAGTTAATGTTTATAAACCGCTTGTGGTTGGCTTATTAGCTACGGGCGATGAGTTGGTGGCGTTAGGTGAACCATTGACCCATTTGGCGCAAATTTATAACTCCAATACGCCCACGCTTAAAAGTATGCTGTCCGATTTACCCATTACCATACGCGACTATGGCATTATTCCTGACAGTTTAGAGCAGACTACCAGTGCCGTCACCAAAGCCATGCATGAGTGTGATGTGCTGATTTCTACCGCTGGCGTGTCCGTCGGCGATTATGACTTTTTAACGCTAGTCATTGAGCAATTAGGGAAAATAAACCACTATAAAGTCGCCATGAAACCGGGTAAACCGTTCGTTTTTGGTGAGTTAAATAGAGGTGTCGATAAGCCCGTATTGTACTTTGGCTTACCCGGTAATCCATTGTCTACCGTGGTTGGGACGTTGCAATTGGTCATGCCCGCGTTATGGCGCTTATCTGGCGTGCGCGCTTATAATTTACCGATGGCATTGACCGTGCAAGCAACACTTAAAGAAGACATTAAAAAATCAGTCGGACGCAAAGATTTCCAACGGGGCATCTTATCTCAAGATAGTAAGGGCAATTTTGAAGTCGTCGGCTTTGCAAAGCAGCAATCTCATCGCATTAAATACCTCAGTCAAGCCAATTGTATGATTGTGTTAGCGCAAGAAACAGGCAACGTAGCAGCAGGCGAGATGGTGCAGGTGCAGCCATTTCCTTGGTCATAAAGAAGCATTTATTTTTGATGACAATTGATGAACAGCAACGCCTAATAAACAACCATTCTTAACATCATAACCACGCCTTTTAGATATTATGATAGTGACGTTATTATTTACACAGCGATGCAAGATGAACGGTAATATACTATGACCTATCACGCCCCAAAAATACAGAACGCGCAATTATATACGCCTGTTGCAACGTCGGTTAGTGTTGATGGTCACAGTCCTTTGAGTAGCGATTTTTTGGTAGATTCTGTTGCCAGTACGTCTTCAAACCGCCTTACTGATACAGCGCCTGCTGACTCATATAGTGATAATGAACAGCAATTAACGGATAGTTTTTCACGGCGTTTGACCTATCTGCGCTTATCCATTACCGATGTTTGTAATTTTCGCTGTGAATATTGTTTGCCCAATGGTTATCAGGGCAAGCGTCCTGATGAAGAGTTAAGCGTGCCTGAAATTGCCACTTTGATACGTGCCTTTGCGCAAGTAGGCACTGAAAAAGTACGCATTACTGGCGGTGAGCCGTCTATTCGCCGTGATGTCGTTGATATTATTGATACTATTAAAAATACTACTGGTATTAAAACCGTAGCGATGAGCAGTAATGGCTACAAGCTCGGTAAACATTTAGCCGATTGGCAAAGTGCGGGATTAAATCAGTTAAATATCAGTATGGACAGCTTTGATGCTAATATTTTTCATAAGATGACCGGCTTTAATATATTGCCTCAATTAATGAGCAATATGGATAAGTTGTTAGAGACGACAGATATTAAGCTCAAAATAAATGGCGTATTAATGGCAGAAACAGCATTTCAAAATCTGTTAGATGCCATGAATTATGTCAAAACTCGTCCAGTCACTTATCGTTTTATTGAATTTATGCAGACCAGTGATAATAGCGATTTATTTTTTGCGCAGCATGCCCAAGCCGATAGTATTACGGATTATTTATTAGCGCGCGGTTGGCAGGCAAATGCGCGCGGTCATGCCGATGGTCCTGCGATAGAATACAGTCATCCGGATTATCTTGGGCGTATTGGTATGATTGCCCCGTATGCCGCGCACTTTTGTGACAACTGCAATCGTTTGCGCGTGAGTAGTGTTGGCAAAGTGCATTTGTGTTTATTCGACCAAGGCAACTACGATATTCGTCACTACTTACGCCAAAATGATGTGGCGGGTTTGATTACAACACTACAAAGTTTTATGCCGATTAAGCCTGAGCATCATCATTTGCATGAAGCTAATAGCGGTATCATGCATAATTTATCCATCATTGGCGGTTAACTACTTTTCTATTTACTACTAAAGTTTTTCATCATTATTTTCGTTAAGGAAACTCTATGTCTAAGCCCATTGCCAAATTTATCCCGCTTAATATTGCGGTGCTATGCGTATCCGATAGTCGCACGTTAGAGCAAGACACCTCAGGACAGTATTTAGCAGACAGTCTAACGGCAGCGGGACATCATTTGGCAGACCGTCAAATTATTACCGATGACATTTATCAGATTCGTGCAGTGATTAGCGGTTGGATTGCTGATCCAAAAATACATGCGGTTATAACAACTGGCGGCACTGGATTTTTTATCAGAGACAGTATGCCCGAGGCGGTCACTGTCCTATTTGATAAGTCGATTGATGGCTTTGGGGAAATGTTCCGCTTAATCTCAAAAGATGATATTGGTATGTCAACGATACAGTCGCGCGCGATTGCAGGTATGGCAAACAGTACCGGTATTTTTTGTTTGCCCGGTTCAACGGGTGCTTGCCGTACTGGTTGGGAAGATATATTAAAAGCGCAGTTTGATAGCCGTACGCGTCCGTGCAACTTTGTACCGCACTTTATGCGTAGCAATCCTAGCCATGACTGATAGTACGGATAAGTCACACGGGTCACATAGTTTGGCGGGTGTGGTAATTTTAGCAGGCGGTGCGTCCAAGCGTATGGGTTCGCCTAAAGCAGCGCTGATGTTACCTACCAATGAAACCTTACTGAACTATCATGTCAGGCAAGCGCTTATGTTAAATGTGCCTATTATGATTGCGGATAATGCGCGTGGTTTTACGGTTGATTCCGAGTTATTAGCAAATAATCCAAAATTACCTATTTTTCATATTGCTGATTATGATTCTACCGTTTACGACACTACAATCACGACTAATCCAAATGATACGGGCGGCGCTTTAGTGGCAATTGAGTCAGCACTACAAACGTTAGTAAACTTAAATGATTCTACTCCAATAAAAAATAAATCAGAATCATGGTTACTGGTCATCAGTTGTGATAGTTTAATTCCGGCTAGTGAGCTTTGGCAAAAGCTACAACCTTTTAGCGCTCAAGCAACTGATAAGTCGGTCATTTGTCTCACAGATGACGCGCATTTATATCCGTTATTAGGGCTTTATCAATTAAGTATTGAGCATGAATTACGTGCTTATATTGACTGTGGTGAGCGAAAAGTGATGCGATTTATTAAACCTATTACACAAGCAGTTCCCGTACCTCAAGCATGGCTGCCACTTACCAATTTAAATACTCCTGAAGACTTTAAGCGCGCTTGTACTACTTTAGACAAATGATACACTTTATGATAAATAAAATAATGAGAGTTTGCCAATGACCGCTAATACCAATACTGATCAAAATATACCTGCTAAATTAACGTCATCTTTATCGCATTTAGACGCTAATGGCGATATCAATATGGTCGATGTGAGTGGCAAGACCGCAACGACGAGAGAAGCGCATGCCAGCGGGCAAGTGCGTTTTCCCATAGATATTTATGAGAAGATTAAAGCGGCTGATGGCATGACGAAAAAAGGTAGTATCACCCAAACTGCGCATATTGCGGGGATTATGGCGGCAAAGCGTACCCATGATTTGATTCCACTTTGTCACCCTTTACCGCTCGATAAGATTAATCTAACCTTTACTTTTGACGACAATCTTCAGGCAATCACCGTGACGGCAACGGTAAAAGTGACGCATAAAACCGGTGTCGAAATGGAAGCGTTAACCGCTGTCAGTATTGCCTGTTTGACGATATATGATATGACCAAAGCCTTATCGCATGATATTGTTATTGATAATATTCACCTGATAAATAAAACAGGTGGCAAATCGGATTATTACCATCCATCAAATTGATGACAGCATATTAAATAGCGACTACAGGAGAAATCTATGAGCGTTACCACAAAAATTACAGATAGTCCTATAGATAACACCATGGATATTAATGTTTTATATTTTGCTGGTTTAGCAGATGAAGCCAATTGTCATGAAGAAAAAATCACTGTTCAAAAGTCCACCTCGCTCACTGATTTATACGAGCAGTTAAGTCAAAAGCATCGTTTTAGCCGTCCCCAATCCGAATTACGGGTCGCGGTAAATGATTACTTCGTGAAGTGGATAGAAGTGCTTAATGATGGCGATAATGTGGTGTTTATTTTACCGGTAGCAGGTGGTTAATCATGAACGATAGCGTAAATAGTATGCATATAAATGCTGATATAGAAAATGAAAGCAAGGACGTACACAGTCAATCTATGCGTATCAAACGTAGCGTTGATGATGCTTATACAATCGCTCAGCGTGATGGTTTTGCGTTACTCGATATCGCTATTGACGAGAGTAGACTTAAAGCAATGCTCGATGACGACAGCTGCGGGGCGTTTGCGAGCTTTGAAGGGCGCGTACGTAATCATAATAATGCCACGAGCGTTGAGCGCTTAAGTTATTATGGCTACG